>NZ_JANQOY010000218.1 GCF_028285565.1 Acaryochloris sp. IP29b_bin.148
GGCTCGTAATCCAAATAGGTGTCTAAAAAGCTACGACAGAACAGTTGTTTATGGTCCCTGCTGCCCAGTTTGATCATCACTTGCATAACCCCCAATGAATTCAATCTGTATTTGATGGTTCCCTAATAAACTGCAGATTTCATGGTTCTAAAGATCGCTGACTCCCCCCTCCGGAGAGGGAGGGAATCGATTCAGGCCACTCAAACCTTGAGGCGATACTTTATAACCTCAAACTTTAGCTGCTGCCTCAGTTTGTCGCTCTTTCAAATAAGCAAAGAACTCCCGCCCTTCCCGCAGACGACGAACCAACATTTGTGGGTCTCCCAGCATTTCACCCACAATCGGAATAATCGCTTGAGGTCGGAAGTAGAAGCGGCGATACATGCGCTCGACAGCATCCTCAATGGCGGCACTGGAAAGATTGGGATAGGCCAAGGTTGAGGTTTGAATCCCTGAATCTGCGAGTAGAGAGGTGTCGCTAAACCAGTTATTCTCTTTGGCTTGGGCGTAAAGGGCCGTACCGGGATAGGGGGCCGCAATCGAAACCTGAATGGTATGAGGATTCACCTCACAAGCAAACCGAATCGTTTCTTCGATAGTTTCCTGGCTTTCGTTGGGAAGGCCAATAATGAAGGTGCCGTGGACGGTGATACCGAGTTTGCGGCAGTTGGCCATAAATTTTCGGGCCACCTCAAGCTTGATGCCCTTATTGATGCCGTCTAGAATCTGCTGGTTGCCCGATTCAAACCCCACTAACAATAGCCGGAGTCCGTTATCCCGTAGCTGCTTGAGGGTGTCGTAATCCAGGTTAGCCCGAGCGTTGCAGCTCCAGGTGAGTTTTAGGCGCTTGAGGTGTTCACTAATTGCGATCGCACGCGGTTTATCAATCGTAAACGTATCGTCATCAAACATATATTCCCGCACCGTATCCCCGAACAGATACTTGGCCTGCTCCATTTCTTTGCCCACGGCCTCGGGACTTTTAGCGCGGTAATTATGGCCACCAATCGTTTGGGGCCACAAACAGAAGGAGCACTTAGCGGGACAGCCACGCCCGGTATAAAAGGAAATATAGGGGTGGAGAAGGTAGCCGATAAAATACTTTTTGATATCCAGGTCACGAGCATAAACGGGCAGGACACTAGGCATGGCATCCCAATCATGGATTAGGTCACGCTCGGGATTGTGCTGAATTTGATTCTCTGGGTCGCGATAGCTGAGCCCCTTGATTTCTGATAGAGGCAGGCCTTCGGCCACATCTTTGCAGGTATAGTCAAATTCGTTGCGACAGACAAAATCAATAATGGGGTTATCCCGCAGAGTTTCTTCCGGTAAAACGGCAACGTGGGCACCAATAAAGCCAACCTGAGTGCTCGGTTTTTGAGCCTTAATCGCTTCCGCACATTTAACATCATTGGCCAGGGAAGGGGTGCTGGTATGCATAATCACCAAGTCATAATCCTTGGCGACCTTCAGCACATCCTCGACGGTTTGTTCATGGGGAGGGGCATCAATCAGCTTACTTCCCGGCACTAAGGCTGCAGGTTGGGCCAGCCAGGTGGGATACCAAAAGGAAGTAATTTCGCGTTTGGCCTGATATCGAGCGCCAGCACCCCCGTCAAATCCATCAAAAGAGGGGGGACTCAAAAATAAGGTTTTCTGCATAGTTTCACTCCTCACTTACAGATGCGTCACAGCGAAGTTTCTAGCGTTAGAAACATCAATTGAGGACCATCCCTCAAATGCCCAGAACACTGAAGCCACCATAGCGTATCAAAAACTGGCCTGGCATGGCCGTGGGTTCTGTCTCGGTTGCAGTTGATTTATCCAGTCGGGATAGATATTATGGCAGTTCTGCTCCTTGAGGTACCAAACGTTAGTTTTAAATTGCATTCTAGATGGGTTTTCAACCGTCTGATTCAACCAGCAGAACAGATATTTTCTTCAAATCGCTATTATTGGGGGCCACCGCTCGATATTCTGTGATCACGATCAGTTAAAGGATGAGATATGGTTTCGGTTGGGGTGTTTATAGATTTAAGATGGCACCAAGCCGCAGGCGGGCATGTCAAATGCTGGGAATCCTTTGCCAAAGTCGCAGCCACATTACCTGAAGAGCTAACACTAAGCCTGCATTTTTTAGGGGACCAAGAGCAGGTTATCGAACTCTCTCCCAATGTTCGCTACGTTTTGCATCCCCCTCGGTTTAGTACTGAACGCCTGACCTTCCTAAAGGATGTTCCCGGACATACAGATATTGCCCCATCCAATCCCTCTCTCATTCCTTATTTGGAAAAGCTAGATATTGTCCATATCACCCACCCTCAGTTCACCTTTGGGAAGACGGCCAAACGATATTGTCAGCAACAAGGCAAACCCTTAATCGCTTCAATTCATACGGATACACCAGAATATTCTCGAATCTATACAGAACAGGCCCTGGAGAAACTCTTTGGCCAGGGATGGTTCAATCATTTGCTGTCCCAACAGCTGCAAATTCCCCGGCGGTATAAGCAGTTGATGGTGGCTCGGCAAAAGCGCTACTGGCAGTCCTGCGCTCATGTGCTGACGGCTCAGCCCTCTGACTTTGGGGTAGTCAATGGCGTCTTACCCAAGTCACAAATTTCCCACCTCCGACGGGGCATTGATAAGGAATTGTTTCATCCTCACCATCGCGATCGATCGGGGCTGGAACAAACCTACAACATCCCTCCTGGGAAATTTCTGCTGTTATTTGTAGGGCGTTTAGATGCCTGCAAAAATATCCTTACCTTTGCCCAAGCGGTGAAGATCCTGCTGGATCAGGGGCTGCCCGTTCATGGCCTTGTCGTCGGTCAGGGCAGTAGCGATCAGGAAGTGCAGGCTATCCTGGGAGACCATGTGACCTTAACAGGAACGATTGACCATGATCAGCTAGGTCCCATCTTTGCCAGTGCCGATCTGTTTGTGTTTCCCTCCCAAACGGAGACTATAGGCAATGTGATTGTGGAAGCGAAAGCGTCGGGGTTACCTGTGATTATTTCTAGTCACGGCGGCGCGTACCAGTCAGTACAGGCATCTGGGGAAGATGGCATTGTGATTGAAGACGATTTGCCCGAGACTTGGGCGGGTGCGATCGCAACCCTATATCACGACCCAGATCAGCTCGCCCAGATGAAACAAGCCACCCTTGCCCATATTGATCAGCATTGGCCCACGTGGCTAGAGGTGTTGCAAAATGACTTGCTGCCCGTTTGGCAGACAGTGGCTGCGATTCCAGGCCGAGTCACCAAACGACCTTAGATTTAGAAAGATTTAGGACTTTCCCAAAGAGCCATCCTTTAGTATGAAAGATGGGGACTACACTTTTTTATCTGTTCTTCAGCGGCTGCATCTCTGAGCAAGACTATGACCACAACAACTTCCGAACCCACTCAGGCCATGACGGCTGATAAGCGCGGGTTACCCGTCACTGTTATTACAGGCTTTCTGGGCAGCGGCAAAACAACCCTGTTAAACCATATTCTCTCCAACCAAGAAGGTTTAAAAACGGCTGTTCTGGTCAATGAATTCGGTGAAATTGGCATCGATAATGACCTCCTGATCACCACGGGTGAAGATATGGTGGAGCTGAGCAATGGCTGCATCTGCTGCACCATTAATAATGACTTAGTTGATGCCGTTTATAAGGTTCTGGAACGGTCCGACAAAATCGACTATCTCGTTGTTGAAACGACAGGCTTGGCTGATCCTTTACCGGTCGCCTTAACCTTCTTAGGCACTGATTTGCGGGATGTGACGCGCTTGGATTCAATCGTCACGGTGGTCGATTCTGAAAACTTCAGTCTGGATCTGTTCAATAGCGAAGCCGCCCAAAGCCAGATTGCCTATGGCGATATTATTTTGCTTAACAAAGCTGATCTGGTAGATGAAGCAGATTTGGATCTGCTAGAAGTGCGGGTTCGGGAAATGCGAGAAGGTGCTCGGATCATTAGAACCACCAAAAGTCAGGTTTCCTTACCGCTGATTTTGAGTGTCGGGCTATTTGAATCCGATAAGTACTTTGAAGATGATCACGACGATCATGGGCACGGTCATAGCCACGATCACGACCATCACGATCACGGCCACCACGACCACCACGATCATGGACACGACCACGATCATCACGACCACAGCAACTGCGACCACGATCACGGTCATTGCGAGCATGATCATGACCACCATTCCCATCATTTAGATAACGATGGGTTTACATCCCTCTCTTTCCAGAGCGATCGCCCCTTCTCAGTGCGAAAGTTTCAGCATTTCTTGGATGAACAACTTCCCCTCAACGTTTTCCGTGCCAAAGGGATTCTGTGGTTCGATGAAAGTGAGAAACGCCATGTCTTTCACCTAAGTGGTAAGCGATTCTCTCTAGATGATGAGGACTGGAGAGGCGAGCCCAAAAATCAGTTGGTGTTAATTGGCCAAAATTTGGATCATGAAAAGTTGCGATCGCAAATCGAAAACTGCTTAACCACCGTTTCTAACAATCGCAGTAAAGGATTTGGCTAGAACCTCGGTTTAAATCAGCGGCGTCATTAGAGAAGTGTTGATACCATCCGCGATGGCCAGTCCAAGCCCCCTCTTATTAGAGCAGTCCACCGTTAACTTAGTTGAGATCTTCTCCGCTATCCAAGGAGAAGGTCTTAATGTGGGGACAAGGCAAATTTTTATTCGCTTTGGTGGCTGTGATCTGCGGTGCCACTTCTGCGATAGTGCCCATACTTGGACTGCAAAACCTACCTGCCAAATTGAGCAATCCCCTGGCTTGCGGGACTTTGTCACGCACCAAAATCCTGTCACCCTTCCCCAAATCTTGCAGTGGCTAAACGCTCAAGATCAGCCCGGCCTTCATGACAGTATTAGTTTGACGGGAGGAGAGCCTCTCCTTCATGCCGCCTTCTTAGCGGTATTATTACCTCGCATCCGCCATCAAACTCAGTTGCCACTCTACTTAGAAACCGGAGGGCACCACCCAGACGCCTTGGCGCAGCTATTACCTTACCTAGACAGTGTGGGGATGGATCTGAAGTTACCCAGCGTGAGTGGTGAGTCTCACTGGGACCAACATGGCCGCAGTCTAGAGCAATGCCACCAGGCTGCTGTAGACGTGTTTTGTAAGCTGATTATTTCTGCCCAAACGCAGTGGTCAGACTTGGTTACGGCTGCTCAGCTGGTTGCTGATATTAACCCGACGATTCCGATTTTTTTACAACCGGTAACGCCTTTATCGGCTCATCATCCGGTCCAACCGCCTACGCCGAGCCAAGTCCTGACATGGCAATCAGACTTAAAACAGATCTGCCCCCATATTAGAGTCATCCCCCAAACCCATAAATTTATGGGGCAACTTTAAGGGGTTTTGGTTTGCAACCAGTTTTTCAAATCCGCTTCATGGTTGAAGTCTAACAGTGCTTCTCCCAAGTCTTCGACTTGGTTCACAGGCAAACGTCGGACTTGGGCCTCCAGCTCGGGGTTAAGCTCACCGATGCGTCGTTTTAACAGCCGAAAAACGAGGGTGAGAGCCTCCCGCTCTGCCCCTTGCTGTTGCTTTTCCTGGGTGTTATTGGCCAGCAAATTGGTAATTCGCTCCCGTTCTAATAGCCCCATCCGTTCCAGTTCTGTCTGCAACATCTGCTCCTCAGCAGGGCTCAGTTTAAGGAACACTTCAATAAACTCAGAAACCACCTTGACATGCTTGGCATCTAAACGCAAATTTGTGAGCAATCTGAGACATTCAGCCTTAACAACGGGACGATCAAAGGTTTGCACATTCATCATTGGCATTAATGCCGCAGCTACTGGGTTACGCCGTTGTGAAAAGTCACGCCAGTTTAATCGATGCAGTTGGATGGCGACAAAGCTAAAGTCTAGAACTCGGCGATCCACAAACTCGACGCGATACCCATTGGTGTCTAGAGGTTGGGAAGTCTCTGAAAATTGCAAAATAATCGGGTAGATGGGCAGATTATATTGCGCATCCAAACGGGCAAAGGTGTGAAAAACACGGCGCTCAGATTTAATGGCGGCTTCTGTGGACTGGTCTAAATGCACCCAAAAACAGGACTCTTGGCCTCGCATTTGGACCTGCACCAAAATATCAGAGCTTGATGCAGCCGCTTTGGAAGGCAGGGCAGCCTCTGGTTCTTCTTGCTCCTGCTTTTTTTGAGACCCTTCAGTTTCTAAGATGCGAATTGATTTAGGGTCAATGGCGACCGCAATTTTGGGAAAGAAGAGATCGACAAACTCCAGGAAAAAGGTTTTGAGTAAGTCTTTAAATAGACGATCGCGATCGACCATCGTTAATCTTGACCCCACAACTAAATCGTTTTTACCCTAACATCCTCAGGGGGGAATCACGATTTTCCGCTAAAAATAAGAACATTCTCGAGAGAAAAATCAGGGCACCTCCATCGTAAGGCTAAAAGCGCCTGATCTCGACTAGCCAGATAATTCAGCCTCTGCCAATCCCAGATAACGAATGCCTTCCAGGGTCAGTTCAAATCGACAAGGCAAGAGTTCTACACCTGAGGCCACGGCTTCTCTGAGCAATTTCCCATACTCGGGATCCGCCTGATCTCCGGGAGCAAAGGTGGTGCAATCGCCCCGATTGATAAAAAATAATAAACAAGCTCGAGCTTCCGGTAACATCGCCGCCAGTTCGCGAATATGTTTTTGGCCACGGGTGGTCACGGTATCGGGGAACAGTGCCTGCTTGCCGATAGCCCAAGTTGCACTTTTGACTTCCACATAAACGGGCCGGGTTTCTGAGCCTGTGAGCAGAAAATCAATCCGGCTGTTCTCCTGACCATAGCGCACCTCAGCTTTAACCTGTTCGTAGTCGCCTAAAGTGGGTAACAGATGTTGATGGAGCAACTGCTTGACAACCACGTTGGGAAGATGAGTATTCACACCCACCCAAGTGGGGTAAGTGTCACAAACCTCGATCATTTCCCAGGTATAGGCTAATTTTCGTTTGGGGTTGTTGCTGCGAGAGATCTGAACCCGACTATTGGGGGTAGAAATTCCGGTCATGGGGCCTGTATTCGGACAATGCGCCGTGACCACCTCTCCCGTTTCTAATTCAATATCGGCGAAAAAGCGTTTGTATCGCTTGATCAATGTTCCTGACATTAAGGATGGGTATTGATAGAGCCAAGCCATGTTAATCTTGCCACTCGGGAATACGGGCTGGACTGACTTTAACCCATCCGTGCAGGATTGTCTCCAAGAGGCATGACAAAAATAATCGACCTCCGATGGACAGATGTCTACACAGGAGGCCGATCAGCACCAATAAGGAGAGAGACTAGCTAGGGACTAGCTGGCTAGCTGGCAGCGATGTACTCCCGTACTTCGCCTTTACGACGGCGTAGATAATCCAGCGCCTGTCGCTCAAGTTGACGAACGCGCTCTCGGCTAAGGCTCAGCTGCTGCCCTACTTTAGCAAGGGATAATTCCTTGCCATTGTTCAGGCCAAATCGCAGCATTAAGACATCCCGTTGCTGAGGGGTTAACTCCTTAAGCAACTGATGAACATCATCGCGCAGCGCTTCTGTGGTCGTAAATTGCTCCGGCGACTGACCATCATCCTCTAGCAAGTCCCGCAACTCGGTATCTTGATTGTCACCCACTCTTAAATCTAGGGAGATGGGCTGACGGGCAATGGTGAGATAATCTCGGATTTGGCTGGGCTCTAGCTCCAATGCCTCGGCGATTTCACTCGGGGTTGCACTTCGACCGAGCTTTTGCGATAACTCACGCTGGGCTTTTTTGATCTTGTTTAGTTTCTCGGTGATATGGATGGGCAAGCGAATGGTGCGGGCTTGTTGTGCGATCGCACGGGTGATCGCCTGCCGAATCCACCAATAGGCATAGGTCGAGAACTTGTAACCCCGGGTCGGATCAAATTTTTCGACGCCTCGTTCTAGCCCCAACGTCCCCTCTTGAATCAGGTCGAGAAGTTCAAGATTGCGCTTCTGATATTTTTTAGCTACTGAAACGACCAGCCTTAGATTCGCTTCAATCATCTTTTGCTTGGCCTGTTGCCCTTCATTCAGCGTGAATTGAAGCTGAGCTGGGCTAAGGTTTGCTTTCTCTGCCCACTGCTCTACAGAAGGTTCATGCCCTAAGTCATCGATTAAGGTTTGCTGCAAGTCTAGCAGGGCCATCATGGCCTGTACTTGCTTACCAAAAATGATTTCTTGCTCATGAGTCAACAAAGGCACTCGACCAATCTCATGAAGATAGGTACGAACCATATCTGTTGTTGAAGACACAGAGACAGCCTGCTTTCTGGCTTTGGTATTGGACATGGACTTGAGCTACCTCCTTTAGGAAGGTGATGTTGTCTGTAGGACTATCTAATTTCAGTAAAAGTGGCTAAATAAAACAGGAATAGAATGGAGTCAGTGGATCAAAGACGAAGTCAGTATGAGTTTGTTCTCCCATAATAGGCCATTTTTTCAGGCTTGGTCAAAGCCCCAAAGATTCGGTAAACCGTATCCGATGGGTACATCTTTGCTGAACCTCCACATTGTTGTCGATTATTAAGCCATCAACCTTGCACTCATCGACCTCGTATTTTGAGACTGCTTTGTAGCTTATTAAGTTTCAAATCCACTACATCTTCGCCTATGTATCTGAAAATAGACTGAGAGTTAGGTATATATCAGCTTATGATCCCTAGCTAACCACTATTACCTAACCTTTACTGAACGCTGATATACGGCATAGCGTACCCAAGACAGAGAAAAATTTTCACTTCATGCCCAAGCTTGATACTCATTTCAACATTCGTCAGCTTGAGCGGTGGTCATCGTTGATTTTTGAGGGCTGAGAACTTGATTAACGCCCGATCCCCCATGGCTAGTGAAAATGCCAAGGATTCAAGATTCGTACTATTATGATTAAGTAACTTAAATAAGTGTTACAAAATAACTTAATTAGTTGCTAATTGTCGCCTTCTGACTTTAATTCTATCGAGTTCCAATGAAACGTAATCTTGTTCGTCGAGTATTGGTTGCTGGTATCGGTCTGGTACTCAGCTTTGGTCTTTGGGGGGCTTTCCTCCCTGCCCAAGCGTTCGATGCACCAGAGCTATTACCTAAAGAACCGACGTCTATCGTCGATTTAGCACAAGCCTTGACGAGCGTCCAAAAAAGTAGACTGGACGAAGACTTAGGGGATTTTGAACAAGAGACAGGCTGGAAGTTAAGAATCTTGACGCAATATGATCGCACGCCAGGTCGAGCGGTCAAAGATTTTTGGAACTTGGATGAAAAAAGTGTGCTTTTAGTCGCTGACTCTCGGGGCGGCAATATTCTCAATTTTAATGTGGGTGATTCTGTCTATCAGCTGCTACCGCGCACCTTCTGGGTAGAATTGCAGACTCGGTTCGGTAACCAGTACTTCGTCCAAGAGAATGGCGAAGATGAATCTATTATTCAAGCCATTAACTCTGTCAAGACTTGCCTGAATCAAGGCGGCTGTCGAGTGGTGCCTGGTCTACCCAAGGAACAGTGGATCTTTACCCTGATTACCTCTGTCATCGGTGGGATCATCTGCGGATTTTCTGCCCACCCTCGTAAACCCGATCAAGTGTTTGCTTGGCAGTGGATGTTGATTTTCTCGCCGCTATGGGGCATTTGTTTCTTTTCCTTCGGGATTGGTCCTGTGATTGCCCGAACGTCCGAGTGGTTGCCTATTTTTAGGAATGTGGCGGGCTTCTTGGTGGGGTTCTTAATTGCCTTTTTAACCCCTATCTACAAAGCACCTCCCACCTCCGAAGCTTAAGGGCGTCTGTAGGATTAAATAATTTAAATTCCTGTAATTAAGGCACAAATCCATATCCCAGCTAGCTTTTGCAGTTTTGGACACTGAACATCTCAAAAATCTTGGGATATAGTTGGAATCTGGGGGCATCGCATTCAAGTAAGTGCCTAGTGACTGTAACGAAGAAACGCCAAACCGACCTACACCGATTGAAAGAGATCTTTCAGTCCATTACTGCTGCCAGTTGTCCATCCACCTACAACTTTCACCTTCATACCCTCCATTCTGACGGGCGCCTAGAGCCCCAGCATTTGATTGAGCAGGCGATTCAAAGGGGTCTGACCAGCTTGGCGATTACCGATCATCATAGTGTTGGTGGGTATCGGCACGCCTTAGATATTCTTCAATCCCATTCCCAAACGAGTTCCCAGCCGTTACCTTACCTTTGGCCAGGGATCGAAATTACCTCCTCATTGTTGGAAACACAAGTTCATATTTTGGGCTATGGCTTTAATCCCAACCATTCTGCGCTACAGCCTTATCTGATGGGTTCAGCTCCAACAGGGCACGAAGCTCAAGCCAACCAAGTGATTTCCGCACTCCATCAAGCCGGGGGACTCGCGGTCTTAGCCCATCCTGCTCGATATCGGCGGTCGGTTAAAGAACTCGTGGGCGCAGCCGTCCAAAATGGGATTGATGGGATTGAAACCTTTTATTGCTATGGCAATCACGATCCGTGGGAGCCTAGTCCGTCTCAAACTCATGCGTTGATGCGACTCGCCAGTCAGTACCGCTTACTGCAAACCTGCGGCACCGATACTCACGGTTTAGATATTTGTCGCCGCCGCTAACTGGGATCACACCCCATGCAGAAATTGGAATTTTCGCTTGAAGGGGCTGCTGCCAGGGTCGATCGCTGGCTGGCCGATCAGATCGATTCATTGTCGCGATCGCATATCCAAAAACTGATTGAACAGGGCCATGTCCACATCAATGATCAGGTCTGCACCGCTAAGAAATCTGCTCTGCAACCAGGCGATCAGGTTCAGGTTCAAATTCCTGCCCCCAAGCCTTTGGCGCTCGATCCCGAACCGATGGATCTAGAGATCCTGTTTGAGGATAAACATCTGCTGATCGTCAATAAACCGGCAGGCCTTGTGGTCCATCCCGCCCCAGGTCATGCAACAGGCACCCTCGTGCATGGTTTACTCGCCCATTGCTGCACGGACAAGGGGTCTTCTCTCTCGGGGATTGGTGGCGTTGAGCGCCCTGGGATTGTCCATCGACTGGATAAGGATACCAGTGGGGCCATGGTCGTTGCCAAAACAGACTACACCCATCAACATCTTCAGGCCCAAATTGCGGCAAAAACGGCCCGCCGTGACTATATCGGTATTGTCTATGGCCGCCCGTCTTTGCTCCAAGGCCGGATGGACTTCCCTATTGGTCGCCATCCTGCAGATCGGATCAAAATGGCAGTGGTCCCAGAAGACCAAGGGGGTAAAGCCGCGGCGACCCGCTGGCAACTTTTGCAACCCTTAGGCAATTATGCGTTAGTAAAATTTCAGTTGGAAACCGGACGCACCCATCAGATCCGAGTGCACTGTGCTCGGATGGGGTGGCCGATTGTGGGTGATCCGCTCTACAGTCGCGGCCGAGCATCTGTGGGGGTGAATTTGTCTGGACAAGTTCTGCATGCCTGGCGTTTATGTCTAGAACATCCGATTTCCCAAGACAAATTGGAGGCTCAAGCTCCTTTGCCCACCGACTTTACTAAATTACTCCAGCGCCTCCAACGGCAGGCGAATGTGGGTTCGTTTCCCCTTACCTAATTATCTTTAAAGCAGATCACTCTGCTTATAGCCTGCGTTGGAGTTGAAGGGCCTGCTGGAGCTGGTGTTGATACTCCTTCTCTGAAATGGTGTAGGCACCAAATCGGGCTAGATGAGGGTTCATAATCTGGACATCAAACAGGAGAAACTGTTGCGATCGCAAATGTTCCACTAACTTCACCATCGCCACCTTCGAGCCTTCAGGAATATTAAAAAACATCGATTCACCAATAAATACCCCACCGATGACAAGGCCCAAAATCCCACCTGCCAGCTGATCTCCCTGCCAGGTTTCATAGCTGTAAGCCCAACCCGCTTGATAGAGGGCCAGATAAATGTCCTTCAGTTCACCGGAAATCCAGGTGGATTCTCGATTGGCACAGCCATTGACCACCCCTACAAAATCCCGATTAATGGCTGGGGTAAACCGATTTTGATTCAGGTAACGACGCAGCGATCGCGGATAGCGAAACTGCTCATCTAAAGGCATTAATGTCCGGCTTTGGCTGGAATACCAACCGAGTCCCTCGCCGTTATCCATCAAAAAATAGCCCTGGCGGTACCCAGCAATAATCTCGACCGGATTGATCTGCAACATCTCATTGTCTCAATGGTTTTGGAGGCATTTGCTAGTGAATGGCGTCAGCAGAACCCTCAAGAAGAGGATTTGCGGTTCCGACGGCACCGCTCAGAACAGTAGATCACGTCTTCCCAGCAGTTTCGCCATTTCTTCCGCCAGGTAAAGGGCAAGCCACATACCGGACAAATCTTCGTCGGTAAATCACGTTTTCGAGTCGCCATCCTCACTCCAAATTTCCCGTCTTTGGACTCAATGCGTCAGAGGATATCATCGGGATTAATCCCTTGGGTCCTCAAATACTCAGCTAATTTTTCAGCCCGCTGCGACGCTGCATTAGCTCGCTGAGATTCTGCATTAGCCCGCTGAGATTCTGCATTAGCTCGCTGGCGCTCGGCCTGCAATTGGGATTGAACGTGCTGAATGGTTTCTTCTGGAGTGGGGAAAGATTGTCCTTGCTCGTCATACCAACACAACAGCTCCTGCTCAATTCCCCCAAAGACTTGCTGACAACGTCCTATCCCCAAGCCCACTTCAGGTAACCAAAATGGCTCTCCGATTTGGAGATGATAGGTCCCCTGATCCAACTTGTAGACCTCAAAGGGCTGGTGGCGATCCCGTTGCCAGAATTCGGGATTATAGATGACATAATACAGAACGCCCAATTTGGCATAGATAGCCATTTTCTCGGCATATTCGCCACCGGGCTGATGAGAAACCATTTCTAAGGTCAGGATGGGGACAATATCCTGTTCTTCCCAGGTGGCATAGCTCCGGCGAGACTTGCCGCCCTTCTTACGCTCTACCCCCAAACTTAAAAATCCATCGGGTACCACTGGTACCTTAGGACTCACACCAGTGGTATGGTAGATCGCCATATCCACCCCGAAGTACCAATCCATGCGATCTGCCCAAAGATTGCACAGCATAAATAGCAGCAAGTTGGGCAGCAAATTTTGGTCTTCGTTATCCACAGGGGTATCGTCTGAGCAGGGTAACTCTGCAGTACTCGGTAAGTTGGTATATAGAGGCTGGGTAACCATCGGTGGTCCGCTGCTGATGGACATCGCTTCTTCAATTATAAAGAGCAAATTCTGGCAGGCTCAACGCCATCTCTCGCTCTCTCTGAGATCCACGCTACGGCCTGAGCACGCTCAGTAGACTAGGCAAAGAAGACGTGACCTTGGGTCATTAAATATCGAATTTAGGCGTCCAAAGATCCCTGAATTTTGGCATTAAAGCCAAACACTTGCCGTTGCCCGACCAATGGCACTAAAGTCACATCTCGCTGATCCCCAGGTTCAAATCGCACGGCAGTGCCTGCTGGAATATCAAGGCGCATGCCTTTGGCCTGTTCACGCTCAAAGGCAAGGGCAGGATTAACCTCATAAAAGTGGAAGTGAGACCCCACCTGGACTGGACGATCACCTGTATTAGCCACGGTGAGGACTAGAGTAGGCCGTCCGGCATTCAGTTCAATATCACCCGCTTCAGGTAAAATTTCACCCGGAATCATAACTATCCCTCAAGTTTGCTTGCTAGCAACTGTACGGCACTTTTGGATAGAGATCTAGGACTTCGCATTTGTCTAGTGCTAAGCGATAGGGTGATGCACGGTAACTAACTTCGTCCCGTCTGGAAAAGTGGCTTCTACCTGGACTTCAGGAATCATTTCAGCAATTCCCTCCATAACGTCTTCTCGACTGAGAAGAGTCGTGCCATAACTCATTAACTCAGCAACGGTGCGCCCCTCTCGTGCCCCTTCTAAAATACCCGCCGTAATATAGGCCACCGCTTCCGGGTAATTGAGCTTGAGTCCCCGTTCCTTGCGTCGTTCCGCAAGCAATGCTGCCGTAAACACGAGCAATTTGTCTTTTTCCTGAGGCGTAAGTTGCATGGATTACCTCGTTTTAGAGTGGCCAAACGCGGGGTGGACAGGCCGGTCGTCCCAGATAGGTAGACCGCAACAGATTCCACACTTGTATAAACCATTGTCGGGCGGTTTGACTAGAGGGGCCACGATATCGGCAAATTAGCCCCAAGGGTAATCGAGTCACCCCCACTACTGTAGTGGGAGGGGAGGCAACGGTTTGCCAAAGATGGCGAGCAGCTTGTACAGTATCGGTTTCGACAGCCTGTCCGACCCAAATAAAGCTGCCCACTACAGGCTGTCCTGCTAAGCCGTGTGGACTCTGCCAAACCTCGGGTCGCCCAGGTAACCACTGCTGATCAATCCATAGAGGAGTGCCTTGTTGCCAGATCTCCAGATGCGATCGCCAATCGCCTTGCATAAATTGCTCACCTCGGGCACTCCGACCAAACCGGGTGATCTCCCAGCCCCCGTAGACAGCACCGGGACCTAACTCAATCTGCATGGTCTGACGGAAGCGAGCTTGCTCAAACAGAATGGTTTCTAGAGGCAGCCATTCCAAGATCGCGCCTGCTGCCAACCGACATTGGATAGTTTGCTGGACGTCTAAACCATTGGAACGATAGACTTTCCCGGCAGCCGCTGTTGTCAGCAAGGCGTGAGTTTGAGATTGTAGCTCGATATCCATAGAAAGGCGATCCCCCCCCACCATGCCTCCCGCCGTATGCATCATCACACTATGACAAACCTCTGGACCTTCGGGATAAAAGGGACGTTGGAGATTTAGAGGCGCTTGATGATAGCTTTGCTTTACCTGGCTCTGCTGATTGCGGCTGCCATACAACAGGTTGAGCTGACCATGCCAACCCGAGGCGTCAGGTGTTGAGGGGATATCAAGTTGCTGCATTCACCTATTTTAGGTATGAAAGAGGTATCGATAGCGTATCACTGGTTTCTTCGGGATATTCAAGGCATTCCTGATCTTCTATTTTGGTAAGAACTCACTGTCCAAGATTTGCTCTATGGAATAGAGGCAATCTTTGGGGAAAGTACTATCATCCAGCCCTGTCTCATCTATAGCGTCTTCAACAGCATCTTGATAAGACTCTGGCAAGCACTGGAAGAGATAGTTCTTAAGGGAAGGATATTTCCGAATAAGACGGCGAATCTGTTTCCTGGCATTTTTAATAGACCCAGACCAACTGCTCGATTGCTGAGTGGGTTGGTATTGCCATTTGAGCAAATGCATTAGAAGCACGGTGAGATGACTACTCAAAGCATCTCGATGCCGATTACCCAAATCCTCTACCTCTTCAATCAAATTGACTAGATCTATCTCATCAAAACGTTTGGCCCGAAGTAGTTCAGCCATGCGATCCGCCCAAGCCACAACGTCAATCTCATACAATTGCTGACTTGATGACTCAGAGCTAGAGAGTTGGGGACTGGTCATATCTTTACCAATCAAATGAGCTATTTGCCTTTATTATGCTGTTATTTTCTTCTGTGACGACAGAGGTTAGATGATCGACCTATTCTTGATTTGCCAAACTACTGAATCAAGACATTTTTCGCTGATACATAGATATCTAATTAGGGGATGCCTTGTACTCCTGCTGGCTGTCTGCCTTGACCAGGGTTTGGAAGTCCACCGGGTCTTTGCGGGCCACAGGAAGAGATAAAGGGAATGGGAATACAACCACCAACACCAATTCTAGGGCCACTGTTGGGTCGCGTCTTTTCTTCTTCTGGCAGCTCTGGGACGGGGGCACAGAGTTTTGTCAGTTCTGAGGCGTCAGCAATAGTCGATTGCTCAGCCACTGCCTTCGCTGTTTCTTCCCGAATAACGAACAAGGGCGATTGTACTTCTGTGGGTTCTTGGGCGACCAGTTGTTCTTGCTTGGGGTCTAATACTGCACTCATCGGGCAGGCTTGGTAGAAGGCGGGCAGACTAAAGGATTTGACGGGACCGACAACGTTATCTTTAATTTCGACTTGCTCACCTGCTTTCAGCCGAATTTGTCCGGCTCCATCATCATTGGAGACAAAGATAGGCCGACCGAGTTTTTCAGTTAACGCACTCACGATGGTTGTATTTTGAGTGGAGTCATGGCGGACTGTTAGGGCTGTACCAAAGGCGACGATTTTGGCCGTCGGCGTAATCACCGTCGTAATCCCCTGTCCCGGCTGAATCATCGATAAAACCAACCCATGCTTGAGCTGAAAGCTCCGGGTATTGGGGACAAAAAAGAACTTAGCGTTGGCATGTACCCGAAACAAAGTGCCTTCATTAAATAGCAGCTTGGCCCAAGCGCTGGATCCTGTTTTAAGGATATCCATCGGCACCATCACGTCACCGATTTTGGCAAGGCGAGGCTTTTTCTTAACTTTCTCTAATTGAACTTGGGAGTCAAAGTCATAGACTTTGGCACTGGTTAAGTTGGTGCCTGCCAATACGGGCTGCGAAAACGCTCCAAAGAGAATACTGCCCGCAAAGGCTCCGGTCAGCCATCGCGTCCCTTTTAACCCCATTCTTAAAATCCTCAGTAATATTCCTAATAAAAAGCTAGCCTTGCCTGCTGAGATATGGCAATTCCCTCATCTTGATCTGCAAAGATATGAAGGGATTTATTTTGAGGAACTGCTTAACTGGACGTTTAGATAGTTTGGAAAGTTCCTAGTGCCAATATATCTAGACATGAAAGGTTGCATATAGTGCAGATAGAGATTATGACTGACCATCCTTTGATGATGATTTTTGTAGAATCGATGCTACTTATTCTTGACTGGTCAATTTCAAAAATCTTTATAAGTATGTCTTGTACTTCCCTTTTGTTCATGTACCAAGGTCTCAGCTTTTAATATGGTTTGATCTTGAAATGGAACGAAATTAGATAGGGATTTTATAGGGGAAATAGTAGGTATGTTCAACTCAGCTATATTTAAAGTAGCTTAGTTATCGTTTCTGTCATAAATTGAAAGCTAATTTCAGTTGAGTTTGCTATTGCTTAAAGTCTGCAATGTTTGAAGACTTTTTAGTAAGTCAGCACAGCGAAAAACCATTGCAGCACGGCTATCTACGTTAAGTTTGGCAAAGATACGCCGTAGATGGGTAGAAACAGTCCATTCACTAATGTGAAGTTGTTTAGCAATTTGCTTATTTTGTTGGCCTTGGGCTACAAGATGGGCAATTTGCAATTCTCTCTCAGTTAATAGTTTTGGGATATTAGCAGTTGATTCTGTAGTTTTAATCTCAATAATGGCGCAAGATTGTCCGTTAATTTCAAATTGGCAAATCTCTGTGCAATTAGAAAAGTTCAGTTCAGCTTTCGATTTACTGTAAGAAGCATCTGAGAAACTGGATGACTTGAAAATCTCACTTAAAACCACTAGATAGAGGCTATTCTCGATTTTGAATTCACTAATAATGCAAGAAGATTTTAATCTATCCAGGAAATTAGCAGATTCGCCCAGCATAAATTGATCGGCCATGGCATTGCCCCTAGATCTGTTAGGAATGATTTACTTTTGCAGATATGCACCGATTTGAGATTGCCTAGGACTCATGTCTATAAAGACATATGAAAGAAAATCAAATAATTCAACTAGACGGTATAAAAACAGTCATTTAAGTTATCAGTACTAATTTAGGATATTACGCAAGAATATGGAATAAATAGCAAATAATCTAAATATCCATCGGAATTTCACAATAGATATCATGAACAGAAGCTTTATTTATTATCAATTTAATCTCATGTATAGGAGTTAAATCTCGCTTGATTCAGCTGTTAGTAAGTTAGGATACTTCAAATAAGGTAGCTTTTTTAGGTGACAGCAGGATTGATGTCAAGCAAGTAAAAATTGGTAATGATATAGATCTATTGATCGCCTCCCAAACTGGTACACCAAATTTATATCGATTGATTAGCAGGCTAATTACTATACCGAAAAAACATGCCCATTCACTTTCGATTCAATTACTTATACTTTTTTGCTAGGCTAAGTAGAAGATTCTGAATGCTTGCTGGTGTCACTTCCCAGTCACTTTTAAGTACTTGTTGGCCTGCTACATCTATTGCTTGATCTGAGAACCTCATTTGAACATGTGACTGTAATAACATTATCCAAGAATTAATAACTTCATCCCCAATATATAAAAAATCATTATTATTATCTCTATATTCTTTAAGTGCATCAATCATAAATTTTAATTCTTGTAAAGTTAAGTCTCTTGAAAAATAGTTGTCTTTACTAGCAGCATTTATATTAGTCCTGTCCTTAGTATTTGTTAGCAAATCCATTATTCTATACAAGTTCAATTTTTCTATTGACAATTCAGATCCCTTTTTATTATTTGCACTGGACTTTAATATATATATAGCTTGTGAAATAAAAATTGAAGCCCACCTTTTACGAAAATCATCATGATATTCCCATTTTGTTTCAACTACAGAAATTGCAGTACTCCTTAAAAAAGGATCCCGACCAAACCATTCTAGAGAATTAAATAGTATCTCCCATTTTTCTCTTCTATTACTAATTTTAGCTTGGTTATTTGCCAAAACAGATGAGCCTACTACTCCAGCTAAACCTATACCTGCTGCAATAATTGCTGAATCCAAAGAAGGAAAAGAGAACATATTACTGCTAGAATCTTTGCTTGAATATTCTTCTAGTGAAATAACTCTTAAATTAAATCCGAAAGAAATATATATTAACAAAGCTAAAAGCAGAGCAAATATCTGCCGCTTTTGTATATTTTTCATCAACATATAGAACCTGATGTAAAAAAACTTCGGCCTTCATATGATCAAGACTAAAACAACTTGAATAGCAAGTAATAAGTTGATTTTCGCTAGATTAGCTATCACTTGAATAATTCTGAAATTTTTGATTTCACAGTAAGCCAGCACAGCGAAAAACCATTGCAGCGCGGCTATCTACGTTAAGTTTGGCAAAGATACGACGTAGATAGGTAGAAACGGTCCACTCGCTAATATGAAGTTGATTGGCAATTTGCTTATTTTGTTATCCTTGAGCTACAAGATAGACAATTTGTAATTCCCTTTCAGTTAGCAGTTTTGGGATATTTGATGTTGATTCTGTATTTTTAATCTCAACGATGGCACAATACTTTCCACTGATTTCAAAGTGACAAACAATTTTGTAATTGGATAATTTCAGTTCAGCTTGTAATTTTTTGTCAATATTATCTGAAGAGCTGGAGAGCTTAAAAGTCTCATCAGTAATCACTAAATAGTCACTATTCTTGATTTTGAATTCACCAATAATATGTGAAGACTTGAGTCTGTCTAGGAGACAAGCAGATTTACCCAGCATCAATTGATCGGCCATGGCATTGCTCCCAGATCAGTTAGGAATGATATATTTTTGCAGATATGCACCGATTGGAGAGAACCTAAGACTTGTGTCTATCAAGCCATTTGAAAAAATTAAATGATTCAGATAGACGACAGACAAATAGCTATTTAAGTTATCAGTACTAATCTATAGATATTACGCAAGAGTATGGAATAAATAGCAAATAATCTAAATATCTATCAGATTTTCACTTTGGATATTATGAACATAGACTTGAGTTATTACCTATTTAATCTCATGTGCAAGAGATAGATCTTGCTTGATTTAGCTGTTAGTGAGTTAGGAGACCTCAGATAAGGTAGCTCTTTTAGGTGATAGCAGAATTGATGCCAAGTAAGTAAAAGTTGATGCCATAGATGATAAAACTGAGTTTTATAGGACATTAGCCTGATTTAGAAAAATTCCAACTCTTTTTCTTAGTTTTTGGCTAATTCCTAGCCAAGCCACATTGAAATTGACCTTTTTAGCTGAATTAAGCCATTTTCTGTAAGCTGCCGGAGAAATGTGCCATAGGCGTAAACCGCGAGCAGCATCAAGATTGCTTCCACCAGCGATTTTTACATTGCGAAATAGTTCAGCATATTTGCGGATAGGAAGTGCAATTTCTTCCAAGGTTGTGGCACCCCATGGCAATACACAGCCCCCCTTAGATTGACATCCAATCTTTGGATCTTTGGGTATCCAAGATTTCTGCTGCCGCCGAACTCCAGAAGCAAAGAGAGGAGTCCAAGCATCACGATTAAATTGGAATACACCCCATGCTGTAATTAGACCTTTACCTAGAGGTCTATCTTTAGGTGGACGTGCATCAAAGTTATTTGCTGGTAGTGCAAACGTTCCTCCACTTTCGGTTCGTGCCATTTGAACAATAGTCTGGACAAAAACTATTCCCAAGCCTTGGGCCTGAGCTAACCGTTGCACATGCGGTAGCGCTGCTCCCCTAGCACTGGTTTGTCTGACCCACGAAGGTAGACCTGGTGGACGCTTACTTTTCCATTTTCCACCATACTCTCGTCCTTGCAGCACCTTATAGGTAATAGAGGTAGGGTTGCCACTAGGGGGCGGTGAAACTGAAGTTTGCTGAAGGGCTGGTCGGACTAAATGGTTGCGAATGTTGAGCCACTCTCGAATAAGTTGTTGAGCGTTGGGCTCAGTGGTCCGGATTGCTTGGCCTCTCCTTTCGGGATGATGAGCAAAGAATATCATGTTTGTGAGCTTATTCTCTTCCCGGTTACCTGCCTGGATTGCCAGCCGCACAGCAAGATAATCTTGTCCCTTGCGCAATGCATCTTTAAGTCTGCTGAATAACGGCCCAATGAATTTCTCTAGGGTATTATCCAGTTCATCCAAGCCATCCTCGGAGTTAAGTGCATCTTCTAGCAAGTCGTCAAAATAATCATGCAACCAATCAGCTTGATCTAAAAATTTAATATTGTCCTCAAACAGCTCTCGGTCAAGTAGGGTACTCATTGTTTATCTCCCTAAATATATTTGTCCAACAATTAATCATGAGTATCGTTAAGTTGAACAACTGAAGCTATGGATTGTATTCCCAATGCCATGGTTCACGAATATAGGGGGAGAAACCAAAACGGTGTGCATTACACACCATCCATTTATATGGGGTATGCGAACGTTGCCATTTAACATTGGTAAGCTTTGAGCTTGCAGTTTTAAACCCAGGGGCATGACCGACTGCAATATCAACGGTACGTCCTGTTTGATGAGAACTACGTCCAGGGGGTGCAGTTGTTTTCCGTAAATCTCTAACCATAGAACCTGCATTACCTAGTCCCGGACAGCCTGTTTTTTGTAGTTCTTTTAGAAAACGATTCAGCCATGAACTTTTAGGATGAGGTATGGGCTGAGATTTGAGTGCTTTGGTGGTTCTATCAATGGCAGTGGCGACACATTTGAGCTTTGTACTGCTATAGCCAAGATTAGAGAACTTAGTCAAAAGCCGTTTGCGCCAGAGTCCAGCCTGGGTGTCATAGCCACGATAGCTGGAAAAGATAGCTAGATAAGGTGCAGGAATGCCATCTGCTCTTGCTGCTCTTAACAATCGTTGATAGGCCTGTAGCGCTTCTTGATTTAGTCGACCTTTTCGACCCTGGAACTGCAGCTCGGGAGGGATCAGTAGCAGATTTCTAGGCACGGCGGCTGTAATGCGTCGCTCACAGGTCTCACAGTCACCGCAACGAATACAACGGCCTCCAGAAGAAAGGGTACAAGCCTTTCCAGATTTTAGTTTAGTCTGTGAGGGCTGAGGAGTCCCACTCCCTGACGCTAAGGCTGGACGGACTATATGTTTGCGAATATCTAGCCATTCCTGCACTAGATGTTTATAATTCGGTTCTCCTTCACGAATCGGTTGTCCCTGTCGTTCTGGGTAACGCGCAAAGAACAATATATTCGTCAGCTTATTTTCATCTCGGTTACCTGCACTGATGGCCAGTCGCACAGCCAGGTATTCTTTACCCCGACGCAATGTATCTTTAAGCTTAGTGAGTAGAGGGCCAGCAAATCCATCGAGTTCATCCTCGAGCCAATCAAACTCATCATCAAGATCTAAGTAGAGATCGAAACTTGAATCCGCTAAATCATTATCTTGATCACGCCAATCTAATGCATATTCGGATTCAAAACCATCCTCAAGTAGCTGCTTGTAATTATCAGAACAAAGCAACTTATTGTTGACTCTGAGTCTATTTTTAAGACTATCTTTACCGCTTAGCTGAATCATTATATACCTCCATTTCCGAGGAATAAATAAAATAAATACACTGCGAAAAGTTTATATTATGTAAATAGATTTTATGCTATGCCTAGATATTCTAAATTCTTTTTTTTAATGCATAATTATTTTTTGTTCTTCTAATCAGACATGTTCAAGAAAACGAAGTTTTCTAGCGTCCATAAGCTATATCTTGGAGACACATAAAAGCATTATTAGATTTCCATCCACTATCAGTAACGTCTCCATCTGCGTATAAATGATAAGTTATCCGTTTTATGCAAGAATCATAAATAGGTGATGTAAATTTAAAGTTAAACTTTATATAAATAGCAGCTATATATTCATTAATATATGTCTCATATACCTTATTATCATCTTTGATTAAAGCATCAATGTGAATTCCATAACCGAGTACATCATCCTCATCAATTAGTTCAATAGAAACATTACCAATTGATGAGCCATTATACTCATAAGATACTTCAAATTCTGCTGACAAATAACTAGTATATGGATAAGGCGGAATAAATGGTAAAAATCTTTTAAGAACCATCCTGCCTTTTACATCAAAACTATTTGGTTCATAGCCTGTTCTATTGCCAAACTTCTTGGCATCATTATAAGGGTATTTCAATCCTTTCATCTGTGGAAGGTTGTATGAAATATCACCTTTTTGACCAGATATAAAATCAATAGCGAGACCAGCAGCTTCAACATAACCTGTCATTGTTTGACCTCTCTTTGACTACATAGATTATTTTGTTAAAGAGTAAAAAAATAATCTATTTGTAAGTTATTAAAGATAAGTTGCTTTAATTGGCGATTAATTTTAATTCATAGAAAGCGAATCAATGTAAACTGCTATCTTTTTGAGGTAGATATTTACATGATTAAAGTTTAACGACTTGCCTGTTTCTTTCGGCACAAAATATAAAATTTTGCATATTTTTCCACTATATGGAATTGTGTATCAATAGACCATTGCAGCTCCACTCTCAACCCTAAGCTTGGCAAAAATGCGATGTAAAGGTGTGGCAGCAGTCCACTCACTGATATGTAGCTGTTTCGCAATTTGTTTGTTGAGATATCCTTGAGCGACTAAACTAGCAATCTGTAATTCTTGCTCTGCCAGCAACTTAGGGATATCCAACTGGGAATTGGAAGAAGAGGATTTGGCCTCTAAAAGGATGCAGAGTTGATCATCTATAGGAAAGCGAGTGTTTTCTGAAAAATGAGAAATATCGAGTATCAAAAGGTAAGGATTTAATATTTTTTCTATATGCCGATTTTCAATCGTTTTTTCGATCACAATCACCAAACATGGCACTTCCCTAATCTTAAACTTGTTAATGACCTGCAGTACCTTAGAATACCTCGCACTGCATACAGTTTGATTTAACTCTTGGGCGTTTAACATTCTTCTAACCAAATTTCTGGACCTGTTTTTGACGAGTGATAATAGAAGTGGCCCTAGGTTGGGCAATCTGATGATGATATTGGCAAGCTGTAATAGGTTGATAGGACTTAGCCGGAGGGAGCATACGGAGGTCAAATAAGATGGCTAAGTTTGCTTGAGTTTCACGTACAGGTTCTAATTGGTGGGCTGGTCCCGTAAGGAGAGGAGTGATTCCGGGACCATGGCCGTTAACAGTGCTATCGCTGTGTACAACTACTCCGATTGTGTTTCTACCTCGTTTAACAGTTGGCCCAAATTGGCTATCCCCTTGAACAATCGCCACCAAATCTCCGAACCGCAATCGGTCCAACCGATAACGGTGGCGAGTCTGAACATCAAACAACTGAATATCTACATCTCCTCCCCAAGACACCGCTGTTGTTCCAAGCCCTGATCCCATCAGGACAGAAGGAATCATATGGGTTACGGGCACTTGTAGTCTTTTTCCATGAGAACGCAATTTCCATTTTTGCAACAAGGCAGGAGCACAGTTCATTGGAGTTATCTTTGGATAGTCCAACAACTGCAAGCCCAAGCCTATGCTATTGATCTGAATGCGATCGCCAATCCGCAACCGCTTTAGCACTGGAGTGGGAAAATCCACCATCACATGATCCACCCCACCATGCTTGCCTGTTACTAGGCCCCACTGCCCCTTACAAGGACCATTGATCACCTGGGCACGATTGCCCACACAGGCATAGGTAATCAATGCCAGGTTATTGCCTTTGCGACTGCCCGTGACTTCCCGATCATTATTGTGTAAAGAAACACCTGGCTCCACATGGTCACCCGCAAGACCCACACAGCGATCGCCAATGCGCTGGTTGATTGAAATTCCTCCCCCCGCAGGCAGAATCCGAGGTACCCCATCATGACCAATCCGATACGGATTGGCACGACCCACTGGATGGGCGATTTGACCCATCACCACAGACATAACCAAATCCTCTTGGTTAAGCCGTAGTCGGTTTCGGTTGCGAACTGAGCGACGTGTTTTCATCTTCTAGTGGAGACATAGGTAAGGTTTGGAGTGAATACCAATAGCCTTGAGCCGATTGCCAAGGATTGATTTCAGATGCAAGGGGGGGAAGACTAGCATCCCATTCAGACTCGAAGTCATCAGCAGTCATCTCAGTTTCAGCCCAAGGTGTTGCTCTCAAGCTGGGATGGAAAGCCGTAGGAATATCCAAGTGCAAAACGGCTAAGTGTAAATTTGGAGACCACAGCAGTTGTGGCAGTCCGGCATGGACAAACAGATGATGCCAATAGCGGCGGGCAATTGCAGCAATCGGATCATTGAGAGGACGACGTTGACAGGGAATCTGCCACCGTTCCAGGCAGTCCACGATGTAGGGTGGGTAATCAGGCTTCGGTGCACAGGTCAAAATCATCCCAGTTCCCAGGGTCGCCAGTAAAGCTACTGTTTCGCGGCAGGCCAAAGCAAAGGGTTGACTCCTGTCAGTAGAGCTAAGCTGAGGTTCAAGGGACTGAGCTAAGAATTCATAGTGCTGGATGATCGCTTCAGGATCCACACCGTCTTTAATCCAAGTGGGTAAGCAGGATTGACCGACTGCATCTCCCAACCAAGAAATTTTGAGTCCTGCTAAATCCGTTTTCAGTCGGATATGTTCCCAAGCATGAATAGCCTCCTGATCAAAATGAGGGGTCCAAGCATGTTGTAAGCGTTGATCAGGCTCGGTTAAAGTTTGTAGCTCAGCCTCAGATTGCTCTAGATAAAAATGGGTATTGTCCAGAATATGCCAGAGTTCTCTGGCAACCCAGAGTTCAACAAAATGGCCTAAATACCTAGCCAAAGCCAGTCCCTGTAGACCAGGACTCCCCAAAATCAACGTTGGGTCCAGAATACAAGTCCAGCGCTTTTGGCTGAGGGTGACGGAAAGAGTGGGAAACAAGGTATCCATATCAGATGGTCCTCATCGATAGAGGAGAGAAAACTCAAATCGGTAAAGACTTGCGATTACGGGTACTCCGTAGTGCTGCGGGTACGCCAGGGAACCGCTGTCCTTCTGGGGTGGTGCGGTAGGCCGCTAGCCAGGCTTCAGCATGGGGACCAATGGGACGCAATTCTGTTTGAAAAAGATGTGGATCAACGGATGTTTCAAAGTTGTTGTCGGCTACAAACTGGAGGATACGGCGACCACTTTCCGCCATCTTGGCCCGTTGCGAGGGTTCAGCTGTACCCCCTAAATAGCGGTTGGACACCACTTCAATTACATTCCATTTGGTATTGGCATCAAAGGCTTTTTTAATATCGGGGGCATCCAGGAGTTTCAAGATCGAATTGAGGTAATGCCCCACTTCCATCGTCAAGGCAAAGATATTGCCATAGGTCGAACGGTCAAGGGCATATCGCAGATCAATCCCCAAACGCTGAACGGTGGCTGAGCTACCGAAGGGGCGTTGATTGATCATCGGTCCACCTCGGATCACCTCACTCACTTGCAGGTCTCTAAAGTACTGAGCAACGGCCACAATAAATCCCACCAATTGCCGATGAAAGTTCAGATTGGTAACTGCTCCAGCCGGGGCTTTCGAGCTGCCATAGTTAAAGGCCCGTCGGTAGGCGATCATGCGATCGCGTGTACCATAACGCAGAGGCCTCCATTTTTCCACCAAATACAACGCCCGTGCACCAGGACCTCGCTGAATTCGCATTTTGCCCAGACGGAATAGTTTGATCAACACATCTACCACCTTAAATACCTTCATGCGCTCATGCTGGTAGATGTAGTACAGCTCTGCTGCTGCATGGAGTTGGCTAGGGACCACTGAATCATCAAAATCTGGCTGTACATAGGGATAAGGTAAGTTTTCAAACTCGACTGCCCCTTTATCACCAAAGCCAACCAAGTCCAAAAAGCCATCTCCCCCTCCGTTGGCTGCATTTTGGAGTAGTTCGGAAAATCGGTCTTCAAATTGCTGGGCAAATTGCTGACGTTGTTCGGGTGGGACTTCCGCTAAACTTTCTCGTAGGAAGTCATCCCACAAGCGTTGAATAGTCTCAGTGGTTTGGTAGCTCATGGCAAGCGTCCTTCTTTAAACAGATTCGCTTTTATAAAATTTTTCTGACAAGGTCGAGCCTTCACGATTTTCTAGCCCCCCGCTTTTTCTGAGTCGAAGTTCTTGCGGTTGTCGTTCTTGCTGACTCACCAGTGGACTCTACTTCGACCAACTGCTGAATCGTATCTATGTATAGTTCTTGGCACAGTAAGCAATACTTTTCATAATCTGCTTGCGTTGACGGGGCAGAGGAATCTAGGAGGGCCTCCAAACGTTTTAAAAGCGCAGGGTTCTTGGCCACTGCCTGACGATAGCTTGTATACATGGGCAGATTCTTCATGCTTGAAAGTGCTGATCCTAAGGCCTGAGCATCCTTTCTATAGACCCCAACCACGACCTGAAGATAAATCAGGACAAATGAGACTATAAACGTTTGCTGGGGCGGTTGTGGCGGATCTATTTTGGTAGCAATGGTGTCGAGCTTGGTGCATACAGCATCGAGCCTACTGCTAACGCCTTCAATGGCCTGCACTATTTCCCTATTCCGTTTATGCAAAGCGGTAAACTGTGTCGGATTGGTATGGATTGAAGTTGAGTTAGCCATAACCATAGGAGTTAACCTCGCACTTCTGAACTGGATCGGCGGTAAGCAGTTGCGGTACCTCTTAATCTGAAAATGTTGCAAATTGACTAAGAGGTCGATGACTCGATCGGTGGGCCAGACTCTTCATCATCGTTGCTAATTTCTCGTTGAATTCGCACAAGATTTACATCAATACTCGCTTGAGCATTCGCCACAGCACTCAGACTCACTTCATATTGAGCGGGGAGTGGGAAATTCAGTACACAGGGTTCTCCATTACCCGTGGCGCTCTGCCGGGCATTCTGAATCACAGCTTCAATAACATCGAAAACACCAAGGTTACCGTTTATCCCACTAAATGGGATGCAAGCTGGTGCCATGGTTTGTACTAAATCTCTCCAGCGACTTTCTGTATCCTGCTGAATACATAATTCTTGGTCTACAAGTTTTCTGAAATCTGGTTCACTGGGTGATGGACTGGGCAATTGGGGTAACTCTACGTACGGGTCCGTAGCAGGAGGCATGTTGACAATTCGCATAAATAAAAGATTACGAACTGTACTGAGAGCATTGCGAATGCGAGTATTCAGCTCAAGGGGATTTGGATTCTGTGGAGATGGAGGTAAACAGGTCTCACCGTTTATACTCATACCTTTCAGGACCGTGTCTACCATATAGCTATAGGCAACGGCTCGATACTCTGGTTCATCATTTTCAGCCGTGCCCAGTGCATAGAGATCAATGGCACGGTCAAGATCGTACAGAATCTTATCCAGAATAATTTGACACTTGACGGTTTCGGGCGTGCAACCACATCGGGCAAAGCAGTCCAGCAACTCGGCAAGTCGATTACGCTCGATCGCAAGATCTACCAATCGTTGTTCAGCCGATTGTTCATTGGCTGAATTTCCATATAGGCCATAAAACAGAATAGGTGGCCGTGCTAACCGTAACAAGCGAAATCCACCCGCTCCTTCAAACGCATCAATAAATAATTGCAAAGCTTCTAAAAAGGCTGTCAGTGGAGGAGACTGCGGATCGACTAAACCACTGGCAATCAATACCAGGCGACGCAGACGAGGGATTTCGAGCTGAGCCGTTGCCCCCAGATGGCGTAACCCTTCAACATTGCCATGGCTGGCACGCTGAATAAGCATGTCCATAATGCGAGACAATTCATTTTCAGTTAGCAGAGACCGTAGATCCCCCTGTCCTTGGTCGTCCAAATGTTTGTATAGTTGACGATAAGCATCTACTCCCCTAGGCCATTCATTGGGAGCATACGCATCTTGAGTAGAACCAATAAAATTCCTCAAAGCGTAGAGGGCTGAATCCCGGCGAGCCTGAAGTTCGCTGTAGGGAACTTGGAGCAAATAGCGACTCCGATTAAAGCTAACATTTGCTAGTGCTTCACCCATCGTTACCAGCAGCACTGCAGTCACTTCATCAATACTCTGGGCTAAGTTGCGATAGTTGACATTGACCACAGGTGAACTCAATGCCCCCACTAAGCGAACCATCCGGGCATAGTCCCCTAAGGTTCGACGAATGCCAAAGGTTTTGTCTCGCTGGCTGGAGTCAAGGGCAAACCGGGCCGAGTGAAATGCCTCAGTCATTGCTGAGCGAATGGCCATCGCCCAGCCTTCTAACTCTGGGGTGACATCTTTAAGAATGGCGTTGCTCGTTAATTCCTGTAGATCTCGCTCCACATCGTTCATAGCCTGCTGTAGTTCAGCATCCGAAGAGGTTTCAGCTCGAACCATGGGGGCTGGTGTTGAGGGTGTTAGTAGAAAAGGTACCCCCTCAGCTTCGCGATCAATCGCAACGGCTTGCGGCGTCCCTTTATAACGGTCTAGTAAGGCTTCAGCCACCTCTTGGGCATTGTTTGGATCGCTTACTCGCAATTCACGACGAATTAAGTTATCCAAGGCTAGCTTAGAGTTAGCACCATCTCTGGGCCTCGTGCCATTGTGGCGAGTGTTGTAGTAAGAATGGCTGGATTGGGCTACCATGGCTTTCGTTGATCTCCTAAGGCTAAAGCATTGGGTATTAGGCGGCTAAGGCTTTCTGGGTTGCAATCGAGGTCAATGTCGGTGGATTATTGGACTTTGCTAAATGAGCGGTCACTAATTGACTAATCTTGTTAGGGGCAACCTTGCCAGAAGATAGGGCGTAGGCCGAAGCACTAACCAAATGACGAGGGGGTAAGTGAGTGGGCACTTTGCCTGTTACTAACGTTTTAGCCCCGGCCTTAATTCGTTTTTGATCTTGAGCAGTAAACGGGATAATGTCTGCCAGGGAATGCTGACCTAAATTACGGCGCGTTTGATAGGCAATTTCGTCTACGACTTTTGGGATTAACTGATCAGCTGTTTTCAGCAGCCGAATGGGGAGGCGATTAGGCTGGGTAAGTGGGTAGAGGCCCTTCCACACTTGCTTTAAGCGGGTAGATTCTGCTTCAAAGCGCATCCGTCGAAGCATTTCTGCCAAAATCAAAACCCGCAGATAGGCAGTGGGATGGGCTCCCCCAGGGCGATAGGTTAAGGTGCGGGTGGATGGGTTAGCCAGGAAAATAGCCATGCCCCAGGCTGCTGCTGGCCCCCCGAGTAATAGCGCTGCTAAGTCAGCAAAGATTTCTTTATGCCAGCGACTATAGGTTTGCGTGAGGGCAGGATCGGTAGTGCCCCGCAGAACCCGATGAAGAACAGCTTGACGATTCTCTTGCCATATTCCTAAATCGGCTTGTAGGTTGTGGGCTACTTCATGGAGAAACACAGCTTGCCAGGGGTTATCTCGATCCCAGGGAATTCGGATAATGGGGAAAGGATTGGGTTCCCCCAGCAAACGACTCAGTACAACGCCGCGCCGCATAGTAGCAGGTGAATAACCATGCTCCATATAAGAGACAGGTTTAAGGAGAGAACCCCGAAACAAACGTGGAGCAGCTTGATGAATGGCCGTATAGCAATCAGCTGAGATCGCATCATAAGCATCAAGAGAAGGTGCAAATGCTGACCCCCGCTGCCCAAATATCTCGAAGAAGAGGCCAAAGGCTCGCCGGGCTCGATCTAACTCGCGCTCAACTAGAGCGATATCAGCCAAAACTCTGGGAATGGGAGCAGTAGACCAGGTACGCTGGAGGTGATTCAAACGTTTCATGACTTCACGATCAATCTTGGCAAGGCGTTGGTTGGCAGCTCGGAAATGTTCTGGAGAAGGGGCATAGGGGCGATCCTGGGGACGTATGCCGACTGCGGTTGGGTTGATACTTGCGAGTCGGCCGGCCCGCGCTGCTAGCATCTGAATTTTTGTGCACAGAAATGCTCGAACTGCCATAACCCTTTTCCCTCAAATCAGCAGCTTGGCTCCCCTAGGGATAGAAGCTGCATTAGCATCTGACAGAGACATTCCCACATACATGGCAACGGTATTTACTCCCCCTCATCATGGGATAGGGATAGGGTTTTCTTGCTCCCTTCATCATCCGCTTCATCTTGGCCACCTTCTTCACTTTGCTGGCTAAGCGACGAGTTGTAGTGGGGCTTTTTGCTACTTTGGCAGTCGTTTTTGGAATCGTCTTAGTTACAGGTTGGCCCGTTTTGTTGGACACGGCCTTAGCTACTTGAACAACTTTGGGCATTGCTTTTGTCGCTTTGACTCCACGGCGACGGCCTAGCATCTTAGTAGAGTTCTTGACTTTCTTCACTAGCTTGATCCGTTTGGACTTGGGCAAGCGAGAAACTCCGGGTATTGTCTTCCGGATTGCCAGACCCGCAATTACAGGAGCTGCAGCATCCAACTCTTCCAGATCATCAATATAATCTACAAGCTCATCTAGTTCTTCGAACTCATCGACAAATTCATCTGCGCCCAGAGCTTTCTTGTTAACCCATCGCCAGACTTTACCAAACTTAGATCGTTTAAATTTCTTATACCGTTTCTTCCCTAAAATTTTCTTGCCGACCCGCCCAGCTACTTTCCTGATTTTAGGCCCAACATGCTTTTTGAGAAGTTTAATACCTTTGACGAGTTTACCCCAAAACTCATCAAGGTCATCGGTCCCTAGTGCCTCAGCAACGATGTAATCGAAGGCGTCATAGTCATCTTCAAAGTCATCGTAGGCCTCGAATGCATCATAGTCATCTTCAAAGTCGTCATAGGCCTCGAACGCATCTTCAAAGTCATCATCGTACTCATCTTCAAAGTCATCATCGTAGTCCATCTCGGATAGACCATCAGCTTCTTCGTAAAACAAGTCGTCCATGACGTCGGTGGCGTACATGATTCTTCTCCTTCCTTCAGTGGTTGGAACTGGGATAAAAAACTAGCCCCTTTAGGGAGTCCGAATAATA
>NZ_JANQOY010000222.1 GCF_028285565.1 Acaryochloris sp. IP29b_bin.148
TCCACTACGCTCTCCAATCGGGTAATCGCCTTCGATTGTTTGGGTGTCGGGTTCTCCTGTTTCCAACGTGAAAGTTGTTCCCGGTAGACCCAGAGGAAATCTTGCTGCTCAGAGTAGACGTTAATTACCCGCTGAATCGTGAAGTCATCCAGCGTATGGGGTTTCTTCTGGGCTTCCAGCATGTTCTGGTGTTGGCTTTGAACTTCTTCGAGCATCCCATCAATCATCGGGATACATTGATTCATGACCTGGATGGGTTGCCATTGGGGAGACTCGGATTGTTTGGACATGGTGATATTGGAGTCAGAGGATTAGAGGCAAGCTATCAGATCTTGAGCCACACGTTCAAGTTTGACTAAGCCTGATGTGCTCTGAATCACTCAGGCAGTACTCCGACATCACTGAGTGCCTCGAAATCTAATGGTCTACTGTTTACAGAAAGAAAAAAGAAAATTTCTAATTCATCCTTTGAGGTTTAACCATGTCTGAATTATTTACAGAATTATCTGATCAACAGCAAGAGCTAGTTGCTGGTGGAGCCATCACTACTCTCAACATCAACGCTACTTCCTTCAAGTCTGATACTGAGTTGCTTAGCTCTACTGGTGCTGCTGCCTCTGGTCCTGGTGGTTCAGCTGCCTTTGGCACAATTAATGCTGCTAACCAAGAAATCTTCACCGATGCTTTCAGCCTTCAAGCAGGCACTGTTGACTAGTCATAGGCTCTAGGTCAACTACTACCGCTAAGTTTGCCCTCAAGCTCAATGAGTTTGGGGGTATTTTGAGGTTCATTTGGCCTAATTCATCATTTTGTGGATTCCCTAAACGTCCACAAGGCACTCAAGGCGGCCCTAACTGATATAGAGCGAACTTCCATGGTAAAGAGGTACTTAAAATCGTGACGTTTAGAGGTTTTTACTTCATCTTCACATCTTATTGGCAAGATGCATTTAATGATAAGCCACTGTTCTTTCATCACTCCGGGGGAAAGACAAATTCTTGATTGCCTCTTGGCTATCTAGAGTGATGAAAGAGCTTCATGTCAAAAGGTGCTTGTAAGTGTACTTTTCACATCCGTGAAATCCAATACTGACTTGCTTTAGTCTCAATTCAAAATCATACTTTTGGATACTTATTTGTATTACTACTTATGTTTTCCACTTACCCCAGAAAGTCACTCCTCTATGCGGTTCTTGAAAAGAGGTACATTTCAGTATCTCTTAAGAATGATTTCTCCTCAGTAATCATTCTTAAGAAAATGGGTTTTTGACTGAATTCTCCACCGAGAAATTTATAGTCTCACTAATCTCTACAGAATGGCGGGGGGAGCTAATCAATAAGGAGCCTTCCCCATGGGAAAAGACTAAATCCTGCAAGAAGCTAATCGCATAGATAGTTTCACAAATTCATGTGGGCACATCCCACATCATCCATTTCAGTCGGCATAAAAATCTTGTAACCCTTTCCCCATATAAGCTTGCTCTTGATGATGTGGGGAATCTTAGCCCTGTGTGTAAGTCATGAGGTTTGGAGCAACTTGGGCAATTGATTGTTGAGCCAGAGGAGTTTGCTAATGATCTTCTGATTACTAGTCAAATAAGGGCCTTATCTTCCACCAGAAACCATAAACAAAGGAAGTGCTATGAGCGAACGGAGCTTTGTTGAACCACTACTTCAGAGCATCTATGACGCCATGATTGAAAGGGGGTGGAAAGTTCAGCCAGTTAATATGTCAGTGTTAGCGAACGATGGCATGAGATACCCTAAAAAAGAGGATGAGGGTATCATTGTTTTCAATCGTTCTGGGAAAAAACGATGGTGGTTAGTACTTGAAGCGAGTCCTGTAGATGGCTCCCCAATCGTAAAAGCCTTTAACCCCAGCTTTACTGAGACGTTCTCGGCCTCAGTATCGTCCCATCCATGTGACCTCGCACAATGCCTTGATGAATTGGACAAGAATATCAACCCAGTGCTTACTCCACTAAGGCTAATACCCTGGCTGTCTTGGTCAAGACAGTGAGTATTGATTTCAAGATTTGGGGCTTTAGTCCTGTCATGACAAGGCTTTCAAGTTTTTGGTTGAATGGGTATTTCTAGTACCCATGCAATAGCTTTGTCTGTAAGTGCCTCTTGCATTAAAAAGCAATATATCACCAGGAGGCAAATCATCTCTTCTAGGATTGTTGCAATAGAGACAGAGAAGGAGTGTTATTCAACTCTTGGTATATAATTTGCCTGAGGAAGATATTATCTGATAATTGACATCTAATCTTTTATGTAGAAGTGTTATACGCCAGACCTCAGTCGTATAACAACGGTTTGTTGACCAGTAAGCCTAAAATCTTTTGTCTACTTCAAACGAGTAGGGACAGCAGTATGGCCGCAGATTATTCCAGCTTCAAATCGTTACTTGGTAGCGTTCCACATGCACGGGATCTAGATGCTGCACGAGATACAATTCGCGACCAGCTTGATGCGTTGACTCTCGTAGGCAACTTAGTTTCACAAAATGAATCTGTAATCTTTGTTGCTGGAGGTGACAAAGAGGTTTGGCAGATACCGAAAGATGGAGTCATATCTGTTGCTGAAGCAGAGGATGTACAGAAGGGTTTCAACGGAATCCCTGTAACGCTTCTCGTTAAAAACGGTACCCGCGTTGTCATGCAACGTGAATATGAGGTTGGCAAGGATATAGTTGCACCAAGTCTAAGCGTGAATGACGATCCAGGTGCTAGCGGCAGTAGCAAGAACCTTGAAGGATATAGTCCATCGAAATATCACAAGAAAGGTTGGTATTGAGCCAGTAGACCAAACTTTTGGTTCTCTTCCTACTGCGCTTGATCGGTGATGCAAGCCATGCCGTGTACTAGAGGATGTTAGATGCCCTCAATAGCGAGTTCCATTGAAATGCAGAGTGCTGTCATACTGAATCCCCTGGAAGTATTGCAGAGATTGGATTGTAGGTAAGTCTAGTGGATACTTTTGATAAATCTGAGGTATGGGGCAGTTATTTTCGATATTCTGTACCTCTGTGGGCCGTGGGATTAATTACAAATTTTCAGAATCTCTGTGGATTCTGTATTACCTAACTCACTCCTTCACTCATCTATTTAAGTCAAGCCAAGGCCAATACTTTATCTTTTGGATTCTGTAGGGGGTCTATATTATCTTAAGACTGAGGCTCAACCATGTCAGCAAACACAGTAAACTTGGATCAACTCTTCGGTTCGCTCAACCTAGCCAACACCATTATTAACGGTGATTTCTCCGGGTTTGAGCTGGTCTATTACACTGATACGCTTAGCAAGGATTTCACCGAAGCACTCAATGAGTCCCATTTCAGTGACCAGTCCAGGGGTATGCGATTTCTGATTCAGGAGTGGCCTAAAACGATATCTACGAAACACGTGAGATTGCAGCAGAAAATCAAGGGAACAATTCTCAAAAATAAGTATTTATCGAAATTTCTTAATAATTTTAATAATTTTTGAAAAGTCGAAATATTTAACAGACATGAATTTTAGTAATATTCCAAAGTTGATTCTAGAACTGCCGCGTATAAATTCAAGCTCGAACTAGGTTAATGAAATTTCTATAGCTACACGATATAGCACCTTAATTGAAATCATCAGGAGGCTATTATGTTTGGCAAATTGAATTCTGCTCCTAAAAATAGAGCTATGCATCATAAGCATTCAGGGGAACACATAAAAAACCAATTTACTTGGGCTGATTTTTCTCTGGGAGTACTTATAATTACGTCTTTACTGTTGAACGGAGAATTAGGTACTTCTCAGAAACTTGCATCTGCTAATGTGTTGACCAAAGGTTCTGAAGCAGCTACTCAAAAAGTGGATCTTACAGAAATAGCAAGCTCACAAAAGGGTGGATGTTTCCGAGTAATGTGATATGCAGTCTCCATTTCAACGAGTTTCAGTAGATCACAAACCGCTAGCTTTGCAACGCAATATCAATGGTTTCAGGCTGCGTAATCCACTATAGTGATTCGATCTCTTATGCTCCTGAAAGGCGCACACGAACGCATAACTCGAAGATGCCTTTCTTTCATGGATTACAGCAGAATTAGACTATTGCTCCAAATGGTCTATTGACCGGGTTTCTAGAGGTATTTTCGGTCTACTGATACTATGGATAAGTTTTTCCATCACCCAGACGAACTAAACCATGAGATTACTCAAGCTAAGTTTAAAGTTACAGGTTTCTATGGGGTAGAGGGACCGTGTTGGCTTTTACCTGATTTTGATAGTTGGTGGCGTGATATAAACCTCAAGAAACGGCTCTTGCAAATTGCTCGTAAGGTGGAGAGTGAGCCAAGCCTATTAGTGGTAAGTTCTTATCTCCTTGCTGTAGTCCTTGCTGTAGCAACCAAGTCTGACGAATTTGTCTCTACCCATAGACTAGAGGTGGGGGTAACCCAGTGATAGCCGTGGTCTTTTTGTAGACTAGCACACAGGATCTTTGCGCTAAGAATTGCTGTGGCGTTCGAGTAGGTATAAACCTCTAATTCTGCGTAGGGTGGTGCTTCAAATCGGAGTTGCTGTCTCGGCAAAAGGGTACGTTCTAAGAACTGGTGAGGAAAAGTGACAACCCTCACAACCTGAATTGCTTGGGTTTTATTAACGTAGTGACAGGAAACGTCATTGTTATCTGCTGGTTTACTACACTGCTTCCCCGTATTACGAATTAGCGTCTTCATCCAGCTTGCTCCTTGTCCTGTGAGTGATTGCTATTTTTTGCAACAGCATCCACTCTCTACTGTCTGGAGTAAGCCTATCCAAGAAAGATGTTGACACTGTGAGGAAAATTGATGTTCTACTAAGTTTGCCCAATATCGGATCAATCCTGTGCCCATCCCCTGATTTCTCCAGTCTGAGGCCGTCGCCATTGTCCTAAGTCGCCATGCAGGTTCCCCGTGCCAGGTTGAGGATATTAGGGTTACACAGCAGATGACTTCTCCCTGCTGGTTTAATGCCCCATAATGCTGGGTTTCCTGGTCCTGGTCTTCTGGGAAAATGACCTCAGCGATGGGCAAACCTGGCCGTAAAACTCGGTGTCGAAGTTGGAGGATACGATCTGCGGTCGTCCTGGTGAAGGTGATCATGGTGGGTGGGGTTGCGATCTCAGATCCATCATTTAGGATAGATCGGGCATTGGACTGCACCAGCGCTTCAAACGGTCCAGTCGATTTGAGACATTGGTTGTCATCACTGTTCCTCATCTTTGGAAGTCAAGGGTTGCAGAGATTTGATATCTGATATCCAGCGATGCAGAGCACTTTTGGCAAGATCCTTGCTGGTACTCGCTACCGTCTGAATGGTCTTTTCTCCATTGGTATGCAAGACGAGGAAGGAAAACTCGCGAAGCTCAGTCATCTCCACCTCGCATCAGCACCCATAGCTCAACGACCTCACCGAATAGGCCAAGGATAGTTGGAGGCGATTCAATGTTGCTTAAAAGATTAAAGTCATCACCCCCCTCAATGACTTCTGAGGTGATGTACCCCATTTTAGCTTCAATCATTTCGTTAGATAGAAAGCTGAGCGACAAGTAGTACAAATACTCTAGTCTTTTTCTTTGTACCTTGGAAACGAACATTTTCCTATACCCTTTTCTATTTCTCTTCAAGGGAGGTGGTTACGATGATCCACCCCAAGACTTAATGTGTAGGAATAAAGTTTGACGCAATGCCTAAGCCGTTTGGCCTAGAGATTCATTTGGGAGAATACTTAGTACACCTTCGTTGAGGGCCTTGACTGGTTTTGAGATCGCAAACCTGCTACCTGTTCGATGACTCTATACCTAAAATTTTCTCTGCTTGCTCCAACTTGAATAAATCAGAGTTTAGATATGCTTCTATGGACTTAAAGAGTGGATGAATGATCAATAAATCTATCTGGGACAGCTGATGGAACTGGATCAAGCCATTGAGAAGATTCGGGAATTGGGAACCAATGGTATCAACTGTGATGTCGAAACGGATGATATTGTTCAGCGACTGACGGATTGGTCTCACAGATTTGAGTTTGAAGTGGTGGATGTGGATCACGCAACGGTTGCGATCAATTTTTCCACTCTTCCAGAGAAGCTATCTGAGTTTTGCCAGGAGGTGTATGAATTCTGTCCTGATGTCCTCGAACAAGGTTATGATTGCCTGCCCGATATGCTGGAAATGGCTGAAGAGCAAGGAACAGAGGTAGATCCTTCCGTCCTTGAACTGATACAGGGGCTAGACCCAGAGGAAGAGGACTTTGGTCTGAGGGTGATGGAAAGAGACCTTCCTCAGAATATGAAGCTTACACTGTGGTGGGATTAGAAATGGGACGAACGCCAATAATGCTTTCATTCACAACTAAGCAAGGCTCTGTTGAACATCAGCCTTAGTGAGCCCAAATTGTGCGAGTGAGTAACGGTGAGTGCCATGCTTGTTCTGAGGATTGACTTTCAGCCAATGCTTCATTCGTTGTTCCGTGACTTGATCTAGCCGCTCCCCAAAAAATTTATAAATGGAGTGAACCGTCTCTATCGGAGCTTGAATGAGATCTTGATAGTTCACATCACAAATTGAGGTAGAGGGCTCTTGGCGGCGGAACTGGTCGCCTTGTTTATAGTTATGGGAAATAAAGTCTAACCAATATTTTCCAGTCTCTGACAAATCTACTCGATCAGAGTGGAGGTTGTGTCGCAAAAATAGGGTGTTGGCCGAAAGGCAGTGGTAAATTGAGAGGCTCTGTTCCTTTTCTCTCCTGTTAATGAAAACTGCTGATCTGTTCAAATGGCGTCATTACCAATCTGAGATCATCCTGCTCAATGTTCGTTGGTATTGCCGATACCCCCTCAGCTATCGGGACTTGGAAGAGATGATGATGGAGCGAGGATTAGAAGTGGATCACAGCACCATCAATCGGTGGGTTCTCAAATATTCCCCTGAGCTGGACAAGCGCTGTCGTCGGCACCTCAAGCCTACCAATGACTCCTGGAGAGTTGACGAAACTTACATCAAAATCCGCAAAAAGTGGCGCTACCTTTATCGAGCGGTTGACTCTGATGGCTACACCCTCGACTTTCTACTCACA
>NZ_JANQOY010000249.1 GCF_028285565.1 Acaryochloris sp. IP29b_bin.148
ACTGGTGGCGGGGCACGGATTTGAACCATGGACCTTCGGGTTATGAGCCCGACGAGCTACCAGACTGCTCTACCCCGCGGCGTGGAACCTCAGTATAGACATGAATGGCCACACTTGGCAACTTCTATTACATTAGGTGAATACGCTCTTCTAAGTATCTAGGCAAATCTTCCCTTCAATTTTTCCCTGCAAATAGTGATTAGTCCTGAGATTATAATTTTACACACCTAAATTTTTCACACCTAAATGAACTCAATAGTAGGCTTCGCTTCATGGCAAATGCTCAGTTTAGGTTTATCAATACCCTACACTTTCGTAACTTTCAAGGCGATTTACTGGGTGGATTAACCGCCGCAATTGTAGCCCTACCACTCGCCCTTGCCTTCGGAGTCTCTGCCACAGCAGATATTTCCACTAGTGCAGGAGCCATTACTGGCCTGTACGGTGCCATTGGGGTGGGCCTATTCGCATCTTTATGTGGGGGGACGCCTTCTCAGATCTCTGGCCCCACTGGCCCCATGTCTGTGGTGATGGCCACCATTTTTACAGCTTTGATGAGGGAAGATCCTCAATCTGGGTTGGCTATGGCCTTCACGGTAGTGATGATGGCAGGGCTGTTTCAGATCTTATTTGGGCTATTACGGTTAGGGAAGTACATCACCTTAATGCCCTATACCGTCATCTCTGGCTTTATGTCCGGCGTGGGCTTAATCATTATTACCCTACAAATTGCCCCCTTACTGGGACATAAAGCATCCTCCAAAGTGGTGAGTGCGATCCAACAACTCCCGAATGTTGTCACTGATATCAATCCGGTGGCGTTGGGGTTAGGTGTACTAACCTTGGTGATTGTCTTTGCCGCACCGCCCCGGCTGAACCGGATTCTCCCGGCGCCCTTAATCGCCTTAGTGATTTGTACGTCAATGTCAGTCTATCTATTTCCAAATAGCGGCATCCCCATTATTGGCAAAATCCCCGCCGGCTTGCCGGAACCCCATTTGCCCCTGTTTCAGATAAAGTACGCCAAAACGATGTTGGGCTACAGTGTCATGTTGGCCATGCTGGGTTCCATTGACTCGCTACTCACCTCATTGGTCGCGGATAACATTACCCATACTCAGCACGATTCCGATCGCGAACTGATTGGGCAGGGAATTGGCAATTTGGTATCGGGATTCTTGGGCGGGCTACCGGGGGCAGGGGCAACCATGCGCACCGTCATTAATTCTAAATCAGGGGGCAAGACGCCCTTGTCTGGCATTATTCATGCGTTAGTGCTGGCCATTATTGTCGTGGGAGCCTCTTCTTTAACCGAACCCATTCCGAATGCTGTCTTAGCCGGAATTTTGATTAAAGTGGGCATCGATATTATTGACTGGAGTTTTCTCAAACGGGCCCATCGGCTGTCTTTAAAGGGTGCCGGTGTAATGTACCTGGTCATGTTCTTAACCGTGTTTGTCGATTTGGTGACCGCTGTCGCCGTTGGTGCATTTTTGGCCAACTTGTTAACCATTAAGAGCCTGACTGATTTGCAAGTTGAAACCATGCGAACCATTACTGGGCCAACAGACGACCAACAGCTGAGCAAGCTCGAAAAAGAGATTATTGCCAAGGCCCAAGGAAAAATCCTGCTATTTTTCTTTAGTGGACCCATGAGTTTTGGGGCCGCCAAATCGATTTCTCAGCGGCTTTCGATTGTGAAAGCCTATAAAGTGCTCATTCTGGACCTGAGCGATGTGACGCGGGTGGGCATTACTGCCTCTTTGGCCATTGAAAATATTCTCAAAGATGCGGATGATACGGGCAAAATAGTGTTTCTGGTGGGTGTGCATGGTCAGGTTGCCGAACGGTTGCACCGAATTCAATCAATTCACCAACTGCCTAAAGACTGTTGGTTTAATCGGCGTTTAGATGCCTTAAAAGAGGCGGCAGCATTACTCTATGTCCCCGTCTCTCAGATCTCAACAGTAGACGAGCACTAGCACTCAAGCAGCTGGGCTGACTGGCGCACACAGCAGTAGTCAGCAGCCTTTCCTAATTTCTTAGCCCAGGAACAATTGATAGGCTGGATTGTGCCGTTCATCCGTATAGGGATATCCCAAGGTATCGAGGAAGGATTGCCATTGATGCATTTCATGGGGAGGGACCTGGGTACCCACGACAATCCGCCCATAGTCAGCCCCATTATTGCGATAGTGAAAGAGGCTAATGTTCCAATCGGGACTCATGCAGCTTAAGAACTTAGTGAGTGCCCCTGGACGTTCGGGAAATTCAAATCGATAGAGCAGTTCATTTTCGGCTAAGGCAGATCGCCCACCGACCATATGACGGAGATGGAGTTTGGCCAATTCATTATCCGTTAAATCGAGGGTTTTGAACCCTTGCTTCTCAAAGGTTTGGATGATTTGGGCCGCATCCGCTCGATTCTGAATTTGTACCCCCACAAAGATATGGGCTTCCTGTTTGTCCGCAATCCGATAGTTAAACTCAGTCAGGTTATGGTTACCTAAACAGGCACAAAACTTTCGAAAGCTACCGCGTTCTTCGGGAATCGTCACGGCCAAGATCGCTTCCCGACGTTCCCCCAACTCTGCCCGTTCAGCCACAAATCGGAGCCGATCAAAATTCATATTGGCCCCACAGGCTAGGGCAATTAGGGTTTGTGATCGCACCTGTTTTTGTTCAATATACGCTTTGGCCCCGGCAACGGCCAAAGCCCCCGCAGGTTCTAAGATAGAGCGGGTCTCTTCAAACACATCCTTGATAGCCGCACAGGTATCATCAGTATTCACTAAGACAATGTCATCCACATACTGCTGACAGAGACGAAAGGTTTCTGTGCCCACCTCTCGCACCGCCACCCCATCCGCAAATAACCCCACATGGGAGAGCCGAACCCGCTGGCCGGCTTGCAGAGATTGATGCATGGCAGCAGCATCTATCGGTTCAACCCCAATAATTCGAATCTCTGGCCGCAGGCGTTTGATATAGGCTGCAATACCAGAAATCAAACCACCGCCGCCAATCGCAACAAAAATGGCATGGATGGGCTTTTGATACTGCCGCAAAATTTCCATACCAATGGTGCCTTGCCCCGCAATCACATCTGGGTCATCGAAGGGATGAATAAAGGTCAGTCCTTTTTCCTCAGATAGTTGACGAGCATGGGCATAGGCGTCATCGTAGGTATCGCCGTAGAGAATGACCTGGCCCCCTCGGGCTTTGACCGCCTCGACTTTAACGTTGGGGGTAGTGACTGGCATGACGATTAGGGCTGTTGTGTCTAGTTGTCGGGCACCCAAAGCCACTCCCTGCGCATGGTTTCCGGCAGACGCCGCAATCACGCCTTGGTGCAGTTGGTCCAGGGGTAATTGCGCCATTTTGTTATAGGCACCCCGGAGCTTGAAGGAGAAGACCGACTGCATATCCTCTCGTTTGAGGAGAATGCGGTTCTGTAGGCGGTCTGATAGGCGGGGAGCCAGTTCCAGGGGACTTTCCTGTGCCACATCGTAAACCCGCGCTGTCAGGATGCGTTCAAGATAGTCTGGATGACTCACAGAGCCTCGTCCTTTGCAAAAGCGAGCGATTATTTCTACTGTACGCTGTCTTGCAGTCGAAACACGAGGGGCTTAATCTCCGCCGGCGTCAACCCATTCCAGTTGGCCCGATTACAGTTGGTTCAGAATTTGGGGCTGATCGACAATATCTGGAAATTTGGTGATCACCTGAGCACAGGATTGGATAAAGGTGTTAATCCATTGCCGTGCCAGTTCTTTTTGCTGATCGTCTAAGGATTGAGTCAGATTGCCTGGATAGGTAACCTTTTGCGATCGCTGAATCTGAAATTGCTTAAACCAGTCTTGGCTAGGGCGCGCAGCTTGCAGATAATTAACCGTGATGGCTGCACCCAAATAGGTTTTACCTATTTCTTGCAATTGGTTGAGAATACCCAATAGCGTCTCAACCGTGACCCCCGTTTCCAGGGAGGTCGGTGTCTCCTGAATCGCGGCCTTCGCTGATATAGAGGGTCCTGTCCCTTGATCTGACTCTCCTAAAATAGCGAAAATACGCTGTTCAACTTCCTCTAGCTGAGCCGGTGGTGAAACGGATTGAGCAGTGAGTCCCTGATGGTATTGCACCAGCGTTTCTAACTGCCGAATCATCAGATCGAGCGTTTCACCTCGACCATAGAGGTTTTTGAGAACATGCTCAAGATCCAGAAATGTGGAAAAGTCATCGCCCATATCCTCCACCTGTGATACATACGGATCCTTCTGACGGTAAAGCTTCCGTATGTAGTAATTCGTCATGGGAGAGATCTTAGTGGGCACAATCGAACCTAGCCAAATGAAATAAGGTAAAAAACTAGCTTTGGAGGATAGATCTGATGATGTGCACTCAAGGAATTCACCTAGACAGCACAGATCTTTGTTGATATTTAAAGGTTACACATTCCTGAAAGTAGATCTGACATTTATTCAGCGTTTTGCACCATAGCCTCTAGCCTCAACACTAGAAATAGAAAAAGTCTGCTATCAAAAATACAGGCTTAGCAATTTTTCACTCCTAGAATAGAAAAACATTCTATAAAATCCGTGGTTTCACGGATTGAGCTTTATAAGTCTATATGTGATCTTAGTAAATATTATTTGCGCAGATATTTTTATTCTTCTTATAAAAAATATCTGCCGCAGACCATTTCCTAAATCACTCATAAACCTTCATTGCCATATCCTATAGAACGATGGCCTTATCCATAGGACAGAGCTATGGATACATGCATATGCTTGCATATATCCGCACCTTCTTATAGGGATTTATCCGCATCGATTAGCGGTAGAAATTTATCAAAAAAAGTTCAATCTAGCCAGCAAGAGGGAACCCTTGTTTATAGACAAAGAATGCTACTTTATTTGTCTATAAACAAAGTATTTTTATACCTATCTACTGTAGATAGATTGCTTCGAGCCTTGCTTAGGCAACCACTACCCGTTCATCATTCAACTAAACAAAAAAGGGTTATTCTCAATGGTTTTTACACCAGCAGAAACCGCCGCCAGTCCCAGTTCAAGCGGCGCTAGCGGACATTCATTTAAACAGTCCTATCCTCACAAGCTTAATCACTATCGTTTTGAGGATTTCTTCTCCTTTAATCGGGAACAAGGCACCATTGATGATTGGCACAATTCGCGCAATATTCTAGCGAGTGAAGATTTCATCATTGCGCTCATCAAAGGTTTAGAGCAAGAGGTGGGAAGCGCCTCTTCTGTAGTGATGTATAACATCGGTCATGAATGGGGCAAACAAGATGCTGTCTTCTTCCAAAACTGGTTTGAGGCCCAATTTCAACAATCCTTGCAAAAATGTCGTCCTTCCTTGGCCTTAGAAGCTTGGTGGTGGCCCTTTACCAGCCAAGGCTGGGGAAATTGGGAGGTTGATTTAGAAAACCAAAAGAATGGTTTTATGTTTATCAACATCTTTGATTCAGCTGTCGCTCGGACCCTCGGTGATGTCGGTAAGCCCGTTTGCCATATTTATGCAGGTTTATTCGCAGGGTTCTTTAGCCATCTCGTTAAAAAAGAGCTGAGCTGTATCGAAACCCAATGCTACGCCATGGGCGAAACCTACTGTAAGTTCCTCCTTGGCAAGCAAGATCGCATTGATGCAGCCACATTCTGGCAAAACGAAGGAGCCACCACCCGAGATATCGAAACCCGACTTCACAATGGGGAATATTTAGAATGAGCGAACCCAGTGCATGGCAGGATTTAACTGTCCACGAGTTCCTACAAGCCTATAACTGGTCAGGACAAAAGCTGCCAGAGGGATCGAAGCCCCACGCTGCCGAGGGTGAAATGGCTAATTGGCAGCGCCAGACGGTACAGACCTTTTTGAGTCAATTGAATTGGTTAGGACTTCCCGTCAAACCACAAACGTTGGTGCCCTCCTCTCAGTCGTTTTCTACCCGTCTGACTATCAAGGACTTCTTTCAGTACTTTGCTTGGGAAGGGCACCCCAATATCGCCGCCATACCCGATATATCGAAGTCATCCCTGATTGCTCCTGAGGATGACCTGAACTTAAATGACTTCTCTGATATGTTTTGAGGATTATCATGCAATCAACCTTTGAAGATCTTGCGCGCGCTGCGGAAGATCATTACCTACAGCCCACAGAGATGAATAGCTTCAAGCAGCAAGTGGATGCTCTGCAAGATCGATTGACCGTATATGAAGCTATTCGAGATCATGAGCTGGTTATTTTCCAAACCATTGCAGATCAGCTGCATAAGGAACCTGCCTCCAATTCTCCATCCGATATCGAAAAAGTGTTGACCCATTGGATTGCTGTATTACGTTACAGTGCCATGGCTATGCTGATGGATCAGCCTGAGGTGCTGACCGACCAACTGGGCTGGCTCACGGATGTAGTGAGTGGGGACGAATACCTCTCCTTGCATCAACATATCAGTGAGTTACTGCATCAGTGCTTGCACTCCGTCTTGGCTGAGGACCAAATCATGCTGATAGAGCCTTTCCTCCAGCCCGTCGATGCAGCGCTATTCAGTGAAGATAGTAATCGAGAATTAGTGGTTTTGGGTTAATGACCAGAGGATCGAAATAATGATTGCCGTTGAAGAGTTAACAAGCCAGAAGCATATCCCTGGTAATTTCTTTGCCCCCAATGTATACGTCCAAGGGGACACGGAACTAGGATTGATTGAGAACCGGGAAGGCGCCCGCTTAATTGCGTTGCCAGAAACCTTGTTGAGTGCGCTGTACTCCGGTTTAGAACATGAAGTAGGCCCCGCTGCCGACTTAGTCCTCCAACAATGTGGCTATTATTGGGGAAGAAATTTTTACCGACGATTTGCCTCTGAGGTTAGTGAATACTACGGGAAGTCTCTAGCTGAGATGGAAATGGTGGAGTTTTTACAGCTACTCAAAGCATGCTGGAAAACTTATGGCTGGGGACTGATCGAGCTTGATTTTAGTTACCATCAACAGGGTTTTTTGGTCGTTCAGACTCAGCATTCTGCCTTTGCTAAAGTGCGAGGGGCGGGAGAACATCCCTCTTGCTTTGTCGAGTCAGGACTCTTGAGCGCCTTTTTTAGTCAGTTAACGGGACGTGAGCTGGGCTGTGTGCAAACCACCTGTGAATCGCTGCAGGCCACCCACAACTCCTTTATTTTAGGGTTGCCAGAGCGGATCAAAGCTGCCGAAGCTTGGATCAAAGAAGCTCAGGATCACGACACAATCCTATCGCAACTTTGTAGTCAACCTGCTGCAACTGTGAGTTAGACCCATGTCAAAACAATTAATCCGTAGACAAACTGGGAGAGTATAGCGATGGCCAAAATCGTTAAATTAGACCCTATTGGCCAAGAAACGAGTATCGCCACCAATGATAATTTGCTATCGGCCTTACTCAAAAATGAACTGAAGGTTCTCAGCGAATGTGGGGGGCGTGGAATGTGTGCCACTTGCCATATCCACATCAAAGAGGGGATGGAACATTTGTCTCCCATGAGTCGCCGGGAACGGCGGACCTTAGGAGTGATCACAACCTGTAAACTGAATTCCCGTTTGGCTTGCCAAAGCAAAGTCATGGGCGAGGGCGTCGTTGTCGAACTCCCGGCGGGGATGTATCTCAGTGATATAAGTGACATCGAATGCTTGATTGGTCGCCGCGCTGAAGACAATATTTTACATCCCTTAGATGGCAAGGTTCTGGTGGAGAAAGGGAAACTCATCACTCGATCCATGATCAGCCAACTGGAAGAGACTCGCAGTGACGTTTCAACTCACTTAGCCCATTCACAACCCGTATAAACAACCAACATTAATGAGGGGGAAATAATATGCTGTCACAACTCAAGCACCTGAGTATTGAAGCAGATGGTCGCTATGCAACGGATGCAGACCTGAACTTTTTAAAGTCCTATATTCAGTCCGCTCGCCAACGCATTAGCGCCTATGAAAAAATTCGGGATGCTGAGGCAACCCTGATGGAGCAAGCGGATACAAAATTAATGGAGATTGATCCGCAAGTCTTTCATAAGGGATCTAAAGATTATCGAGAAACGTGCCATCGCGATCGCAAAAATACGCTGCGCTATACAGCAACGGCCATGCTGTTTAATGATCTCGATCGTCTCCGAGATGGGCTATTACTTTGGCAACGAACGATTGTCCATGCCGTTAAGGATGAGCATGCATCTACATTGACATGGCAAGAAATGCCTGAAATTCTGCGGGAGCATCTCACGGCGGAAGAGGCCGATTTAATGATGCCTGCGTTACATCTCAATCAAGCCCTACTAAACTAATTGTCCCTGAACCATTATTGAGAATTTTAGGATTTTCGGAAACTATGCAAGCCGCAAATAACATGCAAGAGAGCGCCAGTCCCTCCGGCGGGATTAACCTCATTGATACCCTGACTGTTTGTGCCGCGATCGGCGGGGGTGTTGCCTCCCTGGTCACTCAGCAAATTGCTTTTGCCTCAATTCCTTTGTCTTTAACCGCTATCCTTAATCTGACCAATCGCCGTCAACAGATTGCGGCTGTTCAAGAGCAGCAACGGATGGAGAACGCCCATTTGATCCGACGGTGCCAAGACGAAGCCCATGCTGAGATCGTTGTACTGAAGCAAAGTAGTGAAGGCGTTCATGCTCAAATTGAGCATTTAACTCAGCAAAAGACCCAAGCGTTGCAAACCATCGCCACCTTAACGGAACAAACAGACGAGTTGAAATCTGTGCTCACAACGCTCAAACAGTCCCAGCAACAGGGAGAGGTCACCTTTAAGACCCTGAACGAGCAAAATCAAACATCGCAAACACAAGTTGAGAAACTGTCCACAGACATGGAGGATTTAAAAAATGCGATCGCATACCTACAGTCCTCTGCTTCAGACCTGGATAGCCGTGTCGATGCCCAACAAAATAATTCTCAGCATCTTGCAGCCCAAACCGAAAGTGTGGAGGAACTGGTGGAAATCCTCAGAGAGATTGACACCCTCACCCAGGCCATTTCAGCCAATCCAGCGATAGCGGATCACTTTTATCAGCGCGGTCTTATTCGCAAGCAATTGCAGCGGTTAGAAGATCATCGCATCGCCATGGAAGACTTCTCTCAGGCGATTCAACTAGAGCCGACCCTTGCCAATGCTTACTTTGAGCGCGGCCTACTCAAATCCGACTTTGATCACAAGCAACATGCTGTTGATGACCTGCGCACAGCAGCCAAGCTCTATTTTGAGCAAGGGGATTTGACACAATACGAGAAAGCCCGTGACCTCAGTCAAAACATTCATGACTTAATTAGTGGCGATCCCTCTCCGGAAGAAGAAACTGAACAGTACCTGATTGAGAATCTCTTCGGTTAAATCAATTCTCAACAATCCTATATCGATAGCAGGGCATTCAGTCATCCAACTGAATGCCCTGCTAGACGTTTAAAACCGCTGCACTGGAGGTGGATACAGAATACCTTAGCGCCCCATCTGGCGTTTTAACGCTTCGAGTTCTGCCTCTCTTTCCCAAGTTCTGAACTGTTCGTCTAGGGGATCGGGATCACCCAGGGAGACCTTGTGATACCAACCACTGGAAGGATCTGACGTTTGAGAGGGGGCTGGGCTGGGCTGGGGTTTACGAGGTGTTTGTCGAATTTTTTCTTGCACCTCTTGTTGCCGGACCCGAATTTTCTCCAACAAGGATTGGGTTTGCTGCAATCGCGCTTTGGTCACCTCCATTTGTCCCCACTGTTGGTTGCCTTGGCTTAGCAGTGAGGCTTCGCGCGCTTTAGCTGCCGTGGCCAAGTCCTGTCGTCCAGCTGCCTCCGCTTTTTTAATGCGTTCATGCCAGCGCTGGATCTCGTTCGCTGTCGCTAAAATGGCATCTTGTTGACGTTTCTCTTCCGCTTCTAGTTCGGCCAGTAACTTAGTTGTTTTAACGTCCTGCTCTCGCAAATTATCGACCAGAACCTGCAATTCCAAATGTGGATGGGCTCGAAGAAATTCTTCTAACTGCTTTTCTAAAAAGCGGCTCACGTCTTCAAACACATTCATCATTGAAGCCTCCGTAACTGATGGGCTTGATACCACTGTTTTGAGTGTGTCATATTTCCCAGGGGTGATCTGATCACCTTCAGCATTCCCTGAACCATCCTTAAGCCTGCCACAATCCCATCCATTCTCTAGCCATCAAACCTTGACTAAGGACTGACGACGCAAATCCTCCACCGTTGACCAGTACCAATCCAGATTGCTCAGCAAGGCATAGGCAATAAATTTCAGATTATCAGGATGCTCAGTAAAAAGGGGGTGAAAGTCAGTGCCTAGAAGCTTCTGGGGATTTCCCCAGGTATGAACCACATAATTGGGGATCGTTTCTGGCACTTCAGCCTCGACAATCAGGGGCTGGCATTCTGGGGGCAATAAGGCTTCAATCTGTTGGATCATGGTGCGAATCGAAATCGGTTGACCTTGGCCAATGTTGTAGACCATGTCCGAAATGTTATCGACCTGAGGCTGCGGCTCTGGCAAAGTCAACAAATACAGGAGCGCTCGCGACACTTCTGCGGCAAAAATCGTATCTCGGGTTTGCTCACCTGGCACAAATTGTCCCGCTCGCCCCCATAGCTCAAAGGGAATTTGTTGGAGGGTATGCCACAGAATTTGAGTATATAGATTGCCAAACGCCCCTTTATGTTGCTCGGTGACGCCATAGACTGAAAAAAATCGGCAAATTTGGGCCGCTAAATCATCGCAGAGGGCTTGCTGAATAATCATGTCCTCCATCATCAACTTCGCCGCTTCATACAGCGAAGCAGGCCAGACCCGCTGCTCTTCCAGGGAAGGTCGCTTTTTACAAAGGCTACTGGTAGACGCAAAAATAAGCCGAATCTTCTCCGCCACGCACCATTCTAGAACCGTTTTCCAGATTGCAACTTCTTCTAGAACATCGGCCAGACTCTGGAAATGAGGGGCACTCGATCGCCCTCCGACAAAAATTAAAATGTCAGGCTGGCGATCTGGGTTCAGCGCATAATCGCGATGGCACCGGGTATCGACTTGGTCACGAAAAATAACGGGTAAATTTTCGCGTTTACCCAGTCGTAAATCATCATTGATTGAGAGGTGATCAACGGGGTAGCCATACTCATACAGTTTGGTAATCAGGTGAGATCCGACTTGACCACACCCCCCCATGACGCAAATATGACGGTCATGCAGGGACTGGATAGCTGGACGATGGGGGTCCCCCAAGGTTTTGTTGATATACCAATTTCGAATATCTTCAGCTTGGTGGTTGAGCAGTTCTAGATGGGGCAACAACATAGGATAACAGTAGTCTGCTTGGATAACGTTTATGAGCAGTTTGGCCGGGCACTTCACAACTTAGCAACGCTAATATTCAGAAGTTTATTGAATGAACGTTTTCAGTGATCACTGAACGCATCAATCCTACAAAATACGACTGTTCATATCCCCCACCCTCACCAGCATATACAATGATTGGGCACCAGCAACCCAGCCCAATTTAAGGGAGGTTGCTTGATGCCCATATAGACTACGGCTCACCGTGCTTTTCTAAGGGTCACACTCAGTACAACCTGGCACTGAATATAAACCAGAAAAGCAAAGCGAGAAACTAGCGAATATATTCTTTCAAAACGCTATTGCGATTGGGGTGGCGCAGCTTACGAAGCGCTTTGGCTTCGATTTGGCGAATTCGCTCACGGGTAACGTTAAAAATTTGGCCAATTTCCTCTAGGGTTTTCATCCGGCCATCATCTAAGCCATATCGCAGCTTGAGAACATCCCGCTCACGAGGGCTGAGCGTATCCAAAACCGTTTCTAGATCTTCGCGCAGTAGGCTCTTAGAAACTTGATCCTCAGGGGTTTCACCATCGGACTCAATAAAGTCTCCCAATCGAGAGTCTTCTTCTTTACCGATGGGCGTTTCCAAAGAAATAGGTAGCTGCGCGGACTTAGCAATAAAGCGGAGCTTCTCAATGGTCATTTCCATCCGAGTCGCAATTTCTTCTTCTGTGGGTTTGCGACCCATTTCCTGGGAGAGCAATTTGGTGGTTTTTTTGATGCGGGAAATGGTTTCGTAGAGGTGGACGGGAAGACGAATAGTGCGGGATTGATCTGCGATCGCACGAGTAATAGCCTGCCGAATCCACCAAGTGGCGTAGGTGGAGAACTTATAGCCTTTCTCATGGTCAAACTTTTCCGCAGCTCGAATTAATCCTAAGCTGCCTTCTTGAATCAAATCTTGAAACGATAGGCCCCGATTCATATATTTCTTGGCGATGGACACCACCAACCTGAGGTTCGACTGCACCATTTTGTCCTTGGCACGCCGCCCTGCATGGAGCCGATGGCGGAAGCGATTGAGGGGCATATCCACTTCTAAAGCCCACTCTTGCAGCTGAGGCTCACGTTCTAAGCGATCGTAAAGATCGTCGTAAATTCGCTCAAGCTCTAGCAAATCTGCAATTTTACGGGCCAATTCAATTTCTTCATCAGCTCGTAGCAACCGAATTCTGCCGATTTCTTGTAAATAAAGACGGATGGAATCTTCCGTGTAATGCTTTTTCTTGGATTGACCGCGACGACGGGCAGTACGGGCTTTACTCGCTTTCCCTCCTTCGTCAGCTTGGTTATCCTCACTAGCGCTACTGGCAGCATCCTCCACAAGATTATCTAAATCATTCGCAGGGGCTTGGATAGCTTCTAGTACATTATTGGCTTGGGTCATGCCGGATTCCTCAATACTCCCTAATTAAAACGATAGGAGAACCATATTTACTCACTACAACCGAATCTAACAAATTCAGCTAGGGGGGGTGAGCTTAGACGCCGATTGATTTGACCCAGACAGTATCTGCATGGGCAAGCTGAAGGCCAACCCAGAACGAAACACAGTCCTGTATTGGGCTCCAAGCCATCGACGATTGCTAAACCTCCACGATTGTAGCCTTTCTCACAAAAATTGGGGGCGTCTACAATGACTTCCACCGCAATTATGACCTATACGCTCGAAAACGACATCCGAACTCACTTATTTCCCATCACATCACCGTGATATGTCGTTCAGATTCCCCACTGTCGTACGAACTTGCTCCCCTTTTCAGTAGAGCATTTATTGATCTGGATCACCACCATTCCGTGATCTATTTCACCCAGGATAAGCCTGCTCTAGAGCAGGCTGCCACTATATCTAGTGTCAAAGCCCTCATTGAATTCACTAGATTTAGAGCCCAGAGCAATGTCTATCCTCTACCAATGGCATGGAAGCACAAAAGCAAAACTTAATCTTCGTTCAATTAAGTTTAAATTTATTTACATCAATAAGGCGGTTGATTGCCCCTCTGCAGGCGGAAGCAAAATATTTCACAACGAAAATACAATATTAATTAAAAGGACAAACGCCGCAAACGTAAAGAATTGGTAACCACGCTCACAGAGCTAAAGGCCATAATCGCCGCCGAGACAGCCGGACTGAGCAAAATGCCAAATTGAGGTAAAAGTAAGCCTGCGGCAATAGGTAAGCCAATCAGATTGTAGACAAACGCCCAAAAGAGATTTTGCTGAATCTTACGAAAGGTGGCTTGGCTCAGACGCAAAGCATCCACAAGGCTACTAAGGGACCTAGCTTCTGTATGACCAGGCATCAGGATGATTTGAGCGGTTTCTATGGCGACATCTGTACCACCACTCAGGGCAATGCCGACATCTGCTTGAGCTAACGCTGGGGCATCATTGATGCCGTCTCCAACCATGCCGACTTTATGGCCTTGAGCTTGTAATTGGACAATAGCGGTCGCTTTACCCATTGGATTAACTTCCGCTTCAATATCTTTCATCTCTAGGTGGAGCGATGGGGCCATTGCCTCCGCCGTTGCCGCTTGATCGCCCGTCAACATTTTGACGTGCAGCCCCATCTCTTGCAGCTGGCGGATCGTTGGCGCGGCATCGGGTTTGAGCGTATCCTGCACAGCAATTCCACCCAGGTAGGTATTCGCAACGGCCAAATAAACAACGCTTTTGCCTGCCTGAGCTAGTGCTTGTTGCTGGGCCGTAACAGGGATTTCGATCCCACACTGCTGCAGCCACGTTGCTGAGCCTAAATGGGCCGTCCACTGTTCCACCTGTCCACAGACCCCTGCTCCGGGCACCACCTCCAAGGCCGTTGTCGACCAGAGCGGCACTGATAAAGTCTGGGCGTGATCTAAAATGGCCGTTGCCAGAGGATGGCGACCGCCAACTTCTAGAGTGGCCGCCATCTGGAGCACGGTCTCGGGTGACAGCGGAGACTCCCAAAGGGGGAGATCTGGAGGGGACTCCGACAACCAGTAATCGGTGACTTTCGGGTGCCCAGACGTCAGGGTTCCAGTTTTATCAAACACGATGGTATCGAGCTGATGGACCTGTTCGAGAACATCTCCGCCTCGAATCAATAAACCTCGCTCAGCGCCTAAGCTGGTTCCCACTAAGATGGCAGTGGGGGTCGCCAGCCCCAAGGCACAGGGACAGGCAATCACAAGCACCGCAATCGCCAATTTCAGCCCCAGCAAAATACTGGCCGCTCCTGGATCGATGACGGCTGGCACCTCTGGATCATGAATCATGGGTAGGGTGCCTTGAGCAATGACGTCGGGCCAGAGATGAACGCCAATGCCAACCCAAAACAGAAAGGTCAGGGTTGCGATCGCAAGTACGCCATAAGTGAAGTAGCCAGCCACTCGGTCAGCAAACTGCTGAATCGGCGCTTTCCGCGTCTGAGCAGTTTCCACCAACTTAATAATTTGGGCCAAGGTGGTTTGTTGGCCCGTGCGCGTGGCAGCAATGGTGACCAGCCCCGATTGATTCAGTGTCCCTGCCACCACCTCATCTCCGGGTGCTTTAGCGACGGGCATCGCTTCCCCCGTGAGCATCGCCTCATCCACAAGGGTATGTCCCGACCGGACTTGGCCATCCACGGGGAATTTATCCCCTGGCGAAATCTGCAAACAGGCGCCCATCTGAACATCTTGCACGGGAACATCCACCCCATAATCAGGATGGGCCTCAGGATCGGGCAGCCAGCGGGCCACCATAGGCTGCAAGGCCAACAGATTCTCCAAGGACGCTTTAGTTCGTCCCCTCGCTTGCGCCTCTAAGGCCCGACCTAATAGAATTAAGCCCACAATCATCACAGGTGCATCAAAAAAGCAGTCCCAATGCAGCTGCGGCCAAACCACGGCCACAACGCTGGCCAGATAGGCCGTCACACTCCCCAAGCTCACCAGGGTATTCATATTCGGCAGATTGTGCCGGAGCCCTTGCCAGCCCTCCCAGAGAATGGAACGTCCAGGCCCCAGCAAAGCCAAGGTTGCTAATCCCCAGTGAAATTGGATGCTCCCCGGAAGGGCAAACCCTGGCAGATGTCCTAGATGCCCCACCCCGGATAAGACCACTAACATAGCGGCGAATATCAGCCGCTGGACCGACTGCCAATCCACCCCTGCCTTAGGACCAGGAGCCTGGCCAGCGCCATTGCCAGCGCTAGAGGCAGGGTCTCGGTCCCGAACCTGGCTGGGGAATCCAGCGGTGGTGAGCAGCTGGGCTAAGGCGTTTGGATCAACCGCTTGGGGGACATATTCAACGGCCGCCTGTTCCGTCACTAAATTGACCACCGCCCGCGAAACGCCGGGTTGCTGCTGGAGGCGTTTTTCCACCGCTCGGACACAGCCTGCGCATTTCATCCCAGATACGGACAAGACCGTAGCAGTCTGCGGTTCAGAAGGAGAATGTGAGGTCATCAGCTTTTAGATTGACAAGCTTGCCAACGATGAATGGATAACAGGATGGCGTCCATCGCTTGACGCCGTTTGGCACTGGATTGGTTGTATTGATTCACCATGATGCTAAATAGGATGGGCGAAGACTGGGCAGTTTGCAGATAGCCTGCCAAGGTGGAAACCCCTCGCATCCCGCCACTCTTACTCCTCAGCGTAGATGCTGGATGTTTGCCCACGGACTCTTGCGGTAAGGACGCTTGGAAAACAGCGGCATGGGGAGAGCGAAGGACGCCATCCAAGGTCTGTACGAGCGCCATCGGACTGACCAGATTATGGCGGGATAACCCTGAACCATCCGCAAGGTCATAGGCGGAGGCATCCACCCCCAATTGGGTTAAAGCCTGCTGCAGCGCTGTTAAGCCTTGTTGATGGCTGGTTTGGGGGCTGTTCTTGGGGGCCACGGTTCCCCCTAAGGTTCTGAGTAACGCTTCGGCATAGAGATTGTTACTCTCTTGATTGGTGGTGGCAATTAAGGCTGAAAGCGGTGGAGATTGAAGTTGAACTAAGCGACGCTCTGACGACGTTTTTAGCGCCATCTGACGCGCCTGATCACGGGTGAGTAAAGAGATCTGCCCCACCTGAATTTGATGTTGAGCCAGAAGGGCCTGTAAGCGGTGGAGCAGAAACCACCCCGGATTGACAATGGCCACCGCTGAACGATCGGGAGGTGCCCCCACCCGTAACTGTCCAGTGATTTCTATTTCTAAGGTTTTGCCCTGGAGACGGCGCTCAATATTGACAAATTCAGGTGCATCTTTGGCGACCGTGCGCGTGCGGTTCAGTTGTCGCCAAGCACCCGTGGGCGGCGGAGACAGCCATTCTATCTTTAAGGGTTGGCCCAAGGACTGCGGCCATAGCTTCAGTTCATAGGCATTTTGATTGAGAATCAGGCTATTGATAGGTGCTCCATACCCGGCCTGCAGATCCTCCCAGGCCCAAGAGGGCACCACACTGTTCTGGAAATACCGATCCTCTCCGACAAGGTGTTTAATCTGACGCACCCCCTGTTTCTGCAGTTGAGCGGCGATCTGCTGGAGTTGCGGATCGGATAAACTCGGATCGCCTCGGCCCACAATTCTCAAGTGCTCCAGCGTCTTGCCTACCCCTGTGCCATAGACCTCCGTTGGAATCCGAAATTGCGGCCCCAGTTGGGTCAGGGCGGCAGCCGTGGTCATCACCTTTATAGTAGAAGCGGGCAGAAAATAACGCTGAGCATCCCGAGCATAAAGGGGTTGAGTGGTCCCCAAGGGCTGAATCGCAATGCCCAAGCGAGCTTGATTAAACAGGGGTTGGGATGCGATCGCATCCACGTCTCGCCGCAGTTGAGACAGACAATGCGGCTTTAAAGCAGGGGCAGCAGTGGCGATGGAGGCCCCCATCATCCCGCTCACCCATATCCCCCCCCAAAGGCTTTTCAGTAGAGACATGCCATCCATTTTGGTTGCTAGCTGCCAGCTTAACGCGAATTCCTAAAGGGCTTATTGACCCTTCAGACCGACTTTATAATTGGCCCTTAGCCATTCGTCTAAAATAGAAATAGAGACCTATCAGGGAACCATGGATGCTGCATTACCCCTCCTCGTTCAGCGAATGCTGCAGCCGGATTTCTATCCTCATCCGGTCCAGGCCCCTGTGCAGCTACTGCAAACTCATATCTCCTATGTGTTCTTAACCGGAGACTTCGCCTACAAGCTGAAAAAGCCCACTCAGTTTGGATTGCTAGACTTCTCCACGCTGGAACAACGGGCCTACTTCTGCCAAGAAGAACTCCGTCTTAACCGTCGTCTTTCTCCAGACCTCTATCTGGCCGTCTGGCCCATTTATCAAGACGATGACTATTACCTCCAAACCTCTCCTCATCCCCAAACACCGATCATCGACTATGCGCTGCAAATGCGTCAGTTTCCTCAGGAGGGGTTGTTTAGTCACCTGCTCCATATCGGTCAGTTAACGTCATCCCATCTACAAGAACTGGGTCAAGTAGTGGCTCACTTCCACACTGCTGCTGCGACTAGCCCAGCGATTCAGCGAAATGGCACACCCGAGGCACTCAGCGCTATCGATGAGGAAAACTACACCCTTGCCAAAGCGTTTATTGGAATCTCCCAAACGCAAGACCAGTGGCAGCAAACCCGAGCCTTTACCCAACAGTTCTGGCGAGACCACTCAGATGGGCTCCACCAGCGAGTCACCCACGGCAAAATCCGCGACTGTCACGGTGATTTACACCTAAATAATGTTTGTCTCTATCAAGATCGCATTCAAATCTTTGACTGCATCGAATTTTGCCGTGAATTTCGCCATATTGATGTCATTTACGATGTGGCCTTTATGGTGATGGACTTAGAGTTTCACCATCGTCCTGACTTGGCCAATATTTTTCTCAATACCTACCTAGAACAGACAGGGGACTACGAGGGGGCCTTATTACTACCGGCCTACTTAAGCATGCGGGCGACGATTCGCGGCAATGTTAACAGCATGACAGCCCAAAATACGGATACCTCAGCCCCCACAGCCCGCTCGTATTGGCAACAAGCTACACACTACTTTCATTTGGCCTATCAATATACTCAACCCCGGCAGGGGCAAATCCTCCTGATGTCGGGTTTGTCAGGATCTGGGAAAAGCACGGTGGCCCGTCGTCTGGCCACCCAATTCAATGGCATTCATATCCGGTCCGATGCGGTTCGCAAACACCTGGCTGGCATTCCCTTGGATCAACCCGGTGGAAAGGGGCATAACATCTATACCGCAACCATGACCCAAAAGACCTATCAGCGCTTAGCCGAGTTGGGCCTCTCCTTAGCCCAGGCAGGATGGACGGTGATTTTAGATGCCAAATATGATCAGGAAAACTTACGCGCTCAAGTCCTCACCCTGGCGGAACACGCGCATCTTCCGATCCAGATCGTGTACTGTACTGCCCCTGAGACCGTGTTGAGATCGCGCCTACACAACCGTCAAGGCGATATTTCCGATGCCACCGCCGCCTTACTTTCTAGCCAACAGCAGGCATTTCAAACCTTTACGCCCACAGAAGAACAACGGCTCACTCGACTATCAACTGACCAAGATTTAGACACACAGTTAACATCTTTTAGTACGCATCTCGCCAAAAAAGAGAATGTCAGGTTACCCTGAGGTCAGTAGACAGCAGATGAAGATATAATTTAGTCAGAGTTTAATATTATTTGGCATTCACCAACTTAACTATTGCATATCTAAAGGCGGGGGGGAACGCTCGAGTGCAGTAAACAAAAAGGAAAATTACCTCTGTGGCAAATACGGCCCATCTCCGCTTGATTAAGCGTGGAGTCAAACATTGGAATGCCTGGCGCAAAGAGAAGTTCTCTGATCAGCCAGATTTAGGTGAAGCTGATCTCAGCGGATTGGATCTACGCGGAGCCAATCTTATTGGCGCCAATCTTAACCATGCCAATTTAACCGGGGCTGATCTGAGCGGAGCCTACTTAAGCGTTGCCGATTTATCCGATGCTTATTTGAGTGAAGCCAAACTCACCGGGGCTAATCTAGGCAAAGCCAATCTCAAAGCAGTGGATTTAAGCTTTGCCAATCTAGACCAAGCTATTCTGATTGAAACTCGGCTCACCAAGGCCCTATTGGTGGAAGCGAGTCTGATCCAAGCCATTTTAAACTTTGCAGATTTAAGTCGGACCAATATTAGCAAAGCCAATCTCCGTAAAGCTCATCTGATCAAAGCCACGCTTTTAGAAGCCAATTTAAGCGATGTGAATCTCCATGGGGCCAACCTCAACCGAGCCCTGTTGGGTGAAGCCGATTTATCACGGGCCGATCTGAGCAATATCAACTTAAGCAAAGCCGATCTGAGCTTCGCCAGACTGATTGAGGCCGATCTACACGGCGCTAATCTCAACGGCATTATTTTGATTGAAGCCAACTTAAGAGGCGCTAATCTCCAGGGCAGCACCCTGAAAAAAGGTCAGCTTTGTCGAGCCAATTTGGGCGGCGTTGATTTAAGTCATGCCGATGTGAAGAATACCAACCTCAGCGACAGTGATTTGATCAATGCCAATCTCAGCAAAGCCCTCTTTGTCGACACCAACTTAAACGCCGCCCAATTAGCAGGAGCAAACTGTCGCAAAGCCAGTTTTTTGCACGCCAATCTCCACCAGGCCAACCTGAACGAAGCGAATTTAACCGCGGCCGATCTACGAGAAGCAGATTTGCGAAAAGCCGATCTATCTCGGAGCCAGATCCAAGGGGCTAATCTGTCGATGACCAACTTAACGGCAGCCTGTTTTGAAGAGACCCTGCTCAACCGCACCACTCAGTTTGACCATACGATTTGTGAATATATCTATCTGAAAAAGAATGAGCAAGGTCGCCAGCCGAGTCACGGCAAGTTTTTGACCGGAGAACTCGCAGAGCTACTGTGGACCAGTGCAGAAACCATTAATCTCACCTTTCATAAGGGGGTTAACTGGACGGCCTTTGCCAATGCACTCAAACGGATCCAGCGCATGTATCCCCAAGCGCAAATGGGTATCCAATGTATTGAACATAAGGGCAATGGAGTGATCCTCGTCAAAGTCCATACCGCCCCACATGCTGATCAGGAAAAAGTCCATCAGGAACTGATGTTAGCCTACGTCAACACTCGCCGTCAGCTCCATCAACAGCAGCAGGGACAGGGGATAGGCCAGGTGTCGACGCCAGAATCCATACAGTTAAAGAATCCTCAAGACATCATTAATCATTTGTTCGATCTCCTCAACCCCGCCATAAGTTCTCTCCCTTAACGAATCGCATTAATCGTGCCCCCTCGGTATCGTTCAGAAATATCGACTGGAAATTAGGCTTAAAAATTTTATTTTCTTACAAAAAATTGTTTATGCTGCACTGGGGGCAGATGCTCAAGTCCCAAGGAGGATAGATATGCGCTGGAAAATGGGTCGCAGAAGTAGCAACGTAGAAGATCGGCGGGGCAGCTCTGCTAGGCCTTCGGTGACAGGCGGTGGGTTGGGGTTATTGGTGATTGCCCTGATTGCCGCTTTTTTTGGCATTGATCCTAGTTTTATTTTGAACCAGGCCGACAATCGGCCAACCTCCTCCGTGCCAGGGAACCGACCTGCGGCAGAAGATGAGTTGGCAGACTTTGTATCCGTTGTCCTCGCGGATACCGAAGACACCTGGGAGACGTTATTCCAACAAGAAGGACTCACTTATCGCAAGCCCAACTTAGTTTTATTTACAGGCCAAACCCCCTCCGCCTGTGGTTTAGGCAAAGCCGCGATGGGGCCATTTTATTGTCCAGCGGATCAAAAGGTATATATCGACCTCAGCTTTTATGATGACCTCAAGCAGCGACATCAAGCCCCTGGTGATTTTGCCCAAGCTTACGTGATTGCCCATGAAGTCGGGCATCATGTGCAAACCTTGTTAGGGGTGTCTCGCAAGGTCCAGGATCTGAAGCGTCGCGTCAGCCCCGTTGAAGGGAATCAACTCTCAGTGCGGCAAGAATTGCAAGCAGATTGCTTTGCCGGGATTTGGGCTCACCATGCGGATCGAACGCGCCAACTTTTGGAGCAAGGAGACCTAGAAGAAGCCCTTAATGCAGCCAGTAGTATTGGGGATGATCGATTGCAGCAGCAGGCCCGAGGTTACGTAACTCCCGATTCCTTTACCCACGGGAGTTCTGCCCAGCGCGTTCGATGGTTTAAGGTGGGCTTTCAGCAGGGGAGCCTGAAGGATTGCGATACCTTTGCTGCTCGCAATCTCTAACATTGCCAAACTTGGACTATATTTTCTCAGCCAATCCTCAATTTAATTTATGCCCGTCTCAGGTGTTGATCAAATCCCTCTCAAATTGAGTCGACATACTTAGAAATAAGTTCAGTCTTATAGGGAAATGATCATGAAACGTCTTGTCTTTGGCACTCTATCTGCTTTCGTATTAGCGACCAGTGTGGTTCAGCCTAGCTTAGCTGCGGCTTCTATGACTCAGGGCAATGTTAGCGACAATGCGTTGCTCATCGCTCGTCAGTCTGTGGTCTCCTCTGGACAGTTTGTCACCGTCAAAAAGCAATCTACAGGCTCTGCCCAAATCATCACCAAGGAGGGCAAGCAATATTTGGAATTGAGTTCTGACTTCAGTACGGGCGAGGGGCCTGATGTCAAAGTAGTCCTCTCTCGTCAAGCGACTGTTCCAGCAGCGATCGAAGAAGGATCCTATATTACGTTATCTCCACTAGAGAAGTTTAGTGGCAAGCAGCTCTATGCAATTCCCGATGGGATTAATTTAGAGGAGTATGCATCCGTCGCCCTATGGTGCCAAGAGTTCAATGTCACCTTTGGCTATGCACCGCTGAGTTAGAGCAATGGTTTGAACAAGCACAAACCTTACAGCCCAAGGATACGCAATCAATCCGTGACCTTGCATACAAAAATACCCTCGCGCGTGAGGGTATTGCCTCAGAAGAGGAACTCTAACCTAATGGCAGAAGCAGGGCAGTCTTGAACGTAGCCCCTAAAACTAGGTTTTGGCTAGTTCTCCGCGAACTTGGCGTCCACCTTCTTTCAAGGTTTCTAACCAAGCATCGGCATCATCCAGCTTGTAACCTGGAAATTGGATCGTTGTTTGCTGATCTGTGATGGTTCGCACCGTCATAGGGTTATCTCCTCAGAAATTAGGCTCAGAATTCCAACCGAAATTCTCCCATGTTCTTTGAGGACCAGTAGCAATTCCTAACGGTAGGGAAATGGAATTCTATATTTCTTTGAGGATTGCAAGATTTTGCAATAACTTGCTTGGATTCAGAACACAGTGCTTAGGGCGAAAGATCCAGTCCCAGCAACTCGACCAATTGCTGTTCTGACAACTGCGGAATGCTATATTTTTCAGCCTTTTTCAACTTATTGCCAGGGTCTTGGCCGACTACCACATAACTGGTTTTGGCGCTGGGGTGAGTATTAATGGTTCCTCCAGCTTCCTGAATCACTGTTTTCACTTGTTCATAACTCAATTGGGCCAGTTTCCCCGTAATCACAAAACTTTGTCCGCTTAAGGGGAGAGAGGACTCTTCCTGGGGAACGGCAGGCATTGAGGAGGCACTCTCAGGCTGGCGTTGCGCCTCCAGCTGATGCTTTTCTTGGGTAAGATGGTTGACCTGTTGCTCAAAATGAGAGACCACGTCCTTGGCCATTTTCATAGCTTTTTCGAGTTCAGCCTTGTCTTGCTGAAGGGCTTTGACTTGGGCTTCTAGGGTCGTAATCTGCTGATCGGCCTCTTTCAAAGCTGCCATAGCTTGTTCAGGTAGGGCCTCACTCAGTTCAGGAATCTCAGTGTTTTGTTGTTCTAGATGCTGAATCTGTTGTTGGAGGGTCACGATTTCGGCAGTGGCCGTTTCATAATCCTGCTGGAGCTGTCCACGGCTAACTGTCAGTTCTTGGAGCTGCTGTTCTAACGCTGAAGAGGGAGCAACGGCTTGTAGCTCATCCACCTGTTGCTCCAGTGACTGAATCTGGGCCTGCAATCTCTTAGTTTCCCCTTGGGCATGGGATAGCTCGGTTTGCAAAGTCTGGCGCGTTTGAGTCAATTGGGCGACTTCGGTCGTCAGCGTTTGGACTTGGTGCAGCTTGGCTTGTGCTTGTTGCAGGGAATCTTGTAGACCAGCGTTGTCTTGATGAAGGTTTTGGAGCTGATCCGGGAGAGATTCTAGATCCGTGAGTTGGGCCGTGAGAGTCTGGATAGTAGTCTCTGCCGTTTGTACGGTTAAGGTAAGACGATCGCACTCATCAGATACTGCCGCTAATTTTGTTTCCCATGCCGATGAGTCAGAGGCCTCTTCCAAAGCGGTTTGTAAGCTTTGATTTTGTTGTGAAAGGTCTGCTAACTGTTGCTCCAATTGGGTCTGTGCTGCTTGGGACACTTGCAAAGATTCTCGCAACGGTATGGGAACAGCCTCCGCATCTTTTAGGGCAGTGGTGAGTGCCATTTTCTCTTGCTCTAGGGTCCGGGCTTGTTCTTCTAGGGTCGTTACCTGCGTGTGTAAGTTTTGCTGGAGCTGATCCTGAGCTTGATGGGCGGTATTGAGCTGTTGTTCCAGTTGAGTGGTCTGACCTTGGGCCGCTTGTAAGGCTGTTTCTAAGGTCTGTTGCTGTTGTTTGAGGTCGGTAACCTGTTGTTGCAGCGGCACCATTTGGGTTTGGCTCTTGGCCAACTGTTGGTGGAGATCCGTTCGCTCGCGTTGCAAGGTTTGCAGCTGTTGTTCTAGGGTTGCCATGGCCTCTGCATCCGACTGCGCGGCTAACGTTTGGCGTTCCTGCAGCTGCTGGCGCAAAGTCTGGGTCAAATCTTGGGCCGCGGTAAGGTCAGCAGTGGCTTGTTGTCTAGCTGCTATCAGTTCTGAATTCGTTGTGGTGAGGACTGATATCTCCTGCTGTAGGGCTTTGATTTGAACATGGGCATCCTGGAGATCGTTGGCTAATTCGGTATTTAGATCGGCATCCTGAGTTTCTAGGGCCGCCAAGGTTGTTTGAGCCACTTCATAGTCTTCGGCCAGCTGTTGCTGCGTCGCCTTAGCGGCGGCCAACTGGCTGTTTAAGGTTTCAAGATTTTGTTGTTGTTCGTTGATGCGATCGCAAAGCATCTGATTATCCTGGGTCAGGCGCTCGACTTGGGCAGGTGCATCCGCCATGCTCTGTTGTTCGATCACTAAGCGATCGCGATCCTGTAGCAGCTGTTGATAATCTTCGGCCAGATCGGCTAGTTGCTGTGCTGTATTGGCTTGAGCCGCCGTCCATTGCGTCTGAGTATTTGTCAGAGTCTCAACTTGCAAGGTTAAGGTGGCCTTGTCCGCCTGAGCAGTTTCTAGCTCAGAGGCTAGACGCTGTTTGGCGGTCGTTAGGTTAGAGACCTGCGCTTCCAAAGCAGTCCTTTCCTCCGCCCAATTCTCCTGCTGAGATTGGCGCTGAGTATCGAGCTGTTGCGTCATCGTCAGCACTTGCTGCTCAAGGGTGTGAATCACTGACTGAGCGTGCTGATATTGAGACTCGGACTGCTGCTGTTGCTGTTCCCATTGATGCAGTTGTTGCTGTAGCTGGGTATTGGTTTCCGTCAAATGGGCAACCGTCGCTTCAGCGGTAGCTAACTTTGTTGTTAATGGCTCCTGAGCTTGGGTAAGGGTCTCAACCTGGAGTTGCAAACCTCGGATTTTAGATTGAACTTGACGGAGGTCCACCTCAGCTTGGGTCTTCGCTGCAGTTAGCGCGTCTACATCAGTCTCTACAGCAACTCGCCCCGCCAATTCTGTGGAAAGTTGCTGGCATTGGGCCTGTTGGGCTTGGAGTTCAGTTTGTAAGTCCGCTAGCCGTTTTTGTTGCGTCTGTTGGTTTTGCTCCCAGATCTGCTGTTGATTCCGAAAGTGCTCCTGCTGTTGGGTCACTTCTTGTTCATGGGCATCAACCGCTTGCTTCGCAGTTTCTAAGGCGGTCGTTAAGGTTTGATTCTCAGTGGTTAAGGTTTGTAGGTGAGTTTGCAGCTCCGCTTGATCATCTGTGAGCGATTGCTGTTGCTGAACATAATCAGCTTCGAGTTGATTTTGGTGCTGACGGTGGCGACGAGCGTCAATCGCTACCATAACCAGTGAGAGCGCGCCAACACATTCAATAACTAAACGGAGATTAAGGAAACTGGACAATTCAGGCATGGACTCGTCTTAGACCTTTGCAAACATCACGACTGAGGAACTATTCTCCCTCCATCTATCCTGACGTTCTCTGCTGAGAAATGCTAGGTAGGTGTAAGAAGTTTAAGGCCAATCTCCGATGTCCTACGATTAGCAGGACATTCCATAGCATCATACATGCACTCAAAGGGTGGCGTTGAAAGCCTAAAATATCAAGGCGATGCATGTCTTACACTCGCGACTGCCCCGATGAGATCGCACCAGCAAAGCTAAATAGATTCGTTAAAAGCTAACCGAGTTTTAACATTAAGTTTTGAATAAATATAGTCAGAAAGAACGGTAAAGCTAGTAATAGGCCATAAACATCAAATTTAAGTTCATATTCATATAAATATGGAAATTTAGCTCTAAAAAAACTATAAAAATATAGGGTTAAAACTCGACAAAAATATGGGTACCATAAGGGAAATGGTCATGAGTCAGCAAGTGTCATTTTTTGTAACACTTATCTAAAACGTAAATTTTAGATTACTTGATGATCCCTGAAATAAAGAGAAATTAACCTACTGAGTTAATCATCTTCAAGCTAAATTTCTTGATAATTCTAGCAAGTCCTAACTCCCAAAGATTTAGCCTATGGAATCGACTAAATTTGATCCCTATCAGCTGTTAACTGAGTTATCAAGCTCTCAAGCTAGTGGTGTTCTCAGAACCAAGAGTGATAGTGCTGTTTGGCAGATTTATTTGACCGAGGGGGAATTACAATATGTGGATTGTTCGATACAAACTCCAGCACAGCTCAGCTATTTTCTGTGCCATCGAGGACTAGATCAAGCCTTTAATGCCCTTAAGGAAATGCCGCCTGCAGCAAAGGTTAGCAGTCCTTCCTTAACAACCTCTGACGATCAAGGACTGATTGGGAGATCGATGCTGTGGCTACAAGAGCGACATCTGTTGGATGCCATGCAGACCCAACAACTCATTGAAGATTTTACGCAAGATGCCCTAGAAACGTTCTTATGGCTAAGACAGGGTCAAGCTACCTGGGACAATGCCGTGGCAAAACCGGAGTGGGTATCAACGATTTCGGGTGAGATTCCATTACTGGAGCTAGTGGACACCATCAGGTTCCTGAGGCAGCGGATGAAGGCATGGCAAAATTGCTGCTCTGATATTTGGTCCCCCTATCAACGCCCCTACTTGTTGGATGTTCGTGATATCAATAAGCCCGTTGCTGGTGGGAAGTTCTCCCCAGAAGTATTAACCAAATTGGCCCAATTAATGAGTCGAGGCTTTAGCCTTCGCCAATTATCGGTGTTGTTGAAACAGGATGAACTCCATATAGCTCAGCTCTTTGGCCCCTATGTAGATCAAAACGTTATCTATCTACGCAATCCTCAACCACCCTTTGATCATCTGCCACGGGTACCGAAAATATCCAAGGCCCAGGTAGCAAAAGCAGCACAGGACGCCAATCAGGTTTTCAAAATCGTCTGTATTGATGATAGTCCAACTATTTTGAGTGAAATTGAGCGTTGTTTGGGGAGCACTCGATATAAAGTCACCACAGTGAGTGATCCAATCCAAGCATCCACCATTATCTTCCGAGTTCAACCTGATTTAATTCTGCTGGATATTACGATGCCCAAGATCAATGGCTATCGTCTGTGTAATTTACTCAGGAATAGCAATGTGTTTGATGAGACCCCGATTATTATGGTGACGGGAAATACAAGAATGATTGACAAGGCCCGCGCCAAATTAGCCGGTGCCACCGACTATTTCACTAAACCCTTTACCCAAAAAGGCTTAACAGAAATGGTGGAGAAGTATTTAACACAGCTCCATCCGGTCTAATGTGTTGTTTGTTTTCTGTGCACTGCGGACAACAGCACTCCCCCAGTTCTGGTTGCCCCGTCTAGCTAAAACAACAACGTTGCAAGTTCCAACGTACCCCTTCTTAATCCTGTCAATTCTAATCCTCTAACCGATTAAAGGAACAATTAATGAGCAGCAAAATTTTAGTCGTTGATGATCTACAGTCTGAACTTGACTTAATCAGTCAATACCTGACAGAAGAGGGGTACACCATTGTTACCGCTACCAATGGGGCTGAAGCATTAGAAAAAGTTAGCCAAAATAAGCCGGATGCTATCGTTACCGACTGGATGATGCCGGAAATGGGAGGGTTAGACTTGGCCCGGAAGCTGAGAAAGAATCCTGAAACAGCTGATATTCCGGTTGTAGCCTGCACGGCCAAAAGTCGGGATGTAGATCGGATGTGGGCAGCCAAGCAAGGCATTGAGGCTTATGTCACCAAACCCTGCACCAAGCAAGATCTCGTAAGTGCCCTTAGAGCGGCGATGAAATAGATGACCACCCAACAACCCACTGCTTCGACAACTTCTCTGTCTAGACTGCAAGAACTATTGCCGCAGTTATTTCAGGCAACGCAATTGCAGGGACAACCTTATCTGCGATTTTTGTTGACTGAGGGCATTGAGGCATTGATGTCGATGGTGTATGTGCAGGAATCCTTAATAGTCCCTGCTGAGCAAATTACCCTCTTACCCAATTTACCCAGATCGGTTCTGGGCTTGATGAGTTCGCGAGAACAGGTGTTCTGTCTGGTGAATCTACCACAGTTGTTGGGGTACCCCTGCCTGGTCGGTCCTCAGCGACGATATCGAGTCATTGTAGTGCGGGTACCTGGCTCAAAGTATCAGGCTGCTGCTGACGGAGAAGCCCTCTTGGGTTTAGCCGTGCTCGACATTCAAGGGGTCACTCGTTTCAGCGAAGAACAACTACAAACTGCTACGCCTCTATGCCCTGCCAATCTGCAACCCTACGTTACGGGAGGGTGCCAGCAAGATGGCCAGCTTACTTACATTCTTCATCCACCTGCGATAGCAACAGCGCCAGCTCTCTACCCATCTTAATACTCAACCACTATCAATTCAGACCTGTTAACTCCGTGTTGACCTATTCCTTTACAGACTTACCTATCCAGAGATCATGACTACTCAAAAGGACTTTACCCCTACTGACGCAACCCCGAATAGCAACGGCAATCTCACCAATGTGAAAAATCCGCTCAGTGGTTCATCCACAGAAACGCTCTCAGAACATCAGGCGGAAACAACCCTTAAGCCTGCCGCTACGCTTCGTCAACGTCTGTTAACCACGGTTTTGCCAGTTGCTTTAGCACCGCTAGCCCTTACCAGTGCGATCGGTTTTGTGCAAACAGAAGCTCAGGTGAAGGAAAAAACCCTATTACGGCTAGAGGAGGTTAGTCTACTCACCAGTGAGGCTTCAACTATTTTTCTACTGGATGCCCTAAAATTTCCAGATTTGATCAATAGTAATTCCTTATTGCTACAAGCAGTGAAAGAAGGAGCCCAACAGTCAGAAGCTCAGGGACTTCTTCAAAAGCCAATTGAGGCAGTGGAAAAGCAATTTGCTAGTACCAAGCTGTTAAAACCCAATGCCCAATTGAATCAATATTTAGAGCGGGTGGTCAGGAATGCCCAGTTGGCAGAGGTATTTGTGACCGACAAATATGGCTTCAATGTGGCCTATAGCAACCCGACCTCAGACTTCGTTCAGAATGATGAACGGTGGTGGACAGAAGCAAAAGCAAAGGGGCAATTCATCGAAGAACCAGAGTTTGATGAATCGGCAAATACAAATGTTATTGCTATATCTAAGCAAATTAAGGATGACTCTGGCAAGTTTCTGGGTGTGATGAAGTTAGCGTTAGCCACGAAGGAATTAGACGAAGCCATCAATACGCTAGTCTCCCCTAGCCTCACAGAAACAGAAATGGTTCAAATTGTGAACCCGAATCTAGACAGTAACGCCGTGGTGAATACTGTTACCCAGCAAGGCAATACCACAAAAGCCCAAGAAGTGATGGGTGGAGTAGATGTTGTAGCGGCCGCCAAGGTGCTGCAAGATTACTTGGAATCCGAGGATAAAAACGTTAATGCGACTCAAATGCAAATTCAGAATATTCCAGGGATTCGGGATGTCAAGCTGAAGACGAAAGAATCGGAAAGCTTTCAACTGGTTGTTGCGTCGTTTACCTACAAAAATCGGTTTTATAACATATCAGTTATTCCCAACTCGAAGCTGGTTGCGATCGCATCCGTCTCCACCGCTGAAGAAGCCGCCGTTGCCCGTAACCAACTGATTCTGTTCGCTGTAATTGGCCTATTGCTTGCAGGTATTGTTACTGCCCTAGTTTATTGGTTATCCAATAGCTTATCTAATCCCTTAGCAAAACTGACCACCACTGCTGATGCTGCCGCTGCAGGCAACTTGGATGCTCGTGCTGAGGTTGAAGGCACCCGCGAAACCCGCACACTAGCTCGGACATTCAATATTTTGGTGTCTGAGGTGCAAACCCTCCTCAGTGAAACCAAGCAAGTTGCGCAAGAACAGAAAGAATCTCGCGACCAATTGGAGATGGAGATTTACCAACTTCTTGATGAAGTGGGAGACGCCACCGATGGGGACTTAACAGTGCGCGCTAGCTTATCTTCTATGGAAATGAGTACGGTTGCCGACTTGTTCAATGCCATTATCGATAATCTCAATGAGATTGCTGGCCAGGTAAAAACTTCTTCGGGCCAGGTGAGTTCCTCTCTCGATGAAAACGGAACAGAAATTCAGGCATTGGCTGAGCAGGCCGTGCAAGAAACCGAACGAACCCGCACCACCCTCAACTCCATTGAGCAAATGTCCATGTCTATTGAGGATGTGGCCAACAATGCGGGTAAAGCTGCCTTAATTTCAGATGAAGCCTATACCACGGTGCAGGAAGGAAGTTCAGCAATGGACCAAACGGTTGATAGTATTCTCAGTCTGCGGAATACCGTGGGTGAAACCGCTAAGAAAATTAAGCGCTTAGGCGAATCCTCCCAAAAGATCTCGCAGGTAGTGTCTTTGATTGATGAAATTGCCCTGAAAACCAACCTGTTGGCCATTAACGCCAGTGTGGAGGCCAGTCGCGCCGGGGAGCAAGGTCAAGGATTCACTGTGGTTGCCGAACAGGTGGGGGCTCTAGCTGAACAGTCTGCTGCTGCCACGAAGGAAATTGCTCAAATTGTGGCCGGAATTCAAGCTGAGACTAAAGAAGTCACCGAAGCTATGGAGGTAGGGACCAATCAGGTGGTCGATAGTACCCGTTTAGTGGAAACTACGAAAGAAAAGCTGGCGGTCGTGTTGACCCGGTCCCAAGAAATCAACGATCTGATGCGATCGATTTCCAATGCCACCGTCTCTCAAACAGAAACCTCGAAAGCTGTGACCACACTCATGCAACAAATGGCAGAACTGGCAAGGCAGCGGGCTGAATCATCCACCCAGGTGGCTGATTCCATGCAAGAAACGGCGGCCGTGGCCCAGAAGTTGGAAGCAGCCGTGGCCCAGTTTAAGGTTGAAGAATCTAGCTAAATGGCCCGAGCAGAGGAGGTGATCGTTCCTCTGTTGGTCCCCCTGGATTTGAGATCGATAGCCGGATTCCCTCCATCGACATTAGCGACTGAATATCACCGCAGCATTATGGATAAAGAACAACAAGTCCAGTTCAAATTTCTCGAAGAAGCGGAAGATTGTTACGACAGAATTGAACGTGTTCTGCTCGGTTTAGCAACGAACGCTGCTGAACCCCATCAGCTGGATGAAGCGCTAAGAGCCTCCCATTCCGTGAAGGGAGGCGCTGCCATGATGGGATTGATGGATTTAAGTCGAGTGGCCCACCGCCTAGAAGATTTCTTCAAGATCTTGCGGGTTCGACACGCCTCCAAAACCATCGCTATTGAGGTAGAGACCTTACTGTTGCAAGGGTTAGATTGCTTACGGGAAGTGGGCGATCATTATAAACAGGGGATGGAAATTGATACAGGTTGGATGTCTGAACATATTTCGCCTGTATTTGACCAACTGCAGGCTCATTTAGGAGAGGTGACGGATGACGACGAAAATGCCCTCCTTAACGGTGACAATGAAGAGATCGATCCGGCTTTACTTATGTTTGAGGATGGAGTGGAAGCCGTTCTTGATCGGATTGAAGGTTATTTTGAGACCTTGCCTACGCCTCAGCTCGCTGAAGAGCTGGCGATAACAGCTGAAGAGCTGGTGGCCTTTGGTCATATGGCCAATTTAGCCCCCTTTATTCAGCTCTGCCAATCGATTCAAGAACTCGCAACCCAAGTTGCTCCCCATCAAATCCCCGAACTATCGACTGCCGCTCTCAAAACTTGGCGACGATCCCATGCGTTGGTTCTGCGCCGCAGTTTTGAGAAACTCCCCTACCAGCTTCAGGATTTTACGCCTAATATCATTTCCAATTCTGAAGTTGAGTTTGAGAATACTTTAGATTCGGTAGATTTATCGACCTTGCAAGCCGACTTTGGCGAGATAGAAATGCCAACAGAGCTTGCCGCAGAAGCCATCCCCTTTTTGGAGGATCCAGCTGTTGATGACCTAGCCGATGTTTTGGCAACGGATCTACCTCACCCTGAGCCGCTAGAATCGGTCAATCTGGAAGATATTTCTGTCACTGATCCAGCAATCGCCCACTTGGCCGATGCCTTATCGGTCGAGCTACCAGCCCCTGATACTGAGCTGGATATTCCTGCCGAAGACTTTTCTGCAGATGATTTGTTTAATGCAGAAACTCTCGTCAATTTGCAGGACTCGGTGGAACTGACAGAGCTACAGCAAGCATTTGAAGTTGACTCTGATCTCAGTGGTCCTACAGCAGATTTGGTGACCGAAGAGCTTACCGGCACTGCTGAATCTCCGCTAACACTTGAGAGTGCCACCCAAATTTGGGAACAAGCCACAGCTACACAGCCTGCAGCTCCTTCCGTAAAGCCTCTTAGCGGCAAAACCGTGCGCGTTCCAGTGGAGCAACTGGAGCAATTTAATCGCCTGTTTGGAAAATTGATCCTGGAACGGAATACGGTCAATTTGCGCTTTGAGCAGTTGCAAACCTATACCGAACTCATTCGACAGCGGATTCGACAGTTGGAAGCGTCTAACTCCCAATTACAGCAATGGTATGACCGGGCGTCCATGGAAGGAATTGTCCCCATTGAGGATGCGGCCCCAACTCAGCCCCCGAAAGTTACCGAGTCCGCCTTAGGCCGATTTGATGCACTCGAAATGGACCGATATACGGACTTACATCTGATTGCCCAGGAGCAAATTGAAACGATTGTTCAGCTGCAAGAGGTAGGTTCAGATATTACCCTGATGCTTCAGGATATGGGCCAGGCCGTTCGAGATATTAACCAGACTACGCGCTCATTGCAGACCAATGTTACCCAAACCCAGATGATGCCCTTTGGGGAAATCGTCAAGCGTTTCCCTCGGGTGATTCGCGACTTAAGCGTTCAGTTTAACAAACCTGTCAATTTGGTCATGGAGGGAAAAGCCACTCTGATTGACCGGGCAGTCATTGAACCCCTCGGCGATGCCCTCAACCATCTATTGCGGAATGCCTTTGGCCATGGGATTGGCCATCCAGACCACCGAATTTCGATTGGCAAACCACCCGAAGGAACGATTACTATTAAAGCCCATAACCGGGGCGCTCAAACGGTCATTACTGTTAGTGATGATGGGACTGGTATCCGATTGGATAAGGTGCGCGATCGGTTACAGGCAATGGGACTCACCAAGACAGAAGTGTCTCAGATGCCAGAGCAGAATTTACTGGACTGCATTTTTGAGCCTGGCTTCAGTACTGCTACCGAAGTGACTGAAATCTCCGGACGAGGTGTGGGGATGGACGTGGTGCGGACGAACCTCCGTGACATCCGAGGCGATATCCACGTGCATACGGAAAGGAGCGTGGGAACCACCTTTACGATGACGGTGCCCTATACTCTTTCTATTTTGCGGGTCATGATCCTGGAACATTCTGGTCTGATTTTTGCAGTACCCGTAGATAGCATCCGTGAACTACTGCGTCTAGACCCAGATCAGTTCCAAAGTATGGAGCAGACCCAAGAGTTGACGTGGCAGGATCAGGTCATTCCAGTTATAAATCTGGCAAAGCACTGGGCATTTAATCAAACCCATAAGTTATCTGAAATGCTGGGAACGCCGGTTATTAATCGATCCACGGTCCTAGTGATTGGCGAAGAGTCCAATATTGGGGGGCTGGAAATTGAGCGATTCTGGGGTGAGCAAGAAGTCACAATTCGCAATATTGCCAGCCCCTTACCCATGCCACCTGGATTTGTCAACTCTACAGTCTTGGGGGATGGTCGCGTGGTCCCTATCCTTGATCCATTGACCGTTCTTCAATGGTCTTTGAAACAGCAGCAATCCGGTATGGCAGCTCCGACAGCTGAACCTCTTCCCCAAATCAGCTCAAACAATACCATTTTGGTGGTGGATGACTCCGTCAATGTCCGTCGCTTCCTCGCTATAACACTAGAAAAGGCAGGCTACCAAGTCGAGCAGGCCAAGGATGGTCAAGAAGCCGTTGATAAATTGGAAAGTGGCTTAGCCGTACAGGCAGTCGTTTGTGACATTGAAATGCCTAGACTGGATGGCTATGGCGTATTGGAAGAAGTTAAAGGCCAACCTCGGTTTGAAAACCTGCCGATTGTGATGTTGACCTCCCGTAGTCACGACAAACATCGCAAAGTTGCTATAAATTTGGGCGCGTCGGCCTATTTCTCTAAGCCATTTAACGAGCAGGAGTTACTCAACACCCTCGCGGAGTATATTTACCCCAAAACCCCCGAGTTAGTAGGGTAATTCTGTCGATCCTTCTGGGCCGCTAAATATTTTTAAACCCTTGACAGACCACTCTGAGGCCATAGGAGTTCTGATAACTACTCGGCAATGAGCGATAGCGAAAGGCAGACCGGCAAGCATGGGGACCATCGTACCAAGATCCACCTCGTCTGACTCGGTGCGATCTCAGATCCGCTGACTTCACCCAGGCGGATCCATCTGTGGGTGCTCCTTGATAGGTCTCATGCCAATGATCCTGGCACCATTCCCAGACTTGACCATGCATGTCATAGAGACCAAAGGGGTTCGGTGCAAATTGTCCCACTGGGGTCGTCGCCTTTCTAAAAGGGCCGCGAGGGCCGCGAGCATAGGTATAATTGCCATCGTAGTTGGCTAAATCGGCTGTCAGGGTTGCCCCCATCCAAAAAGGTGTGCTGGTGCCAGCGCGGACGGCATATTCCCATTCGGCTTCGCTGGGCAGGCGATAGTCTTGACCCGTTAACTCAGACAATTTTTGACAAAATTCTGTCGCCACCTGCCAGCTCACTTGCTCAACGGGACGATTTGGCCCCTGAAACTTCGCTGGATTCTCCCCCATCACGGCTTGCCATTGGGCTTGGGTAATCGGGTATTTACCGATAAAAAAGGGGGGCACTGTGACCTGGTGTTGAGGACCTTCACTGGCTTGCCGAGTCGCTTCCGTCGCCGGAGAACCCATACTAAATCGCCCCCCTGGGATATAGACCATATCGAGGGTCTGATCTTCTTTCAGCTTCTGGCGATAATATTGGGCAGACTGGCGGCGACGGGTTTGGATCTGGCCTTGTGCATTCACTCCTACCACTTCAAAGGCAAACCGAGAGAGTCCGGGTAGGGTCTCCTCCGATGGCTCTTGGGTGGACTTTGGTTCAGGAGGTTCAGAGGTCTGTGGTTCAGATGTGTCCGGTTGCTCAGCGGTCAGGGGCTGGTATTGATTGTCGAGCCCAAAGGTTGCGATCGCAGTTGAGATCGGAATTCCCAAATTCAAACCATCTTTGATCCGCACCTCCTGCAAGCGCCGCCCCGCCGCCCGTCCATGAATCCCAATGAGACGACCTTCGCGATCCAATACGGGGCCACCACTCATGCCTGCCTTGGTGACGGCAGTATAGGAAAACCCATAGCCATCCTCAAATTTACCAATGGAGGCCACTTCTCCCCGAGTCAGGGTCATGGTGGAGACGGAAATGGCCTGATCGGCCAGAGGATAGCCACCCACGTAAATATCATCCAAAATGCCCAGGTCTTTAAACTTACCGACATCGGTGATGCGATAGTTGTTGTCACTCGTAAAGGTTGCGATCGCAATATCCGCTTTGGTTCCCACCTGCATCATGCGAGTGTTGAGCAAATGGGTTTCACCATCATCGGTTTCCACATAGGCTTCCTCGCCCCGGTTGGAATTTTTGATCACATGGGCCACCGTTAGCACGGTGTAGATATTGTCATTCCGTTTAATTAACACCCCAGAACCAGGGGGACCTTGGGTCAATAGGCGAACGGTAATGCGGCGGGCAATTTGGCGAATATCCCGGACCGACTTGGCTAAAGACCCCTGAGAAGAGGCCAAGCTGAGTACAGCCGTCCCCCCAAACCACAAAAAATGACGACGCTTAATACCCATTCCTACCGTATATCAATCTGCAAAACCATTATCCCTACTGTATCCGCTCTATTTAGGAATGTCTTGGGTTTAGACTCAAGACAGATAGGTCGTCCCTGACAGAAGCAGCCATCCACTAAGCCGTCGGCTTCAGCGCTGGACAGACAACTCTCAAGCCAAAGGAGTTGGTATAGGAGTAGGGATAAGAGCGATAGCGAAACGCTGAGCGGCAAGCATGGGGGCCATCATACCAAGACCCGCCTCGGCGAACCCGGCGCATTTTAGCATCCCCCTGATCAAGCCAGGCGGAGCCATCCGTAGGGGCTTTCTGATAATTATCATGCCAATGGTCTAAACACCATTCCCATACTTGACCATGCATGTTGTACAGACCAAAAGCGTTCCCCGCCAATTGTGTGACCGCAACGGTACTCCCTCTGAAGGCTCCTTTAGATCCTTTGTCATAGGTATAGTTGCCATCATAGTTAGCCAGATCCGTAGTTAGCGTATTGCCAAAGTGGAAGGGGGTACTTGTACCTGCCCGAGCAGCATACTCCCACTCCGCCTCAGTCGGTAAACGATAGTCTTGACCGGTCGCTTCAGACAACTTTTGGCAAAACTCTTCAGCCAAAAACCAGCTCACTTGCTCCACAGGGCGTTCAGCCCCTTGGAATTTAGAGGGGTTGTTGCCCATAATCGCCTGCCATTGGGCTTGAGTAATCGGATATTTGCCCATAAAGAAGGAGGGTACATTGACGAGATGTTTGGGGCCTTCGTTTTTTTGTCGGTTGGGCTCTGTGACCGGAGACCCCATCGTAAACTGTCCGTCCGGGATATAGACCATATCTAAAGCCACGCCCTCCTTAAGGGGTTGGCGATAGTATTGGGCCGATCGTTTTTTGCGTTTTCGGATCCGGCCTTGATCATTCACCCCCAGAACTTCAAAGGCAAAGCGAGATAGCTCTGGTGTCGGTTTCGGATCTGTCTCAGTCGCCGGTTCAGAGGCAGGTGTGTCCGTTTTAGACGATGCATCCGAGGGCAGGGGCTGATCGGACTGGTTGAGTAGATCAAACGTTTGGATAGCCAAGTCTACCGGAATCCCCAGATTGAGGCCATCCTTAAGCCGCAGTTGTTGCAGTCGTTGTCCTGCTGCTCGGCCATGAATACCGATCAGCTGTCCTTTTTGATCGAGAACGGGTCCGCCACTCATCCCCGCCTTAGTGACTGCGGTGTAAGAGAACCCATACCCATCTGCGAACCGACCAATGGAAGCGATTTCACCCCGAGTTAAGGTCATGGTAGAAACCGAAATCGCCTGATCCGTAAAGGGATACCCTCCCACATAAATTTCATCCAAGATGTCCAAAGTCTTGAACTGGCCAATATCAGTGACACGATAGACTTTATTGCTAAAGAAGGTTGCGATCGCAATATCTACCTTGTCTCCCGTTTTCATCTGTTGAGTATCTAGGAGGTGGGTCTCGCCATCGTAAGTGGTGGCATAGGCTTCTTCTCCTGGATTGGAGTTTTTAATCACATGGGCAGCGGTGAGTACGGTGTAAATGGGACCATTCTTTTTAATTAAGACGCCCGATCCAGATGGCCCTTGAGTCATCACCTTGACCGTAATCTGACGAGCAATTTTGCGGATATCGCGAGCGGACGTGGCTAAAGACCACGGCGAAGCAGTAACGCTCAGAAAGAGGGTCCCCCCAAATAATAAAAATTGTCTACGCTGAATGCCCATACCTGCGGTCAGTTGCTTATTTTTAGACAAAACAGTTTAGTTATTAGCTGGGTTGATGGCTATCACTCAACTCTCTATTTATTCCTGAAGATATCTCTCACCAGCTCCAACGATTTCTAAACTGACGAGTGTTATGAAATACCTCGATCAAGCCTCTTACTAACACAGCTCATCTCTATTCTTAGAAATTTTTTAAACCATAAAACCAACGGATATGTATATTCTGTCTAGTTTTGGAGCCATGAAGTTCCATTTTTAGCTGAATGTTTGATATCTATAACGACTCAGAAGATTGTGCCTTCGTTACCAACTTTAGTACTGCTAACTCAGAATCAATAAGGGTTTATGGAAAGTATAAAGCCTTTAATTTTTCCTTAAGTCAATTTAAATCAGACAAATTAAATCAGGTGAAATCAGCCCGCATAACCATTGCAGCTACCTATTTATCGGCCTGTTCTGCGAATTTTATGCATCCACAATTTTCTCATCTCTGCCCCCGCCCCCTATTGCCCCGTTTTTCAATGAAATAGGATACCTGTTATCGTTTTCCATAGCTAGACCGTTGGAGCAACGTGAATGACAGAAGCCAAGAATGTGTTGGGTGGTCCTCTACAAACCTGTTGTACATCTCCAATGACAGGATTCTATCGGGACGGCAAATGCAATACGGGGGCCGGTGATATGGGCGCTCATATCGTCTGTGCCCAAGTAACTGAGGAATTTTTAGCCTATACCCAGTCGCAAGGCAATGATTTAAGTAGCCCCGCCCCCATCTATGGGTTTCCAGGACTAAAACCAGGCGATTGCTGGTGTTTATGTGCATCACGCTGGCAGCAGGCCCTGGAAGCGGGGGTAGCTCCCCCTGTGAAGTTAGCCGCCACTCATGCTATCGCCCTTGAGCACGTCTCCCTCAAGGATTTGGAAAAAAATGCTGTGGACGCCACTAGCTAACGTTCTTTAGCCGTGCGCAACAAGCATTAATACTTATTAAACTTACGTTAAGGTATATAAAGTAGGGTTAACTCGGCAGCCTGTGTTTCACCTGCTCCTTTGACGTCGCGTTTATCTACCTATGTTTAAACCTTGGCAGTGGTTGACTCAGCTGGGTCAATCGATCCGTTCTCCCTGGCAATATTTGGGAATTGTGGCATCAGGATTGGCATTGGGGCTCTTTGTTGCGATCGCAATCCTTCTGCCTCAAATTGAACACCTAGACACTCAGATTTTGCTAGCCATTCATCACCTCCATACTCCGACCTTGGATCGGTGGATGGTGCTCGTCACCTATTTGGGCGAGCCCCTAATCCTCTTCCCATTTACGTTGGGTATAGGTGGACTATTGCTGTGGCAGAAACGACGCCAGGAAGCCTTAGCCTTCGTGATCACGATTGGGGGCGCTTTGGGATTAAATATCTGGTTAAAAGAGCTGTTTGCCCGCCATCGCCCTGCCCTCTGGGACCAAATTTTGCAGGTGCCTTTCTATAGCTTTCCCAGTGGCCATGCCATGGTGTCTTTGGTCTTCTATGCCGTGCTGGTTTACGGGTTGATTCGTCAGCTCCGCTCCTTCCAGCCTTTGATGTTGACACTCGGAACGGGCCTGATTGCAGCCATTGGGTTTAGTCGGCTCTATATTGGCGTGCATTGGCCCACAGACATCGTGGCAGGATATGCCGCAGGCTTAGTTTGGTTAGCCCTCTGCTTTATCGGTCAGTCACTTCTGTTAGCTTGGCGACGCCAAGCGGTAACCGATTAGCCCATATCACTTGAAATGATCAGGGTTGTAGCGTTCTCAAGCTCATATGCTCTCCCCTTACGAAGCCGCAGGGGCCAACTGTTCTTCTTCTTCAGATTCCTCTTCGGCAATTTCTAACGTGGTGCGGGGGGCCTGGGAAAAGATCAGCCCATCCTCATCCCAGTCCACGACAATTGTGTCGCCACTGGTAAAGGTATTCTCCAAAATTTTGGTAGCAATCGGATTTTCTAATTCCCGTTGCAGCGCCCGCTTGAGGGGACGGGCACCGTACACCGGGTCATATCCAGCTTCCACAATATGTTCCAATGCTTCCTCCGACAGCTGAATCGCCAATTTCTGTTCTGCCAGCAGGGCTTCAATCCGCTTCAGCTGAATCTTGACAATCGATCCCAGCTGTTCGCGATTGAGAGTATGGAACATGGTAATTTCATCAATGCGGTTCAGAAACTCAGGACGGAAGTGCGATCGCAACGCCTCCAATACCTTCATCTGCATCTCTAGGTACTGTTCCTCTTCCTCCGTCGCCTCAGTGATATGCTCACTGCCAATATTGCTAGTCAAGACGATAATCGTATTGCAGAAATTGACGGTCCGTCCCTGAGCATCCGTGATCCGGCCATCATCTAGCACTTGCAAAAGGATATTAAAGATTTCGGGATGAGCCTTCTCGACTTCATCCAATAGCACCACTGAATAGGGACGCCGCCGCACCATCTCGGAAAGCTGTCCTCCTTCTTCATAGCCCACGTAACCGGGAGAAGCACCCACCAGTCGGGACACGGCATGTTTTTCCATATACTCAGACATATCAATCCGAACAATGGCGTCTTCAGTATCAAACAGGAACTGAGCTAACGCCCGAGCCAGCTCGGTTTTACCCACCCCAGTTGGTCCCAAAAACATAAAAGAACCAATGGGCCGATTGGGGTCTTTCATCCCCGCTCTGGCTCGGCGGATGGCCGCCGACACCGCTTCCACCGCATCTTCTTGACCAATTACGCGCTCATGGAGGTGGTCTTCCAATTGCAATAGCTTCTGACGTTCCGATTCGAGTAACCGGCTAACCGGAATCCCGGTCCAGTTGGCGACCACTTCAGCAACATCTTCCTCCGTCACTTCTTCCCTGAGCAGGGTAGAGCCTTGGGCTCGAATCGCCAATAGTTTGGCCTCATGCTCTTCCAATTCCTGCTGCAACGTCGCCATGCGGCTATAGGTGAGCTGAACAGCCTTTTCGTGATCAAACTCTCGTTCTGCTTTTTCAATCTCGACCCGAACCTGAGCTTCCTGCTCTTTGAGGCTATTGATGTCTTCTAAGACCTGTTTTTCAGTCTTCCATTGCTCTTCCAAAGACTCGCGCTTGGGCAGTAGCTCATCGATCTCTGCCATTACCCGCTGCAAATGATCTTCCGAAGACTCATAAATGCCGCCAATGCTGGAGCGTTTTTGCTCCTGCTCCAGAGACATCTTTTCCATCTCTAGCTGCATCACCCGCCGCTCGATTCCCTCTAGTTCACTGGGTTTTGAGGTCATCTCCATCTTCAGCTTAGCCGCCGCTTCATCCACCAGATCGATGGCTTTATCGGGTAGAAACCGATCGGCAATATAACGATCGGACAACACTGCCGCCGCCACCAAAGCGGAGTCGGTAATTTTGACGTTATGGTGAATTTCGTAGCGATCTTTTAACCCACGCAGGATTGAAATGGCAGAATCAACCGTCGGTTGATCAATATAAACCTGTTGAAACCGCCGCTCTAAAGCCGCATCTTTTTCAATATGCTTGCGATATTCATCAAGGGTAGTGGCTCCAATACAGCGTAGTTCCCCTCGTGACAGCATCGGCTTAAGTAAGTTGCTGGCATCCATGGAGCTTTGGCCTGACCCTGCTCCCACAACGGTATGGAGTTCATCGATAAATAGAACAATCTGACCATCGGAATGGGTGACTTCTCGCAAGACCGCCTTCAGACGATCTTCAAACTCGCCCCGATACTTGGCACCGGCAATTAGGCTGCCCATATCCAGGGTGATTAACTGCCGATTTTTCAAGGATTCCGGCACATCGCCATTGACGATTCGCTGGGCAAGACCTTCTGCGATCGCAGTCTTTCCCACCCCCGGCTCGCCAATCAAAACCGGATTGTTTTTTAACCGTCGAGACAAAACCTGAATCACCCGCCGAATCTCATCATCCCGGCCAATCACCGGATCCAGCTTTCCAGCTTTGGCTCGTTCCGTCAGATCGCGACCATATTTTTCAAGGGCATTGTATCGAGATTCCGATTCTTGATCGGCAACCTTTTGAGTGCCACGCATGGCCTTAATGGCTTTTTCCAGATCCGTACGAGCAATCCCTTGATCTCGTAGCAAGGACTTGCCAATCCGACTATCTTCCGCAAAAGCGAGTAAGTAATGATCAACCGAAATAAACTGATCTGTTCGATCCTCCCGGAGGGCATCAGCCTGGTCGAGCAGGCGATCTAACCCCTGACCTAAGAAGAGTGACGTGCCCTCCGCCGTCTTAGGCTGACGTTCCGCAAACGTGGTTAGCTGTTGCAAAATTTGATCAAAATCAACCTGGGCACGGGTCAAAATCTTACTGGCTAAGGGCTCTTCCTCCAACAGAGAAATGGTGAGATGCTCAACCTCTAGCTTGTTATTACTAAATCGCCGTGCCACATCCTGAGACTTAACAATAGCCGTCCATACCTTGTCGGTAAACTTATCGGGATCAGTAGGTTGCATACAGAAAGGAGACGGCTCGGGCTGAAATCTTTTTCAGGACTAGTATAACAAGCTATCCCGACGGATATTACAGAGTGCAGCAAGCTGTAAATCGGTTCGCATTGGAGGGATCTGGGTCCGTCATCCTGGTGGGTCAATCCATAACTTGGACCTTAGACCTGGGGACGAGGAAGACGGTTTAAACGGACGCTACATCATAGACGGGCAACTGTTCTGACAGATCATGCAACTTGGGCAAAGCGACATCTTTAGCAGATAAGGTGGGCTGTTGTAGGGGCCAGTCAATTGCCAAGTCCGGATCATCCCACACAATCCCTTGCTGGTCCTCAGGATAATAGAAATCAGTGCATTTATACATAAAATCTGCCGATGGGCTCAGCACACAAAACCCATGGGCAAAGCCAGGCGGAATATACATTTGCTTCTTATTTTCAGCAGAGAGGTGCTCCCCAAACCATTGACCAAACCAGGGTGACCCTTGACGGATATCAACCGCCACATCGAAAACCTCGCCTGCAATCACTCTGACCAGCTTCCCTTGAGGATGGTGTAGCTGGAAATGAAGCCCCCGTAGTGTTCCCTGGCCAGAGCGGGAATGATTGTCTTGAACAAACTGTTCCTGGATACCAGCGTCCCGATAGCGCTGTTGATGGTAGGTTTCCATAAAAAAGCCCCTGGGGTCCGTAAACACACGAGGCTCAAACACTAATACACCGGGCAAAGGGGTGGTGATAACATTCATCCAGACCTATTCTCCTTCCTCTAGGATTCTCAGCAGATACTGCCCATAACTGTTCTTGCGTAGATCCTGGCTTAACGCTTTAACCTGTGCGGCCGAGATATATCCCATTCGATAAGCCACTTCTTCAACGCAAGCAATTTTTAACCCTTGCCGTTGTTCTATGGTTTCCACAAAGGCAGCGGCTTGGAGCAGACTTTCATGGGTACCCGTATCCAACCACGCCACGCCACGGCTCAATTTTTCAACCTGCAGTTGCCCTTGCTGAAGATAGACTCTATTTACATCTGTAATCTCCAATTCTCCTCTAGCAGAGGGCTTTAAGGATTTAGCAATCTCAATCACTTGGTTGTCATAGAAATACAATCCAGTCACGGCGTAATGGGATTGGGGATGCTGCGGTTTTTCTTCAATATCGGTAATCTGTCCTTGCTGATCAAAGGCTAAGACGCCATACCGTTGAGGATCATTGACCCAATAGCCAAAGACAACACCGCCTGAAGTGAGTTGTGTGACGTGTTGAAGTCGCTCCGCTAAAGAGGCCCCATAGAAGATATTGTCGCCAAGGATCAGGGCGACCGAGTCATCGCCGACAAAATCTTGGCCGATAATAAACGCTTGCGCTAATCCCCCAGGCTGAGGTTGTTCGGCATAGGCAAGATTAAGCCCTAGATGGCTGCCATCATCCAATAGCCGCTGGAAGAGGGGTAAATCTTGAGGCGTCGAAATAATCAGGATATCTTGAATGCCCGCTAGCATTAAGGTCGACAGCGGATAATAAATCATCGGCTTGTCGTAGACGGGCATTAATTGCTTCGATAAGACGCGGGTAATGGGATAGAGGCGCGTTCCTGAACCGCCCGCTAGAATAATTCCTTTCATCAGCCTTGGCTTGGCAAAATTAATAGTATGGTCTAAAGATAGAGCTCGTGATGTATGGATGTCATTTTTCGGAGGATGCTAACCCTAATCGTTGACGCTCATATTGATTGGCCGTGACAGCCTGGCACCAAGCCCGATTTGCAAGATACCACTGTACGGTTTGTCGTAACCCAGACTCAATGGTGACTTGGGGACTCCACCCCAGTTCCTGGTTGATTTTACGAAAATCAATGGCATACCTGCGATCATGACCAGGCCGATCCTGAACAAAGGTCATTAAGTTGCTATGGGGCGCAAATTCTGATTCTGGCGCTAGTTCATCTAAGATTGCGCAAATTTGCTTAACCAACCAAATATTAGGTTTTTCGGCTCCCCCGCCGATATTATAAGTTTCACCCGGTCGACCTGTTGTTAAAACTTGGTCTATGGCCCGACAATGATCCTCCACAAATAGCCAGTCTCGAATATTTTGGCCATCGCCATAGATCGGTAAAGCTTTGCCTTCTAGGGCGTTCAAAATCATCAAAGGAATTAGCTTTTCAGGAAATTGATGGGGACCATAATTATTGGAGCAATTTGTGATCAGTGTGGGGAGGTTGTAGGTGTGGAAATAAGACCGGACGAGATGATCGGAACTGGCCTTGGAAGCAGAGTATGGACTATTCGGCGCATAGGCGGTCGTTTCTAAGAAGGGAGGGTCATCTGGACCGAGCGTGCCGAAGACTTCGTCCGTTGAAATATGCAGAAAACGAAAGTTCTCTTGTGCGGATGGCTGTAAGGATTGCCAATAGGAACGTGTGGCTTCTAGGAGGTGAAAGGTCCCCAGAATATTAGTTTGAATAAAGGCATCAGGACCATCAATGGACCGATCCACATGGGTTTCTGCGGCAAAATTGAGGAGGGCACGGGGTTGATATTGCTCCAGTAACTGTTGAACCAGGGCGCGATCGCCAATGTCGCCTTGGACAAAAATATGTTGAGCATCCGATTGGAGCGTGGATAAAGTCGCTAAATTGCCCGCATAGGTCAGTTTATCCAGGTTGAGGACTAACTCATCCTGGGTTCGCCGCTGTTGCAGAACATAGTTTGCGCCGATAAAACCAGCGCCTCCCGTGACGAGAATAGTCATAAATTTTTAAGCATTCTAGGTATAGATAGGCTCCCTGGCTTAATTTTATAGGGTTTATGGGCATAATCATCATTCCCTTGCATAAATTTCTATCATCAAAAAAATTTGAGGTTGATCCCTCAACTGACGATACTCCAACCAATGGGCAAGATGGGTCCCGTCTCCTGATCTGAAGGAGAGGAATGGGAACGGGTCTCCTGATTCAAAATATCAATCACGCGATGGTAGATGGTGTCTGCCTGTTCCGGTGAATTCGCGATACTGGTGAGGCCGACTTTGCCAAATTCCGACAGGCACCCCATCAGATGAAACACGGTCCCCATCTCACTTCCCGTCTCAAAATGGAGATGATGACGAGCAATGATATCCATCAAATCATCTGGCAATAGGCCCTGATAGGACGGTTTACAGAGATTATCTGATGCTACATAGTACTTTGGCAGTCCTTGCTGACCAAAGAATAAGCCACTATGCATGTCATAAAAGCCGTTGGTCAGTAGTTTCAGCGTCATAAATGGATGGGTGGTGCCGCCCTTCCTCAAATTAATTTCAATGGCTTGGACATCCCAATGGAGGGTGCCATTGGGCCGCCTCCGTTGAGCGACCACAAAATCAACACCAAATCGTTCGAGAACGCCTTTTTGGGCCAGGTGTTCACCCACCTTTAGTCCCAACTGTTGGAGCTGTAAACGATAGTCTTCTGACGCGGGAAAACGGCAACCTAAATAGATTTGTTGATTGGGACCCCCTAAGATCTGATCATGGGTTGACAGAATTTCCACCTCTCCACTGGGCGTGATTTGGCCTTGGACGCTAGGAGAGGTTTTAGGGTCTCCTTCAATAAAGGCTTCGACAATTGCCCCCAATTGGGGGATGCGATCGCAAAAATGAGGCCAAGATTCCGTGGGCGATTCAAAGGTAAGTTGGGGGAGCCGATCACAAATCACCTTTCGCCGTTGTTCGGGTGTCTCTACATCCTCTGCTTGTCGCAAGTCTAAGAGAGCATTTCCTTCTCCTGAAAACCCCTCGTTGAGCTTAATCACCATCCGTTGCAGTTGAGGCTGACGCTGCCAGAGAGCTACTGCTGCCTCCACAAGCGCTTCTTGATCCCAAACTAATTCACTGCCATCGGGATGCGGAATGCCACATTCTGCAAAGACCTGCCGACTCCCACTTTTCGTTCCTAAATGGAGCAGTGCTGGATCAGCGGCCAGCAGCGGAATATCAAGTTGAACCGAAAGATCTCGTTCCAGGTCCGTTGAATTGAAGCAAATCATATAGGAACACCCAGGACGCAGGGAATGACGAATGCGCTCCATTAACCGGGGACGTTCTAGAATCTTTTGACTAAGGGGCTTCAGGGACTGATCATAAATTGGCAGTAACAATAAGCGATCGCGGGCATGGGAAAACGGGATACCCGGCAATAATTGCAAGTAGTAATCAATAACAATGGGCGGCAACGGCTGTGACGTCACATAAATTAGGCGAGTTTTCGGATCGCGCAATCGAATCAACGAGAATAGCAGCCGCTCCTCATAATGCAAGAAGCCATCAATCTTTTGTAATTCTTGCTGATCCACGCTGAACGAAGGAATCACCAGAATATCGGAATGTCCCGTTTCTAGGGTTTTAATATCCTGCCAGCGATCACAGAGTTGGGCCTGAAGCTGTTTAAATTGCCGTTCCACAGCAGCCATACATCATGCCTTTGCATTCGATATCAGCCTATCTTAGCCGTTGGCTTTACATGTCGCTGTAATGGATGTCATGGGTACGGTGCTGCGTAACGTTTCATGGCCTTCTCAGCCCCACTATCCGTATAACCTCGCAGATGGATAAGAATCGCCAATTCCAACCACGGTCAGGAATTCAGTAGTTTCTCAGTGGTTGATCCCTGATCTGATCGGACAGATTAGATATAGGCTGTGCAAACAGTAATCGCTACCGATAAAGTACGACGATAACCATTTTCCTCCTTGGGCTTTTATTTCCTCCGTAACCCGATCCCCACGACCGTGACCGACCATCCTAACCAACCAATGTATCCCTCCCTTAGCTATACATTGTCGCAACTAACATACGTAGAACAAGTGCGGCTGATTATGACGCACCCTTTTTTCACTGGACAGTGTCCAGAGTGCAAAACGAACCTTCACATTACTGAGCGAGCTATCGGAAATTGCCAATGCCCAGTCTGTCATTGGAGCGATCGACGCGAAAGTTAAGTGTCCAGGGCGACCCAAAACAGGCCGCCTGTTGTCTCCTATTTCATGACTAAAGCAGTACTAGAGTCCTTGATTTGCTCAATCTAGTAGGGGGATAGCCTACAAGACATGAAAGATAAAAGGGTAGTTATAGGGATTGTCTGGATCTTGAAAACAACGGCGAATGGCCAAAACAGGCAGAATCCAATGGGCAAGAAACAACAAACCTAAGAGTGGAAATCCCAGCAGAACCCAACATAAAATGCCGAATAAGAAGCCATAGAACCAAACATTGATGTGGAAATTAATCGCTTCCCGGGCATTTTCTTTAATAACCGGATCGTCGGAAACGAGTAATATCACCAGCGGAATGCCAATGGATAATACCAAAGCACTCAGAAAAATAGAACCATGACTTAGAGACGACAAGAGTTTGCGTTTATCTGGATCATAGATATTGGCAACCATGAACGAGCCTCTTTTCAAGCAACGGTAGTCCAGCACAGCTGGTCTAAAACTGATTTGATCTTACTCAATCTTCTTCTGAAAGCGAACCCCAGAAACCCGATCCTGGGTCGCTTTTTTTCCGATCCTCTCCAACCGACTTATAGAATAAAACTCCAGTTCATGGAGAACTGGAGTGCTTCAGAGAGTTAACTTTCAAGAATGAGGCTCGCCAAAGAATAGCAGCTTAATAGGTTTCTACATGCCAGCGATGTGCTTTTTTCATTTCTCGTTGATAGTCACTCCAATTGACGCCATCTTTACTAGCAACAGCACTTAGGGCTTCATCAATGCCATTTTCCATGCCTTTCAAACCACAAATATAGGTGTGGGTATTTTCCTGTTGAATCAGCTGCCAGAGTTCTTCCGCATGCTCCGCAACTCGGTGCTGGATATACATGCGTCCACCTTCAGGATTCTTCTGCTCACGACTAATGGCTTTTGTTAAGCGGAAGTTATTGGGATAGCGACGTTGTAGATCTTCTAAATCCTTGTTATAGAGAATATTGGGGGTCGTGGCGACACCGAAAATCAACCAAGTCTTGCCATTAAATTTGGGCTGGTCATTGGGTTTCACCCACCCCAGCAAATTAGGTAACCAGAATGGATTGGATTTAGCATCTTCATTCTCTTTGAACAAGTGCCAGAGGAAGGAGCGGAAGGGGGCAATGCCAGTCCCTGTTCCCAGCATAATGATATTGGCATTGGGATCATCGGGTAAGAGCATCTCTTTACCGACAGGACCTGTGATTTTGACATCATCACCCGGTTTGAGATTGCAAAGGAAGCTGGAGCAAACCCCATATACCGTTTTACCCGTGTCAGGATCGGGATACTCTAATTGGCGTACACAAAGGGAGACGGTCTTATCATCTAGATAATCACCCCGGTGGGCAGAGGCAATGGAGTAAAGACGAATCTTGTGAGGTTTACCTTTATCATCCGTCCCATCTGCAATGATACCGATGCTCTGACCTTCGACATATTTCAAATCACCCGCAGAAATATCGAAGATCAGGTGTCGACAAGTACCAATACCACCAGGACCAACAAGCTCTTCGTTAGAAACACACTTGCCCACAAAGGGTTTGTTCGGACGGTAGATATTAATCGGAACATCCGACTTTTTCTTAGCTTTCTTCGCCGCAGGTGCAGCCGATTTAGTGGGAGCTACCGCTGCTGCCGCTACAGGCTTGGCCTTCTCAGCTTTTTTAGCAGTCGGTGTAGCGATGGCTGCAGGTTTAGCTCCAGTGGTGCCGGAGGCTTCAAATTCACATTTGATCCCACAGGTCAAATTGCTAGGCGATAGCCAACACGAGAAATTGCAGGAAAGACCTTCCATTTCTGGCATTTCTTGGTCGCTGAGGGTAAATTCAACCACCCGTGCATTCGAAATACCATATTTTTTTAGCGTCTTATTAAATTCAGCCAATATAGCCATTAGCTTGGGTTCAACCTCTCCGGCTAACCCTTTCATGCTTTCATAATCCATTCTTAATGCTCACTCATCATTCAACTGGGGTATTGGCTGCTTATGCGATAAACCAATGCACCATTTTGGTGACACCATCACCTAAAATAAATCTTAAGCGGTGCATGTCTATCGTACACCGCAAAAGCTTCAAAACCTTGTATTAACAGGCAGCCGTTCCGCAAACGCGTAACGTTCCTTTTGTCGATCCAAAATAGGCTTTGGGCCTGTTATCAGCCGCCTCCTGAACTGATTGAGTAGGGTGGCTGACTGTTAAATATCCGTCGTCATAGCATGGGTACCCAGATCAGCGCACTGGAAGCATAAGTACTTTAGTGATGGTCAATGGCTGGAATCGCCTGTATAAACCCATACAAAAATGGGGAATGCTAGATTATTGCTGGCTGCTCTAGGTCTATCTCAACGGTTGGGGACTCAATGACTAAACTTCCATTTAGTGCGATCGCAACGAAAAACTTATCCCGGATCGCGGTCATTGCCCTGCTGGCGTTGATCAGTGCCTGTCAGGAGAAACCGACTGACTCCACCTCAACCCCCACCCCGCAGACGACTCAAGCCCAACCCGAAGCACCCCAACCCCCCAAAACGTTTCTTTGGCAAGTTAAATCTCCCAAGAATACGATTTATCTTCTCGGGTCCATTCACCTCTTAAAGGAATCAGACTATCCCTTAGCGACACAGATTAATGACGCCTATGAGGATGCTGAAAAGCTGGTGTTTGAAGTGGATATGGATCAGCTGGAATCCAGCGAAACTCAATCCATGGTTCTGGAAAAGGCGACGGCCCAGGATGGTAAAACGCTTCCGGATCGGCTGACCCCGCAAACCTATCAACTGGCAAAAACGGCCGCCTCAGAAGTGGGATTACCCATTGAAGCTTTTTCCGGTTTCAAACCGTGGTTTTTTTCCTTAACCTTGATCACAATGAAGTTCCAGCGCTTGGGCTTTAACCCACAAAATGGTGTGGATCAATATTTTTTCCAAAAGGCTAAGAAAGATGGGAAAGAGACGCTGGCTCTAGAAGCGATCGAAGACCAGCTCAATCTCTTTAATAATTTTTCTCAGGGCGATCAAGAACAATATATTCGCCAAACCATTGAAGAATTAGACACCCTAGAGACGTCGTTCCAAGAGATGGTCCAAGCTTGGAAGGCGGGAGATGATCAAACGTTAGAAAGTTTATTACTCAAGAGCTTCAAAGACTATCCAGATTTAGAAGACCAAATCTTCGGGGCTCGCAATCGTAAATGGATGACCACCATCGAACCTCTATTGCAAAAAGAGGATGACTATCTGATTGTGGTCGGAGCCGGACATTTGGTGGGTAAAGATAGTGTGTTGAAGCTGCTACAAGCGAAGGGGCATACTCCCAAGCGCCTCTAGAAGCCAGAAGAATTAACGGATTAAAGCCCAGTTAACCCGTAATCTTGATACATTGGATCAGGGGGACAGCGTTCCTCAAAATTGTGGGCATTTGAGGTGTGATGTGACCCTAACGGTAGCGGATGTAGATATCACGCGTTATATCGATCACACCCTTCTCGATCCGTTGGCCTCTGAGGCTGCGATCGCAACCCTCTGTGACCAAGCCATTCGATTTGAATTTCCGGCGGTTTGTGTCTACCCCATTCATGTTAAAACCGCCGTCAACCGTCTCTATCAGTATTCACCTCAGGTTTGTACGGTCATTGGGTTTCCCAGTGGGGCGACCACCTCTGCCGTTAAGCTCTATGAGGCCCAAGAGGCCGTAGATCAGGGCGCGACCGAGCTAGATGTTGTCATTAATATCGGTTGGTTAAAGGCGGGGAACGTTGATGCCGTGCACCAGGAACTCGCCAAAATTTGTACGGTGACGGGTCAAACCGTGAAAGCGATTTTAGAAACGACCCTGCTCACCGATGCCGAAAAACGGTTAGCGGCAGAAGTCAGTCTGGATGCGGGTGTTGCCTTTCTGAAAACAAGTACAGGATGGCACGGCGGAGCCACCCCTGCTGATATAAAATTATTAGCAACGGTCGCTCGCGATCGCGTGGGCATCAAAGCCTCAGGGGGAATTCGCACCCTTGAGCAAGCCTTCGCGTTGATTGCAGCAGGAGCCCATCGTTTGGGAACCTCCCGAGGGGTGGATCTCGTGCGAATGGCGATGGCTGACATCGAGTCTCCTGAACCCTCAGGGCCGGGATAGTTCTGTTCTCGAAATATCCACCTGAGGATGTTTGAATCAGGGCAAGATATCGAAGCCCATTCCCCATCAAAGGTTTTATCGAACCCGGTAGGCCATGAGTCGAACCTACAAAGCCACAGGAATTAATCTTAAAAGTATGCCTTTCGGGGAGGCGGATCGTCTGCTGACCATTTTGACTCGTGAACAGGGTCTAGTGCGGGCGGTGGCACCCGGATGCCGCAAACCCAAATCAAAATTAGGCGGTCGCAGTGCTTTATTTGTCGTTAATGACTTGATGCTGGTGCAGGGACGGTCCCTGGATAAAATTGCCCAAGCCGAAACCCTTGAATCCTATCCAGGACTCAGCCAAAACTTAGCGAAGCTAACCACCAGCCAATATTTGGCCGAGCTGACGCTCTATCAAGCCTTGAGTGGGCAGCCCCAAACCGAGCTATGGGACTTATTTTGCCAACAGCTGACTCAACTGCAAACGGCCACACCCGCGCAAATACCTTGCTGCCTGATTCACGGCACCCTGCAATTGTTGGCGTGGGCAGGCATTGCCCCTCAAGTCCATACCTGCTGTTTGACCCATAAACCTCTAGCCCCCCCGATCACCAACCCGACCTGGCGCGTGGGATTTAGTGCTAGCGCAGGTGGTGCCGTAACCCTGACAGGGCCGCCTCGACCCAGCACCGCCATCCAAAAGGCAGCTGAACAAGGGTCTATCTATGCTGTGGCGACCGAGCATCGGGTACAGGGTAAATTATCGGCCCAGGAACTAGCGTTACTCCAAGACCTTAACCCGGCCGACATTCAACCCACTTCTCCCTTACCCTTCTCGTTAGTAACCGCTTATCCATTAGCCATTTGGCAAGGCGTGGAGTCTGCCCTGCGCCGCTATGCCGAAGCCTATTTTGAACGTCCGATTCGCTCTGCTGCGCTCATTGATACCTGTTTCACCGCTCTGCCCGACCTCACCTCCGTGTCTTCATGACCCAAGTACATGACCCCAAACGCGACCTGACCTCATCTCCCCGTTCTGCGGATAAACCGAGTTCGTCTCCCTCTGCTGGTCCCGCCTTATCTTCTCAACCGCTTGCTGCGTCTCCAAGACCAGACCCCGTAGCGATCACTCCCGTCGATAAAACGCCAGACGAGCAGGGCTATTGGCCTGTTCTGCGCAATCAGAATTTTATGCTGATGTGGTTCGGGCAAGTCTTCTCTCAAATGGCGGACAAGGTCTATTTGGTCTTAATTATTGCCCTGATTACCAGTCGATTTAAGGCCCCAGACCAATCGGTGAGTGTGTGGGTGTCCTCCATTATGATTGCCTTCACCATTCCGGCCGTCCTGTTTGGCTCAATTGCTGGCGTATACGTGGATCGGTGGTCGAAGAAATGGGTTTTAGTCCTTACTAATGGTCTCCGAGGGGCCTTAGTCCTAAGTCTCCCACCTCTCCTGTGGGCCTGTGGTCAGCAACCGGGTTGGTTTCAGATTCCCTTGGGGTTTTGGGTGTTATTGGGCGTGACGTTCTTGGTCTCTACCCTCACACAATTTTTTGCCCCCGCTGAGCAATCGGCGATTCCCTTGATTGTAGAGAAGCCCCATCTGTTAAGTGCAAACTCCCTCTACACCCTGACGATGCTGTTGGCGTTGATTGGCGGGTTTGCAGCGGGAGAGCCACTCCTAGAAATTGTCGGCGGGTATTTCTCCGATCTCGGTTGGGACGCTGGGCGGGAATTGGTTGTAGGCGGTAGCTATGCGATCGCAGGTTTGCTACTCCTATTTCTACGAACGGGAGAAACGGCGGCCAATCGTTCCACGGGCGATAGCCATGTCTGGACCGATATCAAAGAGGGACTGCAATACCTGAATGAACATCGACGAGTGCGAACTGCCTTAATTCAATTGGTGATTTTATTCTCTGTGTTTGCTGCCCTCGCTGTTTTGGTGGTGCGGCTCGCAGAAGTCTTGCCTGGCATTAAAACCTCTCAGTTTGGGTTCTTACTGGCGACCGGCGGGATTGGCATGGCGATTAGCGCCACCGTTCTCGGGTCCATTGGCCAAAATCTGCCCCGACATCGGCTCAGTTTCTACGGTTCCATGGGAATGGCTGCCATGTTAGGGGGCTTAGCCTTCACCACCCAATCCTTGTGGATTTCTCTGATCCTGATGGTCGGCTTGGGAGCGGCTGCCGCCTTGATTGGCGTTCCTATGCAAACCACGATCCAAGAAAAAACGCCAGAAGAGATGCGGGGCAAGGTGTTTGGCCTGCAAAATAATGCCAGCAACATCGCCCTAAGTTTGCCCTTAGCCCTGGCAGGCTTGGCCGAAACCTTCTTCGGATTACAAACGGTTTTACTAGGGTTGGCAGGGATTGTTGTGATCGGGGGGCTCTTATCCTGGTATATTGCCGATACCAGCTCATCTGTATCAGATGATGCAAACCCCTCA
>NZ_JANQOY010000251.1 GCF_028285565.1 Acaryochloris sp. IP29b_bin.148
AAACAACACTATTTTTTAACTTATCGTAATATTATAAAGGAAAGATACTCATAAAAAAATGCAATTTTCTGACCCTGCAACAGTTCTTATCATAAGCATATTGGCTGTAACCATTGCCTTTACTGCAGTTTCCCTCTATACCGCTTTTGGTCCTCCTTCAAAAAGACTCGCTGATCCCTTCGAAGAGCATGAAGACTAATACGCCCCCCTTGCCATTAGAACAGGTCTTGGGTTAAACAAACACGCTTGTTAGGATAGCCCGTGGTGGCACCTCTAGAGTGATTCAATGCCTCAAAATAAAAATCTCGCCATCCTCGTATCCTTAGGTCTGACCGTTGGCTTGAGTGCAGGTGGGCTTTGGCTGTTGCAAAATACGGCCCCAGACTTACTGCCCAGTTTGCTAGGCCAGTCGAATAGCGGCTCTAGGCGTGCTCAAGGAACCTTTAAGATCCTGGGGGATACCTTTAGCGGCTACAGCACGTTTCGAGATGACGGGTTTAAACAGGCCTTAGGAGAACCTGGCATTCGTCTAGAGTATGCGGATGAGTTTGACCAATCCCAGCGGGCTGAGGCGCTGCAAAAAGGCCAAGCTGATTTTATTGTGACGACGCTCGATCAGTTCCTCAAGCAGAAGCCACAGGGCAAAATCGTCGGCCTGATCGATCGGACGGTGGGGGCTGATGCAGTGGTGCTGAATACCCGCCAGTTTCCTCAGCTCAATTCCCTCATTAATCTCAGTCAACTGGTTCAACAAGGGCAGCCGAAGCAATATGCCATTGTTTATGCAGGCGATACGCCCAGTGAATATTTGTCGCTGGTCCTAGACGCTAAGTTTGATGCCTTTAATCTTGCTGATTTTCGGGTGATCAAGGTGGAGGATTCCTCTCAAGCTTGGCAGCGGATGCAGGACCCCAAAGAGAATATTGCGATCGCAGTGCTTTGGGAACCCTTCGTTTCCCAAGCTCGCAAGCGAGGTCACACCGTTGTTCTCTCCAGCAAAGACGCGCCGAATACCATCGTGGATGTCTTAGTGGCTGCTGACACCGTGATTCAGTCCCAGCCGGAACAAATTTCTGCGTTTTTAGCCGCGTATTATCGGCGGATTGAATCTGGGATTAGCAATACCTCCCAAATACAGGAGCAGATTGCTAAAGATGGGGAGCTATCTGCTGCAGACGCGGATACTGTTCTCAAGGGGATTAACTTCTTCACCGCTTTGGAAACTCAAAGCTGGATGCAGCAAAAAATGCTGAACCAGCGAATTACGGCAACGGCTGCTGTTTTAGTGCTGTCTGGCAATTTAACTCAGGTCCCTGATGATCCTGCACAGTTTTATGATTCTCAGTTTGTGAGTCAAGCGGCTGATAATACGAAAAAGTTAATCAATATTGTGCGGACTGATAATCCTGAGCTGGCGAAAAAGCTGGAAGGGAAGGCTTCCTCATCAACAGCCTCTCAGCAACCTGCTACTGATATTAAATCTGCTCCCAGTATTGGCAATCTCAAAGTACGGGGGGAAGTGAAGTTTGCGGTCGGTGCAGCGACTTTAACCACCACAGGGCGTCAAACCCTAGATCAGCTATCTAAGGAGATTACGGAATTTAACCCCGATACCGTCGCGGTTCGAGTTATTGGCCATACTTCTAAAACAGGGTCCGCCAGTTTGAATCAAAGGCTGAGCCAACAACGGGCTCAAGTCGTCGTTCAATACCTGAAGCAACAGGGTATTCAACAAACCATTCAAGCCGAGGGAAAAGGATTTAGTACGCCCCTACCGGGGATTCCACCTGCGGATGCTCGCAATCAACGGACTGAAATTCGGTTGGTCCGCATTAGCTGAGTCATCAATCGAGCGATGGCTGACGCAGTTTTTGCAGCAGGTCATAGAAGGGCTGCCAATCATCCTCTGCCACGATCGGCTCCCAAATGGCTTCAATTTGGGGACGTGTGATTACGGTCAGGGGATTGTGCTGCAATCGCTGGGCGATCGCAGCCATTTCAGTCTCAGGATAGTGCTGGAGTAAGCGGTGATAAAGCTGTCGCCATTGCTCTAACTGTGCTTGCCATTGCGGTGAACTCAACAGCTCTGACTCGCTAAAAATATGGCCTGGATCGACGCGCCAGGTGGCTTGAAACTGCAATCGCAATTCGGCAAAGAAGTCATGGTATCCGACTTGCGATCGCTGCAAAAAATCTAACGTCTGTACTAGCAAATCCTCAGCTTCGGGGATATCCGTAGGCTCAAACCCCAGTTTCCGCAGCATCAGCTGGCGATAGGCGGAATAGTAATGGGTCTTAAAGGTTTCCAGCCCTACATCTAAGTCTGCCTGGGGAATAACAGCGACCAACGGACGCTGCAACATCTCCAGATTCCAGTGACACATCGTCGGTTGGTTACCATAGCTGTAGCGCCGAAAATGATCGAAATAGGCAGCGGTAAAGTTTGGATCAAGGGTTTGAATAAAAGCGTAAGGCCCATAGTCAAAGCTTTCCCCTGTGATCGACATATTGTCCGTATTGAGGACGGCATGGCAAAAGCCAACCGACATCCATTGGGCCACTAATGCTGCTGTTCGCTGGACCAGCTCTGCATAGAAGCGGGTATAGGCATTCGGCTGCTGCCATAAATGGGGATAGTAATACTGGATCACATGATCCAGTAAGGTTTGGATTAAGTCGGGTCGCTGCAATGCCAGCAACCGTTCAAAGGTGCCAAACCGAATATGGGAGCGACTAAACCGCACCATCACCGATGAGCGGGTGGGCGAGGGTTCATCTCCCCGCCACAGGGATTCTCCCGTCTCAATCAAACTCAAACAGCGAGAGGTGTGCACCCCCAAATGGTGTAATGCTTCTGCGGCCAATACTTCCCGCACGCCCCCTTTGAGGGTTAAGCGACCATCAGCGCTGCGAGAATAGGGAGTGGTTCCCGATCCCTTGGTACCCAGATCATAAAGCGCCCCATCCATGCCGCGGATCTGACCGTATAAAAATCCTCGCCCATCCCCCAAGCGGGGGTTGTAGTCGCCAAACTGATAGCCGTGATAGCCCATCGCCAACAAAGGGTCTCGGCTTTGAAATTGACCATAGGCTTCCACAAAATCGATGTCGGTGACCTGTGGGGCCTCTAGCCCCATTTGGCCCAACACATCGTCGTTCCGAAAGCGCAAGACATGATGTGGAAACTCTGCCGCTACTACTGGGTCATAAAAGCCGTCTCCCAGGGCTTCGAAGGCCGGTTCAAACGCTAAGCTGAGTAGCAGATTTGTTGTAGATGAGTTCGACATGGGTTAATCAGGTGCCCCTGAAGCAAGAGGAGGATAAATCCATCTCAGCCCGCACCCGGAATCATGCCCTTGCTCAATCGCTGAATGGCATTATTGGCCACATCTTTATACCCGACTTCACCTGAGAGGAGCTGGCCCATTCTCCGGGTAGCACTGGGACGCTTCACCCCAATTTGATAGCCAAACTTGGGCACCCGGTAAAACACGCCCGCGAGTCGTTGGGCCCACTTCATATCACTGCCCCATTCAGTGGCAATCACCTCAGAATACTTTTCCAGGGCGTCGTCTTGCCCAGCCAAAGCGGCATCAATGGCTTCAGAGGCTTTGAGTCCACTAAACATGGAAGGGCGAATACCCTCGGCAGTAAAGGGATCGACCACACAGGCTGCCTCACCTGCTAGCAGGGCATTTTGAGTATGAAGGGTTTGGTCGCCGTTCCATAGACAGAGCGGATGGCCATGCTGGCGAATGGATTTAAAATCAACGTCAAACATCTTGGAATATTCTGTGACGATCGCGCGCAGGTCTTGGCGTGCCCCACCCCGGAAAGCCCCAATGCCGATGGAATAGCCATCTGCTTTAGGAAAGTTCCAGATATAGCCGTTTTTAACTAGGCCAAATTCAAAATGAACGGTTTCAGGATTTTCAATCTCTGTCATCGCTTCGGCTTCTAGTGCGCCACCCAGTTGGCGTTTACGCTCTTTAAAGCCTAACCATCTGGCCATCGGCCCTTTGGCCCCATCTGCTGCAATTAAATATTTCCCAGATACAGGGCCATTCGCTGTGTTGACCTGCCAATGATCGGATTGAAATTCAATCCCTTTGACTTCTGTGTTGTCTCGCAGTTCTGCCCCCTGCTTTTGGGCTTGCTGAATCAGAAAATGATCAAAAATATCGCGGCGCACCATCCAGATGGGTTCTGGGGTCTGTAAATCTGCGAGCACCACATCTTCCATATTCCAGGTGTAGCGAACGGTCTTTACCTTCAAGGAAATGGCGGGAGAGAAATCAAAGTCAAACCATTCCGCCACCACTGGCGATACACCGCCACCACAGGGTTTATAGCGCGGCAAGGATTCCTTCTCTAACACCAGGACAGAGTGACCTTTCTTGGCAAGGTGATAGGCTGCGGTTCCGCCTGCTGGCCCCGCCCCGACAATAATGCAATCAAACATATTAAACCGTGGTGATTTCTTTTTCCTTCTCAGCCAAAATCTTATCAATTTGGCTGGTAAATTTATCGGTCAACCCTTGAATCTTATCTTGTAGATCCTTCGATTCATCTTCGGAGATATCACCACTTTTGCCTTGCTTGCGGGCCGTATCAATGGCATCTCGGCGAATATTACGGACGGCGACCTTTCCTTCTTCAGCAATTTTGCCCGCCATTTTCACAAAGTCCTTGCGGCGTTCTTCGGTTAAAGGCGGAATATTGAGGCGAATCGCCGATCCGTCATTATTGGGAACTAACCCCACATCGGAGAGGGAAATGGATTTTTCGATATCCGTCAAGCTACTCGGGTCAAAGGGTTGAATAGTGATCGTACTGGCGTCTGGGGTGCTAATGGTCGCTAAAGACCGTAACGGGGTCTCAGTGCCGTAATACTCCACGGTAATTCGATCCAGTAAAGCGGCATTGGCCCGCCCCGTTCGAATTGTGTTGAGGGACCGATTCATGGCCTCAACAGACTTTTGCATTAAAGTTTCGGCCTCAGCTAACTTCACAAGAACCTCCCACGATAGTGCCAATAGACTCGCCCAATAGGGCCCGTCGAATATTTCCAGAAACGGATAGATCGAAGACCAAAATCGGAATGTCGTTGTCTTTGCAGAGTGCGATCGCAGTGCTGTCCATTACCTTTAAGTCATGGGTAAGAACATGTCCGTAGGTCAAGCTTTGATAGCGTCGGGCATCGGGATTAATTTTGGGATCTGCATCGTATACCCCATCGACCTTAGTGGCCTTCATGATGATGTCGGCATCGATTTCAGCCGCCCGCAACGCAGCGGTGGTATCGGTCGTGAAGAAGGGATTGCCAGACCCAGCGCCAAAAACAACCACCCGCCCTTTTTCTAAATGGCGCATGGCCCGACGACGAATATAGGGTTCTGCCAATTCTTGCATCGAAATCGCGGTTTGCACACGGGTCGGTATATCCATTTGCTCAAGGGCATCTTGCAAGGTCATGGCATTCATCACCGTTGCGATCATGCCAATGTAGTCGGCGGTCGCCCGGTCCATGCCCGCTGCAGCCCCTTTCACCCCACGAAAAATATTACCGCCGCCCACCACAATGGCCATTTGGATGCCTTGGCGGGTGACATCGGCAATTTCTTCAGCAATGCCTTGAACAATAGTAGGATCAATACCGTAGGGTAAACTCCCCATCAGGGCTTCACCGCTTAGCTTTAGTAGGACCCGCTGATAGGTATTCCCCATGCAATGATGACTGTAATAACGCAAATTGCTCCCCAATTAAGATAGCAGGATTAGGGCTCAGGCGGTTGGCTAAACTGATTTTATTCAAATTTCCCGAAATAGCCTGAACGATGATGCCAAGGGTACTAGCTGCCATTCCTAATTTTGGTCAGCAACGTCATCCAACCCCATGATTGAGTAAAGAAGCTACGGTTAAAACAGCTGCCTAGTTTTGAGGATAAGTGTGTTAAGAATAAGGTCCCTTTTTCCCTGGATATTGAGACGGTTGGGTGTGCTACTCTTGCTGCTCGGTATTGCGTTCTCCTATGCCACCCTTCCGGCTTTCGCTGCGACCGATCCCGCATCGCCTCCTCCCTATACCGCTGAGATCGAAACCCAGGTGGAAGAGTTGTTCAACAACGCTATGGAGGCGACCAATACGGGTGATTTTGCAGCCGCAGAACAATATTGGACCGATGCCCTTGAATTGTTGCCCCAAAATCCAGCGATTTGGAGTAACCGGGGCAATGCCAAGGTGAGTCAAGGACATTTTGCAGCGGCCTTAGCAGATTATGACCGCTCGGTCGAATTGGCGCCTGATCAGCCCGATGCCTATCTTAACCGAGGGACTGTTCAAGAAGGCCTGATGAATTGGGAGGCTGCGATCGCAGATTACAACAAAGTCTTAGAGCTGAATCCCAAAGATGCAGCCGCCTACAACAACCGTGGCAACGCCAAAGCAGGCCAAGGCAATTGGGAGGCTGCCATCCCCGATTATCAGAAGGCCATCACCTTACTTCCCCAGTTTGCCTTTGCCCAAGGCAACTACGCCTTAGCGCTCTACCAAACCGGTGAGCAGGATGAAGCCATTCGCTCCATGCGCAATCTAATTCGTAAATATCCTCAATTTGCCGATATGCGGGCTGCATTGACCGCAGCATTGTGGAAGCAGGGACAGATCGGCGAAGCCGAGAGTAACTGGGTTGCTGCGATTGGTTTAGATTCGCGCTATAAAGATACAACCTGGTTAGTCGATATTCGGCGGTGGCCTCCGACTTTGATTGCTGATCTAGAAAACTTTCTCAGTCTAGCGGGTCAGAAAAGATCTGAGTCATAATCCGTGCCACCTGCAACCCTTCTGCTCTCAAACTCCTCTTTATTCTCTGGCGTTGGCTATGTCCCTAGAACCCGTTCAGCAGGTGTTATCCACCTTAAAGCAGACCCACTGGCAGCATGAACAAGCATTTATGCGTTTATTAGATGCCTGGTCTCAGGTGGTCGGGCCAGCCGTTGCGGCCCAAGCCCAACCGATTCAAATTACTGCTCAGAACGTGCTACTAGTGGCCACCTCTAGTGCGGCTTGGACTCAAAACTTAGCCTTTGAGCGGACCCGTATCCTCAGTAAGCTTAATGATCGCACAGAGCACGCCTTGACCGATATCCGGTTTTCCAACAGCCGCTGGCCTAGGCGGTCCAACACAGCCCGTCGGCCCGCTGTGCCACCCTCGATCACACCGGCCAGTTTACTGCCCACCTTGTCCATGTCTTCTGGTGAGATCAGCTCTGATCCCAACATCGCTTATGAGCGATGGATGAAGGCACTTCACCAGCGATCTCAGGGATATCCAGCTTGTCCCCTTTGTCAGTGCCCAACTCCCTCAGCTGAGCTTCAACGATGGTCTGTCTGTAGTCTCTGCGCAGTACGAGTGGAACCGTAGCCCCTCTCGCACCGCATATGCAGCGCACTCAGAATTACCATAAGGGCTCTCCACCTGCGGGTTGATCTGAGGATCCTGCCCCCCATAAGGGTTCTTGTCTTTGAGGTGCGGGAGCCGGGGCGGGTGCTGGGGCCGGAGCCGGGGCTGGGGCACTTCTAACGGGAGCTGGAGCCGGAGCCGGTCGGGGGGCAACAGAGGTGGATTGCTGAGGGGGCACGTAGGTTGGGCTTGATCGCGCTGGCGTCGAGGCCGCTGGGACGGATCGAGCAGCCTCCAATTTACGTTGGGCGGCGGCTGCCGCCGCAACCTTCTGTTGGCGTTGTTCATTCAACGCTTTCAGTTGCTTATCAAAGTCTTGCCGTTTGGCCTCAGCTTGAGGAGCAATAAAGGTATCCTTGGGCACCTCTTGGATCAGCTTGAGTGCTTTTTGCCATTCTGCCTTGTGTTGATCCAGGGTTGATATGGAATCGTCGTCTTTGGTCTTCTTTTGCACCGCTTGGGCAATGGTATTGGCTTTTTTAAAGGTTTCGCCCGCTTTCGTCTCTTTTTCGATGCGGGTCGACATGGCTTTATGTTCGGCTTGGTAGGTGCTGATTGCCTGTTTGGCTTTGGGGTAAATTTTGACGTTTTTGGGAATCTTATTCATCTCAGCAATGGCTTCATCCATCTGCTTTTGAGCTGCCTGGATATCTGCAATGGTTTTGGCATCTTGATAGCGGCTTTGAGCCGACTTCGCCTCCTCCATCGCCTGCTCAAAGGTGGCTTGAAACTGGAGATCCTGCGAGCAGTTATTTAAAACGGTACAAACGGATTGCAGATGGGGAGAGGTGAAGGCTAAAGCAGTACCGCCCATCAGTAAAGCGATCACCCCTGCTGTTAAGGCGTTGGTCCGACTAAACCGCACCATTTTATGAGCCGAAGCTTGGGGAGAGGCCACGACCGTGTGGGACGGTGTGTCCCCAGTAGCCGGGCTGGGACGGTCTCCTTGCGGGGTCGTCGGGGAAGAGCCATTCGGTTGCGCAGCCGTTCCTGCAAGCTGGGAATGCGTATGAGCCCCCTGAGGTGTGGTGGGGGTGGTCGCAGGATTGCCTAGGGTTTGTTGAGCCGTGGTTGCTAGCTGCTGAGCGGTGTTGACTTGCTGAACGGTGTTGGCTGGGATCGCGGCGGGGGATGGTGCTGGATTGCCATGACGAAGATTAACCACGGTCTCAGGAAGAGATTCAATCGGATTGACCGCGGGCGACGTCTCAGCCTGCCTGGCGGTCACCAGGGTCTGAACTGCTAATAAAGCATCGGTGGCTGAACGATATCGCTGACGATAGTCGTAAAGCACCAGTTTCTCCAGCAATGTGGCAAAGGCCGGGGATACGGATACGCGATCGCGCCAAGCCAGCTCACCGGTACTATCATCCTCTGGTATTTCGCCGAAGGAGGGCCGCAATCCCGTTAAAGCTTGAATAGCGATGACTCCGACGGCATAGACATCACTACAGAGGCGAGGCTGTCCTCGGAATTGTTCGCTCGGCATATATCCAGAGGTGCCAATCAGGACTGTCCGTGGCATTTGAGTGGCGGACTCTGCTAGCTGGGTGGTGACCTGCTTCACTGCACCGAAATCGATCAGAACCAGCTTGCCATCACTCTGTCGACGAATCAAATTGGAGGGCTTAATATCCCGATGAATCACCTGTTGATCATGGACAAAAGACAACACTTCCAGAATGTCGTGGAGTAGCTGAATCACCGTTTCTTCATCCAGCTGCTCACCGGGTTTTAACTTATCGGCTAGGCTTTCCCCTTCAATGTATTCTTCCGCTAGGTAAAATTCTTCACCATCTTCAAAGTGAGCGAGGAGACGAGGGATTTGTGGATGATCACCCAGTTGATGGAGGACCTTTGCCTCCGAATCAAATAACCGGCGCACTGTTTGGAGTAAAGCGGGTTCATGAGAGCCCGTTTTCAACTTCTTAACCACACATTGGGGGGAATCTGGCAAATGGGTGTCTTCAGCCAAAAAGGTTTCGCCAAATCCTCCTTCAGCTAAAGGTTTGACAACGGAGTAGCGTCCGGCCAGTTTGCGTCCTAACATGGGATGGATCTCAGCGGTTAACGAAGGGTGTGAAACAATGAAGGGGGTTTCTTTGGAAAAGCATAAGCTGTGTCACTCTCGGTAATCACTCTAGCACCAACCACAGGCCAACCGCCCGTGGGTCTATTGGTGGCTCTGCACGGCTGGGGATCCAATGCCCAAGACCTCGCTTCGCTGGCCCCCTATCTGAGCTTGCCCACCTATCAATTTTGTTTTCCTAACGCGCCCTTGCCGCATCCTCAGGTGCCTGAGGGGTATATGTGGTACGACTTAAATACCCAAGCTGGCCTGCCGGAAAGCCGACAACTACTGTTGGAGTGGTTGCCATCCCTGGCCACCGAAACCGGGGTTCCCCTAGAGCGGATCGTCCTGGTGGGCTTCTCCCAAGGCGGCGCGATGACCTTAGACCTGGGGGCTCGCCTCCCCCTAGCCGGATTAATCTGCTTGAGTGGTTATTTACATTCATCAGTAACGCCATTATTTGGGAACGCCTCACCCCCTATCCTGATGGTTCATGGCCAACAGGATCCGGTGGTGCCCTTGAGTGCAGCGCAAAGTGCAGAGCAAGCTTTACGGACTGCAGGTGTAGCGGTTCAGTACCATGAAATGCCCATAGCCCATGAAATTAGTCCTGCCGTCCTGGCGTTAATCCAGACCTTTATCACAACGTTGCCTGGGTGAAGGGGAGGCCGTGTGATGTTGTCCTAACATGCTCGCCAGTCCGAGAACTCGCGTTGGGGTCAGTTGAGGATGGAGCAACCGACCGCCTATTCCGGCTTTGCCAGGGCTGGGTTCAGCCTCGATCCAAGGGCGGATAGCGCCATAAACGCCACTGGAATATCAACTCCTCGAAAAATCCCCTATAAGCGTGTAGCAGCGGTCTGATAGACTTGTAAACTGGTACTTAAAGATACAAAAACAAATATAGAGCAGTTACTTTAAGACACAGACGCAAGACACAGTCAGGCATTTAGGAGGAATCTTTGCGTGGATAACGTTATCGGCCTAGAGATCATTGAGGTGGTTG
>NZ_JANQOY010000003.1 GCF_028285565.1 Acaryochloris sp. IP29b_bin.148
GGGTGAACAAGGCGAAATTATGCCGCCTGATGTTGGCAATTATTTGAGGTTGGGGCCAATGGGGATGGCCTTTTATGCCTCAAAGCCAAGGAGGCCAGCGGTGCTGTTGATTGACGAGATAGACAAGAGTGATATCGACATGCCCAACGATCTACTTCATATTTTTGAAGAAGGCTTTTTTGAAATTCCAGAATTAGCTCGGTTGCAAAGTGAGACAGAAGAGGTCCTTCCCTATCGGACTCAAAATACTAAACCTGGTGATAGAGTCGCGATTCCGCAAGGATTTGTGCAATGTACTGAATTCCCCCTCGTATTTATGACGAGTAACGAGGCTAGGGAATTTCCGCCTGCTTTCCTGCGACGGTGTTTACGATTACCTCTTCAACAGCCGAGTACAGAGGATGGATTGTATGAGATCCTGAAAAATCGTTTTGATGCTGATACTCTGAACAAACTGGATGAACCTGCCCGAGAACTCATTCAATCTTTTTTGGGACGGATTAAAAATAAAAACGCTAACTTGGCAACGGATCAACTACTCAATGCGGTGTATCTTCTTCTGCAAGGGAAGGATGTCAACTCAACTGACCGAACAGAATTATTAGATTCCATCTTCAAACCTCTCTAACGGAGGGCGGATTTATGGCAGGAGATCATTCCCCTTGGCAAGCTAATGAACAAGAAGTGGTTGAACTGCTATGGTGCTATGCCAATATGCGCCATATCCTTGCCCCCCCCGTCCCTAATGCACAGGAATCAGCGCGAGATTCTTTCCCCTCAGCACTTCAGCAGGGGTCTGAGGATGTCCGCCAAGACCCTTCAGAAACTTTACCCGTCCGACCACCAGATGAATCAGAACAACGGGTTCCGGTCATGGTTGATCCGCCTAAACCTGACTCGCAAGCTCAGGAGCGAACTGCAAAACCGACCACTGAAAGGGCTTCTCCTGTAAGGGCTCCAGATCCTTTCCCCTTGCCACAGCCGTTTGTTTTGGGTAAGGCATTGCTGCCGCTAGCTAAACGGGTTCCAGCCTCTGTCGCTAGCGAATTAGATATTGACAAGACCGTCGAGCAAACAGCCGAAGCGGATGGTCTACCGCTGCCCGCTTATTGCCCGCCTTTGAAGCGTTGGTTTGATTTGCATATTCTGGTTGATCGCTCACCCCCAATGGATTTTTGGGGCGATCTGGCCGAGGCTGTAGCGATGCTTTTCCAGTGGCAAGGTATCTTTCGAGATGTCCGAGTCTGGCAGCTAAAGACAGATCGTCATGAGGGACCTCAGCTATATGCGGGAGGAGATCCGGACGAAACGGATATTCGGAGCTTGCTAGCACCAGGACGCGATCAGTTATTCCTTGTGGTGACTGATACCTTAGGGAAGGCATGGCGTTCCGGCGCAGCATTTAAATACCTGGCTTTCTTGGGTGAAAAACACCATGTTGCTCTAGCTCATGTTTTCCATAAGGATCTGTGGCATCGGACGGCAATGCAGGATGCCATTTTGCGCCCCTTAGTTGCCAGTCATCCAGGGTGTGCGAATGCTAAATTAAGAGAAACCGTGCGTGTCAGAACGAGACAAAGTTTATATCGTTTTCCCATTCTGAATTTGTCCGCACTCCACCTTAATACCTGGGCCAAGTTTGTTACGGGGGGTGGCGGATCTATGCAAGGTGTACTGATTAAGCAGCAGCCTCCAACTTCTGATGGTCAGAAACAGGTGGAGCCGTCTGCTGGTGTGATGGAGAATGAAACCCCTGAAGAACGGCTAAGGGCCTTTAATCGGGATGCTAGCCCCGAAGCAAGGGAGTTAGCAACTGTTTTAGCTGCAGTTCCCCTTATCCCTCCGGTGATGCGTCTTGCTCAGCAGCAATTCTTATATGGGAGTGAGCATTGGCATCTTGCAGAAGTATTTTTTAGTGGTCTTATTCGACGGTCTGCCTTGGGAGACCCACAAGCCGCCGTTACGGATCGGTGGTATGAGTTTATCCCTGGTGTTCGAGAGCTGTTGTTAAACACCAGTTCCGTCCAACAAGCTGCCCAGGTCCACCGAGAAATTAGTACCTTTGTAGAGGAAAAATATGGTAGTCCCCGTGATTTTCCTGCCCTCGTTCCTAATGAAGCAGGATCTGAACAGACTGTGGAAATGGATCGGCACCATTATTTTGCCGAAGTTAGAGGAGCCATTCTAAAAACTTGGGGGGGAGAATTTGCTCGTAAGGGTGAGGAGATTCTGAATTCAGCCGTAGCTTATCGGTATCGGAAACAGGGTCAGGATCTTGCAAATAAAGATTCTTCGGATGAAACTGAAGAGCAAAACTTCCCCAGTGGTGTTGAAGTCTCAGATTTTGAATACGTCTATCCTCTTTCCTTGCCCAGTGAGCCCACCCTAATTGAGGCTGAGGTGGGCTCATTCAAATTAGTAGGAGGAGAACTTATACCCAAGCAAAAGACTGTGGAGGGAATTACCTTTGAGGTTGATACCGAACACCCCACTCTCAAGCTAGAAACGTTCCTCATCCGCATTGCTCATATTCAGCGAGGTAAATCTGATTGGCTTATCACCTATGAGGAGTCTAAAGCTCAATGCTTTCAAGAGTTGGTAAGAGGGGATATTACTCTTGAGATGGTGTCAACTCCTGCGGGGACGTTTATGATGGGCGCTTCCAAGGATGAGGATGGTTATTCATCTGAAAAACCTCAGCACCCAGTGAATGTGTCTGCGTTCTACATGAGTCGTTATCCTGTGACTCAAGCTCAATGGCGGCAGGTAGCTACCATGAAACCAGTTGAACAAATGCTGAAACCCAATCCGTCTAGCTTTAAGGGCGATCTCAATCCTGTTGAGCGAGTGTCTTGGTATGATGCCGTAGAATTTTGCGATCGCCTGAGTCAGCGAACGGGACGCAACTATCGTCTCCCCACGGAAGTAGAGTGGGAGTATGCCTGCCGAGCAGGCACCACAACCCCTTTTCATCTTGGGGAAATGATCACGACAGAACTTGCTAACTACAGTGGTTCAGCCTATCGGGAAGGCCCAAGAGGGAGGTCTAGAGACAAAACAATTCCTGTAACAGAGTTGAATCTTGCTAATGCCTTTGGTCTCTCGGATATGCATGGCAATGTTTGGGAATGGTGTTTGGACCATTGGCATAAGAACTACGATAAGGCCCCGATGGATGGTAGTGCTTGGTTAACTAATGATGAGAATACAGATCGTATTCTTCGCGGCGGGTCTTGGGACTACGATCCGTGGCTCTGTCGGTCTGCCACGCGTCTCCACTACTCTCCCGATGTCACGAGCAGCGACATCGGTTTTCGTATTGTGCTCGCGTCCCGATGACTCCTGTGCCTTTTGCCCTTCTTGCGCTTTTGCCTTTTGAGACATTTGTTTTAGATACATTGTGTGAATTGAGATGGTAACTGCTTCTAGTTCTGGGAATCCAAATATTCGTCTTAAACGCCAGACTCACGACATCACGTATGTCAAGGAAGTATTGTCTGATGGGGTGGCGCTTGAGTTGGTACTGGTGCCAGAGGGAGCGTTTGTGATGGGTTCTCCTGATGATGAGGAAGAGCGACAAGCTAGAGAAGGGCCACAACACTCTGTAAAGGTTCCTCGATTTTGGATGGGGCAATATCCCATCACTCAGGCGCAATGGCGAATCGTGGCTCAATATGAGCGGGTGAATCGAGATCTGGACCCGGACCCTTCAACGTTCAAAGGTGATCGGAATCCCGTTGAGCGAGTCTCTTGGTATGATGCTGTCGAATTTTGCGATCGCTTGGGCCAACGAACAGGACGTAACTATCGCTTACCCACAGAAGCAGAATGGGAATATGCCTGCCGAGCAAGCACCACAACCCCTTTCCACTTTGGTGCCACCCTTTCTGCTCAGTACTCTAACTACCGCGCCGAAGCAACTTATGGCCCTGGAGAAGTTGGAGAATACCGGCAGAAGACAACCCCTGTTGATCACTTTCAGACTGGTAACGCCTTTGGTCTATGCGATATGCATGGCAATGTTTTGGAATGGTGTTTGGACCATTGGCATGAGAACTACGACAATGCTCCTACAGATGGCAGCGCTTGGTTAACCAATGACGAGAAAGTAGATCGTATCCTTCGCAGCGGGTCTTGAAACTACCTTCCGAGGATCTGTCGGTCTGCCACGCGCAGCCGCTACGATCCCGACTACACGCTCTATGATCTTGGTTTTCGTATTGTTCTCGCGTCCCGATGACTCTTCCGTGCCAGGGCCAGTGGATGGGAATCCATTGGGAGAGCCTTGAGGAGTCAAGATCTGTTCCACCGATGCAACAGCATCCAAAAATACCCTGAGGGGTATGAGCTTAGTAAGCCAGGTGCCGAAAAGTTTGTATCCCCCGCCTTATTGTCCAATGCTAAGGAATTGACAGATGGCCACCTCCTACCTCTATCGCCAAAAAGCCACAACCAAGCTGTATACCGAATCGCTTAGTGATGGGATTGAAGTAGAGCTGGTCCTTATCCCCGCAGGAACCTTTATCATGGGTTCTCCGGCCTCTGAACTGCAACGAAAAGAGTCAGAAGGTCCTCAACACCCAGTTGAAATCTCAAAATTTTATATGGGGCGTTTCCCAGTCACTCAAGAACAATGGCGAGCAGTGTCACAGTTTGATCGAGTGAATAGAGATTTAGAGCCAGAACCATCCTACTTCAAGGGTGATCAAAACCCCGTAGAGCAGGTGTCTTGGTATGACGCCGTAGAATTTTGCGATCGTCTCACTGCCTACTCTAAATATACCTATCGTCTCCCCACAGAAGCAGAATGGGAATATGCTTGTCGAGGGGGTACTCAATCGCCCTTTTATTGTGGTTCAACCCTTTCAACCTATATTGCTAACTATGACGGTTCCTATACCTATGGTGACGGCACTAAAGGAAAAAATCGAAGAGAAACAACCCCTGTTAACTATTTTGAGATGACCAACCCCTTCGGCCTTTCAGATATGCATGGCAATGTTTGGGAATGGTGTCTGGACCATAGTCATAAGAGCTATGAGAATGCCCCGACGGATGGTAGTGCTTGGTTAACTAAAGACGAGCATCCAAAGCGTGTCCTACGCGGCGGGTCTTGGAGCTACAATCCGGGGTACTGTCGGTCTGCCACGCGTGACCACGATTATCCCGTCGTCACATTCAGCCTCGTCGGTTTTCGTATCGTGCTCGCGCCCCGATGACTCCCGTGCCTTTCGCCCTTATTGCGCTCGTGCCTTTCGCTTTTTGCCCCATCCGCATTCCTTGATGCCCTATGTATCCTGAACTGGCTAGCACCCACCCACCCGAACTCAAAATCGAACGATCCAAAATTCAAGTGCAGGCTATACAAGAAACCCTTGATGAGACAGTAGACCTCCTATTGATTCAAATTCCAGGAGGAGAATTTATGATGGGTTCTCCTGATGACGAAGAAGAAAGAGAAGACTCTGAAGGGCCACAGCATCACGTTAGCGTCCCTAACTTTTGGATGGGGCAATATCCCATCACTCAAGCACAATGGTGGGTTGTGGCTCAATATGAGCGAGTGAATCAAGATCTGGACCCAGACCCATCAAAATTCAAAGGCGATCATAATCCCGTTGAACAAATTTCTTGGAATGATGCTGTGGAATTTTGTGAACGTCTTAGCTTGCGAACAGGACGTAGCTATCGTTTACCTACAGAAGCAGAATGGGAATATGCCTGCCGAGCAGGCACAACAACCCCCTTTCACTTTGGTGCCACCCTTTCTGCTCAGTACTCTAACTACGATGCCAGGGAAACATATGGCCCTGGAGAGATTGGAGAATACAGGCAGAAGACAACCCCCATCGATCACTTTCAAATTGGAAACGCCTTTGGTTTATATGATATGCATGGCAATGTTTGGGAATGGTGTTTAGATCGATGGCATAACAATTATGTAGGAGCACCCAATACCGCAGAGGCTTGGCCTAATGATGAAGAGGCATTCAAAAAAAATGTACTTCGTGGGGGGGCATGGGAGTGCTATCCCTCTTTATGTAGATCGGCATCTCGAGAAGGGTACAACTGTAATGTCAAGTTAGAGAACTTGAGCTTCCGTATAGCGCTGCATTCTTAAGAAAAACTTAGAATGATTGTGAATATAGTCTTTAAAGAAACGAAAACCCTAAATTCAATTTCCAGATTGGCAAGTGTTATCGTGTTGGAAAATTTTCTCTAATTTTTTTTGACTAACGTTAAGAATATTTCCTAGCCTATCCCTCACTTAGACTTTAAAACTCTCGTTAGCAGGCGTCAGAATGCCTTGGGATTGGGGGGCATATTGATAGCCGATCATCCTGTCCAACTTTAGTGCCTGCAACTCTTGAGCAATAGGGTGATCGCCCAGTTCAAGCTGGGCATCCTTTGACCCTCTACTTTGAAACTGAAGTCGTTCGCTGACGATCCATTCGCTTGACAGCATATATCCACGCCGAACCGAAACGGGTTGAGTGCGTGAGCGGCAAGCACGAGTGAGCTTTCCCTCTCGACCCGATAGCGTGAGAATATGCTGATCATCCTGGTGGAGCTGGCATCGAATCCAGTTCCCGTCCTGCTCAAAGACGATCTTTGCTACAAACTTGGGATAGCCAGCAAATTCAACCCCTGCCCGACGGGCTATTTCTGTAGATACCGGTAAATGACGAATGTAAACCTTGGGAACGGTGGGGACTGGGTGGAGGATGCCTGTCAAGACAGGAGACGGTTCGTCCAGCGTCATCGGTATACCAATTGAGACCTCATTGTAAGGACCAATATCACAGTCTCGATAGGCTAGAGCAGAAATCGCTAGAACACAGTGCCAGGGCGTAATTCGAAACGGTTGCATTCTGGGCGAAGGTAACAACGGACGAATGCGGTCAATGGATGCCAAAAATTGCACAGTCAGCGTGGCAACATCATAGTAGAAGACCGGTAAGTGAATCGTGCCGCCTGCCCAAGGAGCTTGTACCTGCTCAATTTCACCAAAGAAATCTGAATCGGGTAACCCGTTCATGGTGGTTTTACTAGATCAATCAACTGCTGATATACCTCAAAACATTCACCGAATTCAATCGAGTTCTGAATCCTTCAAGAAAACATAGATAGTTACGCCAGCGGCTGACTCAGCCAGGCGATGGCTTCTCGAATCCAGGCTTCTGTGTCTGCATTTTTAGCTAAAGCCGTATTTTGGCCCACGACCTGCAAGGCCCGCATCACTTCCTGACTGGTATATCCGAGTGCCAACAGGGTCATTTCCACATCTTCTTGCACACTGTCAATTGGCCCTGCACTGGGTAATGTTTTGAGTCCTGCTTGATCGCGCCATTCTGCTAATTTTGACCGTAGCTCTAAGGCAATCCGCTCGGCAGTTTTGGCTCCTACGCCTGGTGTTTTTGCTAGCAACTTAGTATTACTATTGACAATCGCTTGTACCAAGTCTTGTAACCCTAGGGTGTCAATCAGCGCTAGCGCTAACTGAGGCCCAATCCCACTAACGGCGATTAGCTGACGAAACAGATCGCGCTCCGCCATCGAGGCAAATCCGAACAACACCATTTGATCTTCTCGAACCTGCAAGTGCGTAAACACTTGCATTACAGCATCATCCGTGGGCAGATGCTGACGAATGCGACCCGGAACGTAGAGGTCATACCCCACATGGTTCACGTCTAGGGTTAATACGGTTCGGTGAGTGCTGGTTTGCTGGAGACTGACCACCGTTCCGTGTAGAAAACCAATCATGCTAAGAAGCCGAAATGACGAAGCCCTTCTAAAATACCGCCTGCACAATTTGCCTTGGCCAGGTAATGGTGATCGGCTGCACTCTCTTGATACCAAGTCAACAATTCTGGACGGGCATTCCCCACAATGATGCCCCGTTCCTGACCCGCACGAAAGAATGATTGATCATTGCCAGAATCACCGCAGGCAACCGTTTGCTCAGGGGAGACCTGAAATTGGTGACCCAAAAATTGCATGGCATGTCCCTTATTCCCTTGCAGTGGCAGAATATCTAAGTCCTTACCACCGCTATACACCACTTGGACGTCTAATCCCCGAATATGAAGGGCCACTTCTAATCGTGGCAGCAGATCGGTCGCCAGGGTGGAAGATAGGTAAAAGCTGACCTTGTAGGGACCTTGATCCGCCTCAGGCTGTAGGACTAAATCATTAAAGTGGGCCGTAATGGACAGCACATCGTCTCGCTGCCAACCTTGATCTAATTTGGCGGACCAATCGGGATCCGGCGTCGTACTACCGCCATAATAGATTTCGGTGCCCACAGAAGTGACGAGCGCATCGGGAACCAATAGAGGCTCTTTGGCGCGCAACCGCTTATAAGACGCTAAGGACCGTCCAGTGGAATAGACGAGCAAGAGAGCTTGAGATTGCCGCGCTTTCATTAGCGCTTGGTTCAACTGTTCCAGTGCATGTCGATCACCGACTAGCGTATTATCCAAATCGGTTATCAAGAGAAATTTCGCCACCATAAACCTCACTATTCACCCTTACTTCAGTCTATTATTCTGAGGAAGCCTAACATAATGAAATTTTTCTTCTCCCAGCAGTGGACGCGCTGGATTCCCCACTTGAATCCTCAGGTTTGGATTTTGGCGGTGGGTCGGTTGCTGTCGCAGATGGGGACCGGATTTACGCTTTATTTTTTGCAAATTTTCTTTGTTAATCAAGTGGGGTTAACGGCAACCTCAGTTGGGGTTGCGATCAGTAGTGCTTCGGTATCTGGCATCGTTGGACGGATTTTAGGCGGATCAATGACGGATTCTCGCCAATGGGGGCGGCGGCGAACGCTGCTATTGTCGTTATCGATTTCGGCGATCGCAGCCGGTATTATTGCGATCGCACAATCGTTTTGGATGCTGGTCGTAGGCAATATCGTTATGGGCTTGGGGGTTGGCTTATATTGGCCCTCGACAGAAACTATTATCGCCGACTTAAGCGAAGGAAGAGAGCGCCAGGAAGCATTTACCATTACCCGATTTGCCGATAGTGCCGGATTGGGGTTGGGGGTGATTTTAGGCGGAGCTTGGATTACCCTCACCCATGCCTATCGTGCCCTATTTATGATTGATGCTGTCTCCTTTGTGATTTTTTGGGGGGTAGCCTATTTTACAATTGCCGAAACCGCCCATCCCCATACGCGGGGTCGTCAGGGTTGGCAAGGTTGGATCATCGCTAGCCAGGATCGACGATTACGCATTTATATTGTTGCCAATATTTTGATTACGACTTATTTAGCCCAAATTCATAGCACGCTGCCCCTCTATTTCAAAAATTTTGCTCAGCAAGGGATTGGGCTTTCAGAAGCTGTGATTACGGGGTTATTCTCATGGCATTTGGGCGTGAGCGTAGTGAGTCAACTGCCTGTGGCCCGGTATCTACGGCGATGGCGCTATCCCCAGGGGCTAATGATTTCTGTGGGACTATGGGGGATCGGTTTCTTGTTGATCGGGATGACAGGTCTGGCTCGCCAAAAGGCTTTGCTATGGGCCATTGCGGGTTTAGGTGTACTTGCGATCGCAACCGTCGCCTATATGCCCATTGCCTCATCCCTCGTCGCTGATTTAGCACCTATCGAGATTCGAGGGGTTTATCTCTCGATCAACTCTTTGTGTTGGGCCGTCGGCTATTTTCTGGGGCCAGCGCTTGGGGGCTTAGCCCTCGATCAACAGCAGCCCTTGATTGATATTTATTGGGGAGGACTTGCCCTCAGTATTGGTTTAGCTTTAGTAGCTTTAAAACATCTGGATCATTTGATTGGCCCTTCACCAACTGCTACTCCATAGTTCGATTGTTCACCGCAAAAGTTGCGTTTGCATGCATGATCTTTTGAGATATTGATGTTAACTCAAACGCAATTTTAGCCTATTTTTGATAAACTTATTGACTCCGGTCATCCTCATGTAGATCTTCAATATGTATGACATGCCCGTGCCTCACCGAGCTTTTTTGCCAGACTTAAAGGAAGAGTAATATGCTCTCAATCACTGAGATCGACGTGTAAATATGACCCTCTGTATTGCACCTCAATGTTCCAAGCCAGACAATTCTGATGACAGTGTTTTTTGCCAAACCTGTGGATCAGAACTCCTCCTGGAAGGCCGATATCGTGTGACTAAATTGATTGGTCAAGGTGGGTTTGGTAAAACCTATGAAGTACGAGAAGTTGCCAGAACCACAGGCACCAGCAACAGTGGAATTCCTAAAGTGCTTAAGGTCTTGACCGATCAACAACCCAAAGCCGTTGAATTATTTACTCGAGAAGCACAGGTTCTGAGCCAGCTGCATCACCCAGGCATTCCCCATGTCGACACCGATGGTCACTTTATCTTCTGGCCACGGGACAGCCAAACTGCCCTACACTGCTTGATCATGGAAAAAGTAGAGGGGCTTGATCTATGCGGCTATATGCAACAGCGCCAATTTCGACCCATTAGTGAACAGCTGGCCTTGGAATGGTTGACACAAATTATGATCATTCTGAACGAGGTGCATGCCCAGCAATTTTTCCATCGGGATATCAAACCATCCAACATTATGCTGCGCCCGGATGGGCAGCTTGTGTTGATCGACTTTGGCGCAGTCAGAGCCGTCACCCAAACTTATATGGAAAAGCAAGGAGCGCAAAGGGTCACAGGCATCCATTCCATGGGATTTACCCCCTCTGAGCAAATGAATGGACAAGCCGTCATGCAGTCAGATTTCTTTGCCTTAGGGCGTACGTTTGTCTATCTACTCACCGGCAAAGAGCCGACGGACAGTAGTATGTATGACCCTTACAATGACCAATGCCGATGGCAAGCGTTAGCCACCCATATTTCTCCGCCCTTCGCCAATTTAGTCGATGACTTAATGGCTCGGTTACCCAAAGACCGACCTGCCAACACCCAGATGATTCTGCAACGTCTACGAGATCTTGATCAAGACTTAGAGCAATCTCGCCAGCAAACTGAAGTGAGTCAAGCTCCCAGTCCATCCCCCCTGCCTTATCCATCAACGCCACCCGTTTCACCGCCTCAACCTCCTCCTTTTCCGTCATCCAACGTCCCTCCTACTGATATCCAGGTCCCGTCTGAACCGCCACCTGACTACGCACAACCTCCCCAATTCACTTCTTCCTCCAGCCCTCAAGTTTCCTCGGGTTTGCCCTCTACAGATATTCAAACTCCGAGCTATAGCGATCCTCTTTCTCAACCGCCCTTATCATCCCCCCCAGCTAAAGCATTAGAAGAGGCTAATCAGCAGATAAAACGGGCCTGGATTGCGGGTCTTGTGTCCGCTATCATCACGCTGATTGCTGCCCTCGCTGAAGTAGAAGACAGTAACTCTTTATGGATTGCTGTATTACTGATTGCGGGGTTTACTTTTGGTATTTATAAAAAGATAAGAGCTTGTGCAGTACTAATGCTGGCGTATTGGATCTTGAGTACTTTGAGCGCTGTCCTCGGTCCAGATGATGGGGCTACTAAAGTCTTTGCTTTGGGGTTCGGAGGAGTATTCATTTATTTCTTTAGTCAAGGGGTTAGAGGGACTTTCACCCATCACCGACTCACCCATACTCAGTGACTATCGGGAGCGACTATAGCGGGATAACGGTTTATCAAGGGCTGTTGGTCTGGGTTCCATTTGCAATCCAGTTACTGACGATCTGATTGACTTGATGCGGATCTTCGTCTTGAGGGCAGTGACCCACCCCTTCTAGGACAATAAAGTCTTTAACCATGGGGAACTGGGTAAATTCGCGAGCGAGTTCTACAGGCTCCCAAGGGTCATCTGCTCCCCAAATGCACAATACGGGACAACTGACTGCAGTCAGTAAATCTTCGGGCAGGGGGCCTTGAGAATAGTTGATAAAGGCCAGAAAAACATCAGCAGCCCCTGGATCTAAAGCAGGCTGAATCAACAAATCTACGAGTTCATCAGTCACAGCTTCCGTTCGGCCATAGGCTTGCTCCAAAATCTGGCGCACCGTTCGTGGACGGGCCAACCGATGAAAAAAGAAATGACCAATCGGCTTCACAGAAAGCACGGATTGGAACAATGGCGCTGAGAACTTTCTGTACCAGGGTAAATCAGCCCGTTTGCGATCGTGTAGCAACCGTAACGAGCAGTCCAGCATGACCACACTGGTTGCCAGTTGAGGCGCTAATGCGGCTGCCTGCAACGCCACAATACTGCCAATCGAATTGCCGACAAGGCACGCTGCGTCGCCCACCACGTCTTGGCAAAAATCAACGATTTGCTGGCCCCATGTTTCGAACTCATAGGTAATACTCTGGCCAGGAACCAACGGCCCCGGTTTGGGCTTCGATGATTGCCCAAACCCAATCAGATCTAATGCATAGACACGATGGTGTTCAGCCAAGTCAGCCATATTTTTGCGCCAATGACCACTAGACGCGCCAAATCCGTGAATGAGGATTACTGCTGGACCCGTTTTCCCGGCATATTGATATTGAATTGAAAACCCCTGCCATTTCCAGATTGCTGCTTGAGGTTGATTCGCCAGCGAGATCACCATATTCGTTTTTCTATGCTTCTCAATAATTTTAAACATTTGCTAGGATAGCGGACACAGTTCTAATCCATATGGGCCGCCATGAGAATGAAATCTTGGGAGTCTCCCCGCCGCGGTCGGCAACGCAATCATAAATCTAAACGCTCTGCCGCCCGCCTCAGACAACTGAAAAAACAACGCAAACAACTCCGTAAACGACTCCAACAAAGCAACCAACCCGCTAAAAACCCCTCAGGTGTTATACCTGAGGGGTTTTTAGTAGCGATCCAGTTTGACCCGGATCTGGCAAATTCCCAAATACAAGCGGCGTAGACCCGAAGGTTACACCGCTTGCAAATTAGCTTAAATGATTAGAAACGCTAACCAAATTAGCCGTTGATGACAGGAGCAGTAAGAGCAACAGGAGCAGACTCACCAGCAGCCAAGTCTAAGGGGAAGTTATGAGCATTACGCTCGTGCATAACT
>NZ_JANQOY010000029.1 GCF_028285565.1 Acaryochloris sp. IP29b_bin.148
ACACATAGAAATGCCCATATCTTGGTGATCGCGGGTGATTAAAATCCCTCCTCCTTGGCGATGAAAACGGGTAATCCCTTCAGCGTCCTTTTGACTCAGTCCACCGCCGACATCTAAGGCAAATAGCCACAGCTCATCGATGTCTTGGGTATGTAGGGTGCTGAGGACTGGATCGTCGCCGTTTGTATCGGGGGTGAGATCGCGACCCATTACCTCAAACAGTGGCTCACCCGCCTCATCCTTGAGAGAACTGAGATAGTTCTATAGCAGTGAAAACCGACGGATGGTCCAATCATCCTCCTCTGGCAGGGTGGTTTGTAAAAGAATTTTAGGTGGCATCGATTTAGCTCAGTAGAGTAGGTTCTAAAGACGGAAGCGCGGTCAGTCGTTCAACCCAATGTTGTTTACTCAGTGATCTTGGGTTGATAGATCGCTATGGCAGTGAACAGAACGACTAGCCATGATCATCCAGTGCGGATCCAGTTCCAATATGCCCACTTTTCTAGACGTTCAGTCACATCGCTCCAGGCGTCCAAAGGCCATTCGGCCCATCCAGTTATGCGGTGTTGTTGTCCTCGTTGAATCCAATCTGGATAGCCGTGTTGGCACGGATGATGAAAAATCTGCGATCGAAACTTGCATTAGCTATGCATATATTTTGGATGCAGATATAAAAGAAAAAATTATAAATTGAATTTAAAATGGTGTACCAAAATTTCTCAGTCATTGATTGAAGAAACAGCAAGTTTTCGATCCAAATTATGGCATTCAAGCACAAACTTCTTGACGATAGACGACCGTATCTTCGGTTGTCTTAGACCCAATGGATACAGACTAGGTGAAGTAATGATTGATAGTACTTACATTGAGCACTCAAAATGAGCTAAAACATCAAATATTGAACCTAACTGTAACTCAGTTGCACCATATGACACGAACCTTCTATTTAGTTCCACTAATAAAGCATTTGCATAGGAATCAAGGAATTTTCCTCCGGGCAGGGAGCTTTGCTATGGCTGCTGCGCTAAGCCTTAGCTCAGGGGTTGTCGCCCATATTGCACAATCCGACGGCCCCCCGAACGGCCCTCCCAATGGACCTCCTGGCCCACCCCCAGAAGATAACACTGGGACTCAAGAACGCCTCGGTGATACCAGTGTTTTGATGGATCAAGTTGCCATTCCTGAAGCGGTCAGCAGCTGTGGCACTGAGTCGGGATATCCACGCCTGCTGTGCCTCATCGAATTACTGAAATCCAGCGCATCAGAGGAAATCCTGGAGTACATGCAGCTGGACTACTCCGTCGAACAAGGTCAAAACTGGAGTAATCTACCGGCTGGGGCCTTTCCGGCTAGACCCGGCGTATTTCTGGGCGAACTCAACCTTGAACAGCGCGGATATGTCAAGGCAATCATGATGGAAGCGACCAGTCTGACGGAGAACGATGGTTACGATGAGTTGGTGCAGACGCTCAACGCCGACGACTACATCGGCACGATTAGTACGGACTATAAGGCGGGGTACTCGTCTTACAACACCAAATTCGCGTTTCTGGGTACGCCCGCAGCAACCGGAACCTGGCAGCTTTACTATGGTGGTCACCATTTAGCCTTTACCAATACCTACAAAGATGGCGTTCTTGTCGGTGCAACACCGTCGTTTCGTGGCATCGAACCGTTCCCAAGATTCCTGATGAATGGACGGGAAAATATGCCTCTGATGCAGGAGCGTGAAGCATTTGCGGCCCTGTTGCGATCGCTCTCTGCAGAACAGCAGGAGGCGGCCCGCCTGGACGGAACCTATCGCGATATCCTAGCCGGTCCTCAGGCCGATGACGCCATCCCTGAAACAAAGGAGGGGTTAAGCGTTGCCGAACTGAGCGATGAACAGCAGGCCTTATTGTTAGCTGCAGTGGCCCACTATGTCGGCGACATTAATGATGATGCGGCGGCGGTGTATATGAAGAAATATACTGCGGAGTTGCCGGACACGGTACTGGGGTTTTCCGGGACGACTGAGGTGAACACCGAAAATGACTATGTTCGCATTCATGGTCCTTCGCTTTGGCTGGAATTTTCGTTGCAGTCCAACAAATCAACGGGGGAAGTGGGGAATCACCCACACTCGGTCTGGCGTGATCAAACCAATGACTATGGTGGAAACACAAAATAGCTTGTAAGTGTTTGTTTAGCAGAGGGGGAATTTGAGTCTCGCAGGAAGACATGCAAGAACATTGCGAAGTCGCGAGACTGCCACATCAAAAACCAGATTAGGGTATGGCCTTCCATGCCCTTATGTTCGGATCGTCTATGTGGTGCGGGATGAGCGCATGGATTTTATCCAAGCGAAATATCATTACTAGGTCATCGACGAGCAAGGCGGTGATTAGACGCCAATGACTGGATTACCATCAACCATAATCAAAATGAAAACCATCACCGACATTAGTGCACTAAGGAGGCTAGCGTAAGATCTTAGGTAATTAATTTGTGTGAGGTTCATCAGCAACAAAACGGCACCTTCTATCAAGGTAATTGATGATGTCTATCAAGCAATAGCCTGAGTCAAAACCTGGAGAACTGATTGCAAGGCTATCTCTGTTTGAGTATCAGTCAGCTCTCCCTCTGCATTTATCTTTGCCGATATTGCTGGAATACAAAGAATTGCTTCCTCTTGGATATCCGCCATCATCACCCGTAAGGTCTGCACCAAAGATGCATTGGCTTTCTCTCCACCATCTGGTGATGAAGAAGCACTGATCACTGCGGTAGGTTTATGCATAAACTCACCTGAAGACACAATCCAATCCAGGGCATTTTTCAAGGTCCCTGGCACACCATGGGCATATTCGGGCGTGCAAAACAGGGCGCCATCTGCAGCTTGTAATTGTGTACGCCACTCCTCTACGGCCACCAGATCGACATCACCTTCCAACTCAGGATTAAAGTGCGGTAGGTGAGCAATACCTTGGTAGATTTCGACCTTGATGTCTGGAGGCGCTAAGCTAACAATGGCCTGGACTAAACGTGTGTTTGAAGATTGCGATCGCAAGCTCCCCGAAATCGCCAATATCGTTTTCATAACGGTTGCCGCGGAGGGAATCGGCGCACCAACTTAATACACACCAATCGTTTTAATCGTCAGGCGAAACTCCCCCGGACTAAAGCGAGGATTCAACGCCCCATCATATTCAAACTTACTCAACATCATCTGCATCGCTCGAATTTGATGCGACCCAATCAAAGGGGCATCATTCACCGTCTTAGCTCGAAATACGGGCGTCAACTGATTAAAGGGAATCCGAACCGTGATCCATTGTTGAGCCACCGTATCAAACGAGTAGGCATAGGCAATACTGTCCCACCGATCTTGATCACGCAGCAAAAACTTATAGCGTTGACCATCCCCTTTCACCTGCAGCTCAATCCCTTGGTGAGCCGATAGGTTCAGGGGCGGATCAAAATTGCGCGTCCGTACCGAGGCAAACCCACCCGAATTCGCCGTCGAGACCTTGCCCGTAAATAGAGCAACGCCTGACTCTTGACGCAAGCCACTATTGCTTACCCCTCCCATCACTACATCATCCACCGCTCCCCAGAGCTGGCTAATATCATTGACCTGGCTAAAGTCAAAAATCAAGTTGGCTTGAACAGGGGGTGGAGCAGGAGGTGTAAAGCCAGGCATCATTTTTTGAAACCAGTTGAGAACAGGAATTTCTTCAAAGTAAGACAGGGTTTGCAGAAAGCGGGCTGCATCCCAAGATTGGCGGGTCGGTTCAGCCATAGAATTGCTCATCAGCCCCAGAGAAGTCCATCTTTATTGTATGCATGAACTCTTGTTAGCCTTCTGTTTCAGTGGCTAATTTATGCCCAGGCCATGCATACCGCACCAGCAGCCTAAGAGCATCAACACGACCAAGGCAGCTTTAGCGGTTTCGCCATCATCGGTGCGAGGAGCAAAATCGCCCGCAGCAGACTGAAGGGAATAGACCGGATCTTGCAGCGGTAGAGTACGCGTGATGATGGTTGTCATCAAGCCCCTTCTGAACAGGGTTTAAATTTTTCTAAATTTCTGAGCCAATCCCCATCCCTGTGGGCAGAAAAAGTCAATTTATAACTCGTTTGCTGACCATTTTACCGAGGGTTCGTAGGGTGAGCATCTGGGCTGAAAGAAGCCAGAGAAAGTAGGCTAGTACGATTGTGATCTACAACATAATGAATACCCTAGAGCGCAGTGTATCTTGGATGAAGTGATGACAAGGTTTGGAGATCTATGATTACCTGCACCAACTGCGGCCACGCTAACCCGGAAGGCGCAATTACTTGTGAAGCTTGCTATGTTGAGTTACCCAAGATGTCGTCTTGTCCCAGTTGCCATGCTCAGGTCCCGGAAGACGCCGTTTTTTGTTCTCAATGTGGAGCCTCACTTCAACAAGGGGCTGAATCGCCGAGTGTAGATATGGCAACGGCTCCCACACAAGTGAATGCAGGTAAAGGAATCCCGGCCACAGATGTGGTGAGTTTTGACACCCCCTCTAGCATTCCGGCTACGGATGTTGTTGTCCCTTTGCCCGATCCACCGGCCATGACACCTCCTGATCCCATTGAAACGACGGAATTCCCAAATATGGATTTGGGATTTGCACCCACCGAGGTGACACCACCGGGTTCTTCCGTCCCCTCCTTATCTGTAGAAATGAGTGAGCAGCCCACTGAAAATATCATGCTTCCACCTAACGCTTCATTGCCTACCCCTCCCGATATCCCAGACATATCAGAGTCCTCTCCTGAGATGCCACCAATGATGTCTGAGCCCCCAATTCCCTCTGAGCCAGAGCCTCCGGCAATGCCTCCCGCCCCGCCAAAACCGATGCCACCGGTAGAGTCGTCGTCTCCTGAGCCTCCTCCGGCCATGCCTGACCCGATTCCTACGATGCCTGAGCCCGTGGCTGCGGCAACCCCAGAACCCCAATCAATGCCCATCCCTCCTCAACCGACCCCACCCCCTGTGGGTGCCACTCAGCTGCAGTTGACCGTCGCCAGTCTCCTGCATGAGCGCACCAATACTACGATTGATTTACCCACGAATCTCAATCTGGTTCATATTGGTAAGCCCAACGATCGGATACCGCCAGATGTAGATGTATCTGGCTTTCCAGATAGCGATGTGGTCTCTCGTGTCCATGCCGATATTCGGGTTGACCCCGATGGGTTTTACTTAGAGGATACGGGAAGTGCCAATGGCACCTACGTGAATAATCAGCCGTTGCGTCCAGGCGATCGCTATCGGTTACGGGCAGGCGATCGCATCGCCCTGGGTAAAGAAGATAAAGTCAGCTTTATTTTTCATCCCGGCTAGTCGTCATCCTTTGCAGACTGTGCCATGCCTCCAGCCTAAATGGGGGCATATTTTTTGCGCGTTTTGACCGCCAGCAGCAGCACCATCAAGGTACAGCCCCCCGCCAGATAGAGGGGATAACCATACGTCACCGGGTCGGTTTGACGAACCAACACCCCGGCAATGATCGGGCCAATCCCATTGGAAATGCTGAGATAAGAGGAGTTCAGCCCCATCATTACACCTTGCTGTTGGGCATTGACATTGAGAGAAATGAGGGTATTAATCAGGGGCTGGACCAGGGAATTAAAGACCGAAAAGAACAGGGTAATCAAGACAAAATAGGTCAAATTCGGCCAGATAGGCATTGCCAGGAACACTAGACTCCGCACAAACAGGGCTAGATACAAAATCAATAGCACATTCAGCTTCTTAGTGAGGCGAGGCAGGCCGAAGGTTTGCATCAGGACCCCTAAGATCCCATACAGAATAAACAAGATCGTCAAGGATGTACTGTCTTGATGCAGCACATTGATGAAATAGGGCTGAAAGGCAAAGGTAAACATGGTAAAGGTGGTGCCAATCAAGAAGTTAATCAACAGCAAAATACCGACCTTAGGAATCGTCAAACCCGTGATCAATTGTCCTAAGCCTAGGTCGAAGCGACGATGCTGGGGTGGACGATGCCCGCGTGTCTCCGGCAAGAAACCCATCGTCAGGGCGAGGGCAAGACTTGCGATCGCAGCCGCTACCAGAAAAGCTGCGCCCAAGGAAATTTGCTGAGCCCCCAAGCTCACAATGGGTCCGAGGACAAATCCGACGCTAAAGGCCGCTCCAAATAAACTAAAGCCGCGCGCCCGCTCCTCTGCATCCGTCACATCGGCAATCACCGCCTGCACCACAGAGTTATTCCCCCCAGTGATTCCATCTAGGAAACGGGCCAAGAACAGCCACCCCGCCGTGGGGGCCAGTCCCGCCATTAGATTCGCTACGACCGTCCCGGCTAAGCTCACCAATAACAGGGGCCGCCGACCCCAGCGATCGGACAGCTGACCAATCACAGGGGTAGCAAAGAACTGGGCAATGGAAAAGATCGAAAAGAGGAAACTGGTTTCTAAATCGCTCAGGCCAAACTGTCTACCATAGGGGTACAAGATGGGAATCAGAATCGTAACGCTGAGGGAGTTAACCAGGGCAATGGCACAAACAATCCAGACATCGCGTTTCATCAGCGTCGCCGCTGTTGTAACTTGCGGTAGACGTCCTTGATATCGACATCATGATGGGCCAACGCCACTAAGCTGTGATAGATCAGATCCGCGACTTCTCCGGCAATTTCGTCAGCGTTGTCATCCTTACAAGCCATCACCACTTCCGCCGATTCCTCGCCAATCTTTTTGAGGATTTGGTTATCGCCAGCGGCCAATAACTTGCAGGTGTAAGAGTCTGGAGAGGGATTCTGTTTGCGATCGCAAATCACCTCAAACACCTGAGACAGCGTATCAGCAGGCGGGGCCACGATCTGTCCTGCCACCTGATGGAAACAGCTGCGCTCTCCTGTATGGCACGCAATATCGCCGATCTGCTCAACCCCCACCAACAAAGCATCACTGTCGCAGTCATACCGCAGTGAGTGCACCTGCTGCACATGCCCTGAGGTCTCACCTTTGGGCCACAATTCCTGTCTCGATCGGCTCCAGAACCAGGTCCGTCCGGTATCCATCGTTTTCTGCAAGGACTCGCGATTCATCCAAGCCATCATCAACACCGTGCCATCTAAATAGTCTTGAATGATGGCAGGCACTAGCCCTTGAGCATCGTATTGGATTTCGTCTACCGGAATGGTAGGGCGTTCAGGAGAAGACATCAATCGGAGGAGCAGCAAACGACTCTTTAGATTATCACTTGGATGCGAACAATATTAAAATATTCGCCAAATATCGTATTTCTCATAAGAAAATTAAATATTTCTTTATGTAAAAAGCCCCCATTCTCTTTTAAAAGTGTTATATTTGATACAGAAATTAAATCGTTCATCCCTTAACTCGTTTTTAACTCTGTTCTGGTAGTCAAGGGACGGAAGTAGAGCCTTCGCTCGAAGGAACGCGCCTCAAATCTACACACATCATTATGATCGGAGGCGAATCATGACATTGACCTATCGCGGCGTTAAGTACGAATACAATCCCCCTGAAGTTGACATGACGTCCAGTGAAGACGTCGGTCAATACCGAGGATTAGAGTGGAGATTTAGAAACCCACGGAAAGCACCTGTAATGCAGTCCAACCTAAACTTGGTTTATCGGGGTGTGGCTTATCAAACGGGTGTTGAGGAGCAGGAAGCTGCGCCGACCTATACCCCAGCGCCAACCGTGGCCAGTCCAGCAGTCTTGTCTGTCCAAAATATGGCTCGGGCATTGATGACATCCCACCACAGATGGATCAAAAACCGCCAGCAAGCCCTATTGGGGCGGACCGCCGCAGAAGTGGGCTTAAGCACAGATGCTGCCCATTACTGGAATCATATTCAGGGCAAGGTTCATCCAAGTTTCCGTGTCAATTATGATCGCTCTCACGCTGCCCTCAGCTAAACCAGGGCACCACTCCCGATCAGACACACAACATCCCATATTGCTTATCTAAATCACCTCCAGCTTGGAGGTGATTTTTTGCTGGATCGTTAACAACTCGTCATGTTCACTACCCGACGCCCAGCTGCCATGCCATAATTAACCTCCGGGGGTAAAAAAATGTGGTTCTTTCTTAAAATGTGGTCTTTTTTTAAGATGATCAAAGCAATCCACCTTTTACCGCTTGCTTATGTCGTGAACCTATGCGCTTTTTAGTGAGATCAGTCCTGCGATTGTGTCTTCTGTTCCTAAACCCCAACTCTTTATCCCAGCCAATTCTCCCCTCTCTCACCAAGAGCTGACAGATGGGGGGTTCTGGACGCCCTCTGTTTCCATGGTTCGCTTTGCACCCTATCCCCCTCAAGGCTATTACCAAACCTTGGTGGGTAAATCGTTTTGGTCTTTAGGACGTGACCAATCTTGTGCCATTACCTTTGATGATGCCACCTTATCTCGTCAGCATGCGCTGATTTTTTCTACGCCTTTGCAAGAGTACTATTTCACCGATCTGGGCAGTTTAAATGGTTCTTTTATTAATGAACAGCGAGTCTTGCATCCGACCTGTTTACAACATGGCGATCAATTGAAATTAGGACGACTGTCCATGGAATTTCAATTTTCCTCAGCCTTGGAACCCTTTCGCCCTAAAACAACGCAGAAAATAGTGCTGATGATTCAGCCTTCTGCCACGCAAGGCAAACTTTGGCAAGAACTACTGATTTACCAGGGCATCACCGTTATCTGGGAAAAACTAGACTCCAGCGATGACCTCAGCGCTTGTTTGGATAGCTATGCCCTCAATGAAAGTCGACTACCGGACCTTTTACTGATCGAAGCAGAAACCTTAGAGCCTAATCCCTATGAATTCTGCCGCTGGTGTCAGGAGGCGTATCCTTCCTTAAAGATTGTTTTAACTTGTCGAGGCAGAACGGAAGTGCTGCCCTCCGAGCTCAAATGGGCAAAGGCCCAAGGGGCAACGGATTTATTACCAGCTTTTCGAGAAGACAATATGTTGACTCGCGTAGTGGATATGGTCGCTCACGTCAACGTTGTCCTTAAACTGTTAGACAGCCAGGAACTCCAACAAGCAACGGTTGCCACAGACTTTTTCTCGTTGCTTAAGGATCTGAAGAATTGAGCTGGCAGGCCGTTTTCTTTACAGCAACGGCTTTAAACGACTGACGATATCTTCTGGGGGTAACACGCCTTCAATCCGCTCAACGGGTTGACCCGCTTTAAACAGCACGAGCGTGGGTAGCGCATGAACTTGGTACTCTGAGGCTAGGTTTGGATATCGCTCCGTATCAATTTTAACCACTTGCAATTGATCCTTCAGTAGGGAACTCACCTGATCGAGAATCGGGACTAACATGCGGCACGGTCCGCACCAGGTCGCATAGAAATCAACCAGTAACGGTTTATCTGATCCAGCTAATAGCTCGGCAAAATTTTTGAATTGCTTTTTCGTCGCCATATTGTCTGTTGATGTAGAGACACCCTCGATCCTAGAGGCAGACTGAGACAATCGGCTACAATCCTGTCATTGATTTCAGGTTTAAGGGCTAAATCAGCGACAGATAGGTGCTGACGGTAGCACAGGTGGCCTAATCCGTTAATTCAAGTTCAGTTGGGGATTGACCATCAACTCACTCAGATCGCTAACATCTACACATCGCTGTTGATCCAACTGTTGCAAATAGCGCTTTTCTTGATAATAAAGTCGTTTAATTTCATCTAGCTCTTGCAGACAGTAGGATTCTTCTGCCAGCAAATTTTGGACCTGTTCCGATTCATCCATCAACATTTGTTGCAGATAGGTGTTGAGAATCTGTCGCTGCCCCAATTCTTTCTTCGCAGATTTCATGGCCGATTCCCACATTTGTAGCAAATGTCGACACCGCTTCTCACAGGCAATCCGCTCCAAGCTTGCCGCTGCTGCTCGAATGGATAGGCCAGGGCGCAAGATATCTAACTCTGTTTTTTCGTTGAGCTGAATTAGATGGTAAACCTGCTGAATGTCCTGCGAAAACTCGGTACAAAGATCCTGTACCGTTGCAATCAGGTCAAAGGCAGAAGAGTCCCATTCAGGATCAGGCTCTAACTTGGCCTGTTCCTCTTCAATGGCTAAAATTTGCCGCCATAGAAACCGATGGTGGGAAAAACTAAACTCAATATCTCGCTGTTTGAGTGCGTTATGAATATCTTGCCGAAATTGCGGTCGATGGAGATAAATCCGGAGAATCTGGGCCTCCGCCGCTTCGCGGAGGGTGTAGTCAGCAGGTCGCTGCCATTTTTGCGATCGCCCATGCCAGCGCTGACCTCGCACCTGTTGCCGCAGTGCTTCTTCTAGCTGCAGTGCCAGGCGCGAATCGCCTTGACTCAGCATCCCCGCACAGCGATGGGTATAGTGGGTGCGCAGCGTAGCGTTGGGCAACTTACCCAAAATGGCGGCAATGGCTTCGGTGGCGGCTTGAAACTGCTCGGCTTGTTGGAGGTCGCGGTCCTTGAGGGCTCGCTGAATTTGCCAGTCGAGCCACAGGGGAGCTTCGTCTAACAGATCTAGATAGTCGTCTGCCGTATACTCCTGCAGGTATTCATCGGCATCTTTGCCATTGGGCAAATTCAAGACCCGAAGCTGCACTTCTCCTCGATAGGCCTGATCTTCAACTTCGGAAATAGCTCGCTCTGCCGCTTTACCTCCGGCGGCATCGGCATCAAAGTTAAGGATGACCTGTTTGGATTCGGTGTAGCGCAGCAGCTGCCGCATCTGATCCAAGCTCAGGGCCGTTCCCATGGACGCAACGGCGTTGGTGATGCCCACGGCATGGAGGGCAATCACGTCGAAATAGCCCTCGACCACAACGGCTCGATCAGCTTTAACAATGGTTTGACGAGCCTTATCGAGACCGAATAAGAGTTTGCCTTTATTAAAGAGTTCCGTTTCGGGAGAGTTGAGGTATTTGGGTTCCTCTCCCGTCAGGGTCCGACTGCCAAATCCCACCACCCGGCTTTGGGCATCGTGGATCGGTATCATTAAGCGATCGCGAAACCGATCATAAAACCCATCCCCAGATTTGCGAGGCAAAATCAGTCCCGCTTGCTGAACTAACTCAGGGGTAAAGCCTTTCTCCTGCACCAACACATCATGGAGCGTGGTCCAACCCCCAGGGGCATAGCCCAGTTGAAAGGTTTGAATCGTTTCATTGCTTAATCCCCGCTGCTCACGCGCATAGCGAAGCGCGGCTTGGCCTAAAGATTGACGGAGGGCATGTTCGTAGTATCGACCTGCGATCGCAAGAATTTCATAAAGCTGCTCTCGGAGGGAAAGCTTACGAGCTAACTTTTTCTCTTCATCCTTGGCCAGCGTTTGAATCGGCACTTGGCTGCGCTGCGCCAAATCTAACACGACTTCGCTAAAGGACCGTTGGCCAATTTCCATCAAAAACTTGATGGCATTGCCCCCAGCCCCACAGCCAAAGCAGTAATAGAACTGTTTTTCCGGGCTAACGCTAAAACTAGGCGTTTTTTCATCATGAAAAGGACAGCAGCCCACCAAGTTCCGCCCTTGCTTACGCAAGCTAACATGCTCTGAGACCACATCGACAATGTCGGTGGCTTGGCGAACCTGCTCAATCGTATCGGGGTGGAGGCGAGGGGTAGTCATCCGGTTTGAGAGCGCAATTTGACACCCATTCCTGAGGAGAAGCGAGAGGCTGAGGCAGTGAGAATTTTAAAAGCTGAATACCAACAGGAGTGATGGCTTTACAGACTAAACAGCCAGGATCGGCACAGGCTGATAGCACTTTTGACTAATCTGGACATACCACATAATTCCCTGTTGGATCACTCGGTTTAGATTGTAGCAGTTTCATTCCAAGGCACTAAGGATTATTGCCAAGATCAAAGGATCATTGCCAAAGCCAGTCATTCAAGGCTCTGGCGATAAAAATAATGCCAGGCTATACTTAAGCATCCGGGATACCTATGGTCTGTAGCAGCCATGTTTCCTCGATCTTTATGTCTTTTAGATACTCTGGGAAACATTTATTTTACCTGTTTAAATTTCCGACGGTACTGCCCTTCCCCCATGTTGGGTTTCTGGTGCTCTAAACAAAGTAGAGATAGGTGCAATTATCCCATCGCATCATCGCTGCAACAGCCCGATTCAAGTCTGTCTTAATCTGTATAAAAATGAGTGCAATGTGAATACAGCGATGACTTTAATGTTTAAGGTATCCTTTTACGTAACCAGTGGTTTGCAAAACTTATGATATGGTCTAGCCTACTCTTAACTACCCCGTCCAGCTTCTAAGACGTTGAGTAAAGGACTCTAGTCCAGTAGAAGCCCCACTGTGAACAGACTATGAAAATTGCCCTAGTTCATGACTACCTAACCCAGCGAGGAGGTGCAGAACGAGTTTTCGAGTTGTTATGTCGTCACTTTGCCGATGCTGATATCTTCACATCTTTGTACGATCCACAACAAACGATAGAGCTAGGTGATCGTTTAGTCCACACGACTTTTTTGCAAAAGATTCCAGGTGCAACCAAGTATTTTAGGCTGCTAGCTCCTTTTTATTACCCAGCGTTTAGGGCCTTAAATTTACAACAGTATGACTTGGTTATTAGTAGTAGCACCAGTTTTGCCAAGGCAGTGCGAACTCGGCCAGACGCGACACATATTTGCTTTTGTCACAACATCACTCGTTTTCTTTGGGATACTCAAACCTATCTGCGAGAGTATGCGGATTACCAGCACTTATATCCCTTGATTGAGAAGATATTTAAGGTGATGCGGAAAGCTGATTTAACCTATGCTCAAGAACCTGATTTATATGTTGCCAATTCCACCGAGGTTTCTCATCGCATTCAAAAAACTTATAGCAAGCCAGCAGTTGTGGTCAACTATCCCATAGACAATGGTAAGTTTGCCTTCTCAGATCAAAAAGATGACTACTACTTGGTGTCTGCTCGATTATTAGGGTACAAACGGGTTGATGTGATTGTGGACGCGTTTAATCAGCTCGGTTGGCCGCTCAAAATTATGGGCGATGGCCCCGAGCGACAACACTTAAAAAATCGGGCGAAGTCAAATATTCAATTTCTGGGATATGTATCCGACGAAGAACGCTGTCGACTAATGGCACATGCCAAAGCTGTGATTGTCGCCGCTTTAGAAGATTATGGCTTAGTCCCCGTTGAAGCCAATGCCAGCGGTACGCCAGTCATCTCCTATGGTGCAGGAGGGGTCCTGGACACTCAAATTCCAGGCACAACAGGCGTATTTTTTCAACAACAAACGGCTACGGCGTTACAGGCAGCCTTAGTGCGATCGCAACAAATTCAGTGGGACTATCACCATATCCGCCATCATGCCTTATCTCATTTTTCAGAACCCGTTTTCTTTCAAAGAATTCATCAATTGATTAGCCAAGTTTATCCTGCCCAAAAAATTAGTACTAATACTTTTGTTCCTTCTATAAGTTGAAATATTTGTTGTGACTGAAAGTAGTTTATATAAAGCGCCCAATAAGCTGACTCACCGACCAGAGACTTTGGTGGCTCAACCCATTGATCAAGACTGGGGCTATGGTCAGTTGCTTGCTGTTTTGGTAAGGCGAAAGTTTTGGTTCTTAGGCGGCTTTGTAGGTGCTTTAGCAGGCGCAATTTTTTTAACCTTAAGAACTCAACCACTCTATGAAAGTTCGATGCAGATTCTGGTTGAGTCAAACTATCAGTCAAAACCTCAAAACCGTGGTCCTCGCACCCCCCAAAATGAGTTCGCCGATTCCAATATTCAGATTGATACAACCACTCAACTACAGGTATTGAATGGCTCTGAGGTTTTATTGAAGGCTGTTGAACAGCTCCAACCCACTTATCCAGATATATCGATCGACGAATTACGAGCCTCATTAGCGGTCAGTCCAATCTATGGTCCGGATAGAAGTGGTAAAGGACAAGTCGCGACTAAAGTATTAGCCGCTAGCTATACCAGCTCTGATGCAGTCAAAGCGCAACAAGTTTTAGGGACCCTATTGTCCGTCTATCAAATTTACAATCTCGAACAACAAAAGCTCCGGCTCTCGAAGGGCTTATCCTTTATTGAAGAACAACTACCTGAGGTTCGTCGAAGCGTCCTAGAGGCGGAGGCAGCCCTGAGAGCCTTTCGGAGCGGCAACAATATTATCGATCCAGCTGCGCAAGCTCAAACAGCCGCGAATGCACTGGAGCGAATCAAAACTGAACGACAAGCCCTGGATGCTCAATACCGCGAGACCTATGCCAGCTTCACCAATGTTCAGCGTCAAATTCAACTGTCCCCTCGTCAAGCACAGACATCAGCCCGGTTGAGTGAATCGACTCGATACCAATCTCTGCTCAACCAGATTCAGCAAACTGAATTACAGCTCGCTCAAAAACAGCAAACGCTGACTGAGAATCATCCTGATATCGTTAACTTGATCAGTCAACGACAAGATCAATTAGCTTTACTGGACCAGGAAGTCGGGCGAGTGGTGGGTAATGATGCGACTCAATTAACGCCAGGATCGAGTCAGTTGAGTGAAGGACAGTTGGGCAGAAATGACTTAGCGTTAGTCAGTCAACTGACAGAACTCCAAAAAAACTTGGGAAGTCTCAAAGCCCGCGATCGTAGCCTGGCCCAAACAGAAGAAAAACTGTCTGCTGAACTGCAGCAATATCCAGAGTTAATGGCTCAGTTCAATCGTCTCCAGCCGGAGGTCTCAACGCGCCGGGAAACATTACAAAAGCTCTTGGAAGCGCGTCAGGAACTCGGGCTAGAGATTGCTCGAGGCGGATTTGATTGGCAAGTCGTCGAAGCCCCTCAACTGGGCATCCAAACTAGCCCTAATGTTCGTCGTAATCTGCTTTTAGGCGGAGTGGTGGGCTTATTCTTAGGCAGCGTTGCCGCGTTTGTGCGTGATGCCATGGATGACAAGTTGCATCACTCTGATGATTTAAACAGCCAATTCTCACTCCCCTTATTGGGGACTATCCCGAATCTATCCGTCGCAGATATGCGAGATGCGCTCGTCTTACCCTTGAATCCCACCCAATCTTCTGGCTCAACGACGCCAGAGCTATTTCAGTGGCAGCCTTTGCGGGAATCGCTGGATTTGATCTATACCAACATTCAGCTCTTGCAATCCAATAACCCTTATAAGACGTTGATGATTACCTCGGCAGGGGCTGGAGAAGGCAAATCAACGCTAGCCTTGGGATTAGCCATTAGCGCAGCTCGCTTAGATCAACGCGTGTTGGTCATTGATGCCGATCTGCGTCACCCCAGCTTGCATCACATGTTTGACCTGAACAATCACAAGGGCTTATCCACCTTATTGACGAGTAACGTCACTTTGGAAGAATTACAATCCACCCCCCAATGGGTCTATATGAGGTGGGATGAATCTGAAAGCCATTTCCATCAAAATTCCTTGCCACCCTCTGATTTGAGTATCGATGTCTTAACGGCAGGACCAATAGCGGGTGATCCGGTTAAACTCTTGAGTCTAGAAAGAATGAAAGATGTGCTCAAGATGTTCCAAGAGAGTTATGACTTAATCCTTGTAGACAGTCCTCCCGTCTTAGGTCTCGTCGATACCATTTCTGTGGGTATGGAATGTGATGGAGTGGCCATGGTTGGTCGGATCAAACAAGTGACCCGCTCTGACTTAAATAAAGCAATTGACGTCCTGAGTAAGCTCAACCTCATCGGTTTAGTGGCCAATGGTGTTGAACCCTCCACACATAACTACGGGTATTTAAGCGCAAGATAGGCAGCATCATCCTACCGAACGTCCATGCAATCGCTCGGTCCACTCTGAATCTGCGATCTCCCTTTCCAAACTGTCTCGTTTGGGAAGAGAGATCGATATCGTATTATCAGCTTATTTCTCAATACTGATGTGGCGTCTTGCCAGTCTGGGAGAAAGTTGAGGGTGAGCTTTATGGAGGTAATTGATCTCAAGTCCTGATCTGATTTAGAACGATAAACCGAGTTTCAAACCCAGGAGTGTATGGAGCACGAGTAGTCCGAGTGCAGCGCTACCTATATAAGCATGGGCAGAACGAAAGCTGTTGTCTCCCCAAAAGTTGCTAATGGACAGCACCGCATTCGTTGCCAATAAACCAATCACAGCAGTCCCTGACCAGAAGTGAGAGCTCTCGAAGATCGGCTGCTCCTGCATCACCAAAGACAGCACACCTCCGGTATATCCCAAAACGATAAACAAAAACATCCAAGGAACAACTTGAGCATGAGCAGAGCGACTTTTAGTTTTAACTGCTATATCTGTGGCAAGACGGCCTTGCCAGCCCTTTACACCCGCATAGGAACCCATCACAAACACCACAATTCCCATCATCGTGGGATGTCCCCAATGTACGATTGGCTCAGGCAATCCTAAACTTTGAAAAAATCCCGCGATTGGGGCTAATAGTTCTTCCATCTTGATTGTGCTCCTTTAAGGCTTCGGCAGTGTTCTCAATGCAGCGCGATTCCCCTCAAGGGGGTGAATACAACCACTACGATTTTTAAGTGTAATGATTTCTGGCAACCTGTTGGGACGTCATGGAAATCGCTTAAACTTGCGACTTTATCAGAGGGTTGATCAGCAGTAGAAATCACCGAAGTTAGGATCAGGGCAAGGAAAGCGACTACAATGACGATGGCTCTCACTTTGGTAAAGTTACCCGCAATTATGGCTGTAAAGAAAGGAAGTCTAGTCCGTATCGTTCCTGAAAAATTTGAAAATAGCGTAGAGGCTAAGGCCAGCGATCGCCGCTTGCCGCCCTATGTGTTTGAGGGTACTGGAGAAGTACTAGAGATTAAGGGTGACTATGCCCAGATTCAGTTTCGCGTCCCTGTGCCAACGGTTTGGCTTCGGGTCGATCAGTTAGAAGCGGCCTAATCATTTCAACGATTGATTACGGATCAGTGCGATCGCACCTCCTCTCACCACAATAGAGGTATGGATCTCACATGCTTACCCGGAACCCAAGCCCCCCGCGTCACGATCGTGGGTGCGGGCAATGTGGGTAGCACCTTAGGGCAACGGATTGTCGAAAAGAATATTGCCGATGTCGTTCTGCTGGATATTCAAGCTGGCCGCCCCCAAGGGTTAGCCCTAGATTTAATGGAAGCACGGGGTGTAGAACATCATGACCGTGCCATTATTGGCACGGCAGACTATGCCGATACCCACAACTCTGATGTCATCGTGGTTACAGCTGGACTCCCTCGCAAACCGGGCATGAGTCGTGACGATCTACTCAAGGTCAATGCCCAGATTATGACCGATGTCACTCGCCAGGCCATCGCCCAGTCCCCTAATGCCATTTTGATGGTGATTACTAATCCTTTAGACGTGATGACCTATTTGGCTTGGCAAGCCAGTGGTTTACCCCCAGAACGGGTCGTCGGTATGGCAGGCGTTTTAGATGCCGCCCGCTTTGAAACCTTTATTGCTTTAGAACTGAAAGTCTCGATTGCCAACGTTCATGCCATGGTACTGGGTGGACATGGGGATTTGATGGTGCCCCTGCCCCGCTATTCCACCGTTAGCGGCATCCCGATCACTGAATTGATGAATAAGGCGACCATTCAACGACTCATTGAGCGAACCCGGAATGGAGGCGCTGAGATCGTCAGTCTGATGCAGGCCGGTAGCGCCTATTTTGCCCCTGCTTCCTCCGCTGCCTTAATGGTGGAATCCATTCTCTTTAATCGCTCACGCATCCTGCCAGCGGCAGCCTATCTGAACGGGCAGTATGGACTCTCCGATATTTTCTTAGGCGTCCCGACTTGTTTAAGCCGTCAGGGGGTAACCAAGGTCTTGGAACTCGATTTATCAGCAGAGGATCATCAGTCATTGCAGACGTCCGCTCAGGCGGTCCGCCAGAACATTGCCACCGCACAAACTTTATTGGCCCACTAGTTATAGCGACCGTTTAAATAATTGAGAATTCCCTGGGCAATCGCTTGCGCCATTTGTTTGCGCCAGGCTGGATTTCTCAGTCTGACAATATCTTGCGCACCGGTCAGGAACCCCGTTTCCACTAAAATTGCTGGCATAGAGGTCTTGCGAACCACATAGAAACGAGCCGCTCTCACTCTGCGATCGGGCATTCTTAAACTGCGAAGAATCGAGTTATGAACGGTTCGAGCTAAGCGGGAACCTAAGCGAGCACCGGGTGCATGATAGGTTTCTAAGCCATTGACATCAGGACGACTCATACTAATCGCATTAGCATGAATACTGACAAAAGCAGTGGCTCTCACTCGCTCTGCCAACCTCACCCGGGGCGGTAGATCAACATCGATTTCCCGAGTTCTGGTGAGATACACCACAACCCCCTGGCGCTGCAGGATACGAGAAACTTCTAAGCTAATATCTAGGACAACATCGGTTTCTCGTAAGCCACCAATTCCAACCGCTCCTGGATCAGGACCACCATGTCCAGGGTCAATCACAATCACTTTGCGACCACGCACAGGAGAGCCCGTAATTGGCGCAGGCGACGTGGGTCGTGAAGGAAAAGGATTACTAGGAATGCGAGCAACGGGTCGTTGCCCAGGACTTAATAAATTAACTGCAATCGATTGATTCGTCAGCCGTTGCACCCCTGCCACGCGGACCTTGTCACTCGGCTTTGCCAAAATGGTAACCGTATTCTCATCCGACTCCTTAACCTTGATGTCCGCCAAAGGACTGCTGGAACCCAACTTAGGCGCTTTCAAATCAGAGGCCAGTTGGGCCGAATTAATTGTAATTTCATATTCCTTGCCCGACCAACGCGTGCTATAAGCAATGGGCTGATCGGCTTGAATCAAGAGTTGCCGCCCCCCTAAATCGATCCGCTGAATGGTGTTGATGCGGCTGGTGGAGGAAGATTGAGAAACAGTCGTTCGGCTAGGGGAGACCAAGCTGACCGTTGTGCTGGGCTGTCGAGCTGAAGGATTGCCAGAGGGTCCTCCCTTGGGTAGAAGAACAATGCCACTAAAGCGACTGACACTCGCTAGCCAATCTGGGCTATCCCGATCGACTTCGATCAATAGCTCCGCTTCCGTATCAGACTTGGACTTTAAGGTCATACTTTTGATGCCGTGATAGCCCGGTGTAAAGGTTTTTGCCAGTTGGGGAGCAATTGTGGTGCCAGAAATTTTAAAGGTAATCTCTTTCTTATTACGACTGCGTTTCACCTCAACCTTGGGCTTACTATTCTTCGTAGGTAAGAAGAGACCATCAACCGTCACGACAATGTCATTGATCCCCGAGGTGCTTTGGGCCACTTGGAGGGGCTGCGTTGGTGGCTGACTGGCGGCGGGCTTGCTAGCGATCACTTGCGGCGAAGCAGCAATAGGAGCAGAGGCAGGAGAACGACCTGTCTCCTTCGTCGTCTCCCTCGTGATTTTTGCGCGTTGGGGCGTGGGAAGATTAATGGACCATTGAGTAGGTGAAGCTCCTTCAACTTTGACCTGTTGTGGATCAAGAGTATAGGCTGGGTCCAATTCCACCACAATCCGAGCCGTTTGCGCATTGACTTGTCCAAGGCGCACTGATCGAAATTGCTGGCCTAAGGTTCGCTTGAGCGTTCGTTGATCCAATACAATTCCAGGCAGATCCACGACTAAGCGAGTCGGGTTAGGAATCAGTTGGACGCGAGGTCGAATCTCTTCATCGGTGGTGAATTCTAGACGATTCTGGGTTTGATCAAAGCGCCAAGACTGGAGTTGGGCGGCTTCAGCGGGTAAGCAGCTGAGGAACAGTCCGCACAAACTAGGGAGTAACCAGCGTAGAGAGTGAGTCATCCTCCTGGGTCTAGCAACAGTTGATAAGTGGTGGCGCATGCAATGTCTCCATAGATAAATCGACCCCCTAACGCTTTCAAGCTGACTCAACGTAGGAGCTACTTGACTTTCGCCTTAATCCGCAAAAGCGATATGCCAGTCTGCAAGTTCTGGGACGCCTATTGGGGTACCAAAGTTTCTGTAATGACCTGCAGTTGTCCCCTGATCGCAGCAAAAGATGCCATGTCAGGTAATAGATACAGAGTTTTGGTCTCGAAGAAAATTAAATCGAGCATTATCTGTATCAAGGGAAACAGGGGGTTGCGATGGTTTTGGACTCAACACTATTCCGCTGGCAACGACATTGACTTAAGTATCAATATCCTCAACCGTAGCAGATACAACCTCTGCAGCCAGGGTGGATTGATCTGAATCAGATGATTAAAACACAACGCACAACACAGATGGTGCTAAAAACGTGGTCAAAATCACCATGACAATGATGGCGACTACTAGTAGATGCGATCAGGCACCACTAGCTGAACCAACACCGACAAATACCCATCCAACTTCTCCCCTGGGAATCATCCCTACACCAATGGCTAGGCGATTAATCTCAGGTTGCCCCAAAATAGTGAATTCTGTGATCACTTTGCCAATAATAGCAACAATAATCAAAAATGCGGCGATGACCCAGCCTTCATGAGTCTCTGGCACTGGCGGGTTGAGAACCCTAACCGCCAAGAAGGATCAGTTTCTACTGCACAAGCTTTCGGGAACAGCAGCACATACGGCGCTCAGACGCCCACTGCTACACGAGGTTTACCCAAATACACGATGGTTTAAACAGGGCATTTGCTGACGGACTTGATCCAACCGAGAGGGTTCAATCGCCGCAACGGCCACCCCAGGCTCAATACTGGCATCTGCTAAGACAACTCCCCAGGGATCGACAATCAGAGCATGGCCATGGGATTGGCGACGAGAGTTGTGGAAGCCGGTTTGGGCTGGAGCAATGACGTAAGTCGTATTTTCAATGGCACGGGCTTGGAGTAACACTTGCCAGTGGTCCTTGCCCGTAAAGGCTGTGAACGCTGCTGGGACAAACAGTACGTCTGCTCCGGCTTTAGACAAGGCCCGATAAAACTCAGGAAATCGGACATCGTAGCAAACGGACATACCCAAGTTGCCATATTTGGGGGAAGCATAAATGGGGGGAATCTCCGATCCGGCGAGCACAATGCCTGACTCATGATAAATATTGCCGTCTGGCAGTTCAACGTCGAAGAGATGAACTTTATGGTATCGAGCTAGCTCACTTCCATCTGGTGCCACCAATAGAGCCGTATTGTAGACTTTGCCCGCCTCTGCAGGCACAGGATAGCCCCCTCCCAAAATCGTAATTTGGAACCGCTGAGCCATGGTTTTGAGAAATTTTTCAGACTCTAGACCAATGGTCTCTGCTTGCTCGATTTTGGCCGACTCATCTCCTAAGAAGGAGAAATTCTCGGGTAAGCTGACTAACTCGGCCCCACGGCGGACTGCTAGCTCAATTAAATCTGTCGCTTGCGCCAAATTTTTGTGTAAATCTGGCAAACTGGTCATTTGAACTGCGGCAGCAAGATAGGGCTTCATAGCGTGTGGCGAACGATGAAAGGCATAAACTAACTCATCGTAAAGCTTTGGCGACCATCCTCGTCAAGAGATCCTCGTAAAAGAACATATTTGCGAAAAAAGAGGGTGAGTTAAATTCACCCTCTTTTCACTGATTTAGATGAGTGCTTAAGCTTATAGCTGAGGAACGAAACGTTCCTTCTCAGGCACCGTTGTGTACTCTGCCAGAATATGACGTAACTCTTCGCCGTCTATGGTTTCCTTCTCTACTAACAGGTCCACCAAGCGGTCAACCGCAGCACGGTGATCCCGGACGATATGAATTGCTTCTTCATAAGCATGCTGAATCAGTTCACGCACTTGGGCATCAATACGACCTGCAATCTCATCGGAGTACTCAGAGCGAGACATGAGGTCTCTCCCCAGAAAGACATCCGCTTGCTGGCCTTCCAAGGATAGAGGACCCAAGTCCGACATACCGAATCGAGTCACCATTTGCCTTGCCATGCCTGTGACTTGCTGCAAGTCACCGCCTGCACCCGTGGTAACTTCGGCATCACCAAAGACCACTTGCTCGGCAGCGCGTCCACCCATGGCACCCGCCATCCGGGCTTTGAGTTGCGATCGCGACACCAATTCCTGCTCATCCGAAGGCGTAAACCAGGTCAGACCTTGGGCTTGGCCGCGAGGAATCAGGGTGACCTTTTGAACGGGATCATGCTCCTTCATCAGCGTACCGACAATGGCATGACCAATCTCGTGGTAAGCAATCAGGCGCTTGCTTTTGCTGTCGACTAAAGGCGTGCCTTCCATCCCGGCAACGACGCGGTCGACGGCATCATCAATCTCAGACAGGGTAATCGCTTCTTTCCGGCGGCGAGCCGTTAGAATTGCCGCTTCATTTAATAGGTTTGCTAAGTCAGCACCTGTAAAGCCAGGCGTACGACGAGCAATCGTCTTTAGAGAAACCTCTTCCGCCAGCTTTTTGTCCCGAGCATGAACGGACAGGATTTCTAGACGACCCTTGATATCGGGAGCATCCACAGTGACTTGACGGTCAAAGCGACCGGGGCGGAGCAGTGCATTATCAAGCACGTCAGGGCGGTTAGTGGCCGCAAGAATAATAATGCCGGTATTGCCTTCAAAACCATCCATCTCGGTTAAGAGTTGGTTAAGGGTTTGCTCCCGCTCATCATTACCGCCACCGATACCGGCACCCCGCTGACGCCCCACGGCGTCAATCTCATCGATAAAGATGATACAAGGAGCGTTTTCCTTGGCTTTCTTAAACAGGTCACGGACCCGAGAGGCACCGACACCCACAAACATTTCGACAAATTCTGAGCCAGAGATACTGAAGAAAGGAACACCTGCTTCACCCGCAATCGCTTTAGCGAGTAAGGTCTTACCCGTTCCAGGAGGACCCACTAACAAAACGCCTTTGGGAATCCGAGCGCCAACAGCAGTGAACTTTTCTGGCTTTTTCAGAAAGGTGACGACTTCTTCCAGTTCTTCTTTCGCTTCTTCGACACCGGCAACGTCATCAAACATGACCCCGGTTTGGGCTTCCATCTGGAAGCGGGCTTTGGACTTACCAAAATTCATGGCTTGGCCAGGTCCACCGGGAACATTACTGGACCGACGGAAGATAAAGAAGAGACCCACAATCAAAAAGATGGGGAAAATTAAGTTGCCGAGCAAGCCCCAAACAGCTCCCGTGTTGCGTTCAGGGTGAATATCGAAATCAATCTTATCTTCTCTGAGTTTGGCAATCAGTTGAGGGGCTGAACCAGGGAGTGCGACACGAACTCGTTGCACAGGACCCCCGATTTCCATATCGGTCGTTTCGATAATGGCGGTTTGGCCACCATCAAATAGATCGACCTTCTGAATGCGACCCGCTTCTAGATAGTCAAGAAACCGACCATAGGTCATCCGTGAGTTTGCAGCATTGCTCATTTCTGGCGTGGTGGTGGCTGCAGGGGCAAAGACACTTTGCCAGAGGAAGAACACAATCAGTAAAGATGGCAGAAGCCACAGAAGAAGTATTTTCCAAGAAGATTTCATTGTTTATGGGCCCTTTCGGTAAAAGCAACGCGCAGTTTTGCGAGTGAGTTGGCATGTCTGAGGCGATGCGAGAACGATCTCAACTGACTGGTGCAGACTCTTAGAGAGCGCCCTCAAAATTGGACTCGCAGATTGCAGCCAATGAGAGGTCAGTCTAGTATCAATCTTAACTAAATTTAACTTAATTCTCAGGTGGTGGACAACTCCGACTTAGACTTCTCACTAGAGGAGCCGAGGTGGTTACGGTATTCAGGGTCTATTCCAGCGCCGCAATTGGGCCTCAATCTAGAAGGCTAGTCCGCTTCAAACTCACTCCCAACCACCTCAAGGGTCAGTAGGAGGAGTAGAGCGTCGTAATCGCCAGAGAAAACGGGCGGTATGCCGATAGGTCATCCACTCTGTTGCAGCTAACGTCTGATCAAACTCTGCCCATAACTGGCTCAGCGATAGCTGCTCGACTAACTGCATCACTTCACTGACCGTAAGGGTCGTCTCAGCGCTAGCTCGCTTGGGATCCATCCCCGCTCCCCGCTCCCTCAAGATCCGAATCGCAATCTCAAAGCTAAGGGAACCGTAGTCTGGCGATGCAAGATGCCACCCTAATGTCTTTACGAGAGAGAGATAGAATCGACCTCGACCAATAGGAACTTCAGGGAGGAAGTTTAAAGTCTGCCCATTCTCGATAGGCAGAATGCCGATCACCGTCAGAACTTGAATGGCTACAAAATCTGGATCATCATGCCCCACGTCGTTGAACCAAACAAGTGGGATTCCTTGCTGAGCCAGGTGAGACTGAAACTGTTCTCTAAGTGGGGGCTGTTGCGCCACTTGCTGTACTGTAACGCTCTGCTGCAATGCAAAGGCAGCCAGATGTCCTCCCGCTTCACCAATCGCCCATTCCATGGGATGCATCCGATAAGCTGCATTCGTGATATGAGTGGTGCCAATGCTTTTGGCCGACAGAATGAACCCGTCCGTATCGATCGGAATTAAAGCGGATAGGGGCAGGGTAAAGGGTAAAGCATTATGGCCATCTCCCAGCTCGACATGGCCTTTGGCATGGTTGGGATGGACATCTAAATAGTGATACTGACCAATGCCCACACTATCTGTGAAGGTTCGGGCGCGAACCTGATGGGGAAAAAACTTAGCAGCCACATCTTCATGGCGAATGGTGGTGAGAGCAATCCCCCGACGAGCTTCTCGGATATAGGGTTCTAAAGCAATCCCATCATCAGTCCAGGCCAAATCGGCTCTGGGCTTGAGTTCGGGGTGGCCGTGGGTTTGTAAATAGTGGAGATAAGCTTGGGTGCGATCGCGCGCCCGTTTCACCTCTTCCTGTCGTTTTTCGACACTCACCCCTAGCAAACAGCCCCAGGGATAATCATTGCCACACCCCAGTGGGACTGAGGGATCTGGCGGTCCACCATCCACTCCTAAGGGGCTCGTTGCCCAGTTAAGCACCGTGATATCGCCTGGCTGCACGGCATCACCCTCCTGGCCACGATACAGCCGACGATACCGAAACATCCCATCGGGATCGTAAAACTCATGTTTTTGCCACTGGTCCTGCTGACGGATCCAAAACTCATCGGTAAAATCGCTGGATTGTAGCCATGGCTTTTGGTCATACCCAGAGGGAGAGGGGACGGGGGACGGGTTCTGATCACTCCGCTCAACCACCGCACAAAACGTAATCGCTTGCTGGCATTCCGGGCGAGGGTCTTCAGGTAAGGCCGCTTCCTGGGTTTGGGCACGAGATTCTTGCCCCACTCGCGAGGGAATCTCTCCCAGTTCAAGTAGGTCGCCCAGATCGGTTGCCTCAAGGGTAATTTGGGCCTTGACTGTGAATCGATGGTGAGTGTGCTGATCCACAAAGCGAACACCGATGATGCGTCGAGGGGCGTCTGTCATCAACACCTCAGTCGGAATAGACCCAGGGATTAGCGTCAATACGCCTTGTTCTAGATAAGGTTGAATCCCTGCGTTCAGGCAGTCTGAGGCGACCGTTGGCGTGACGGATAGGTGGCTAACCCAGCTGCCGCCAGGATTCTGAATCATTTGGCTGGCAACGGGTTGATGCTGGCGCTGGCATTGTCGGAATTGCCGTTGCGATCGCGACAATGCAAAACACTCACTATCCCTCAATTGATTGGGATCGCGTTGATCGGGTGGAATCAGCTCATAGGGCGTTAATAACTTGCCATCATCAGAGGCCGGTAAGCCTTGGGCGGTGAACTGTCCTCCTAAGACCACCTGAGGCTGCACTAAACAGACCTGTCCTCCAGCTTGTAACGCGCCTAAGGTGGCCGCATAGGCGGCTGTCGATCCTCCCACGACCAGAATGGGGGTGGTTAATTCCTGGTCGGCCGTGGGTCGGAGGAAAAAATGCGCTTCAAGGATGCCATTACCCATCATCGTCATGCCCTGGTTGGAACGCTTCCCTTCAAAACTAGGCTAGACAGCCCATTGCATTATGGCTTGGAGAGCTGCATGTTATACCACCAGAATAGCGATACATTTGTTTACATTGGGAACATATTTCTTAGGTTAAAGAAACTTAAGTTTTAACTCTGAAAAATTCGAAATAAAAGATTTTCTTTAGGATCAGTTTTTCTACAGTTGTTCATCAAAAATGATGACGCTGCTCAAACCAAGTAAACGCTTATGGAATCAGCCTTTCGAGATCTAGAGAAAAGGCAGCATCACCCACAGAATGTCGACCAAAATTGATGAGTAAATTCCCATTTTTACCCCCCTGACAATGGACGACTCGGCACCTCAAAAATGTTGCTGTTAGAATAAGGTCTTGCAGGCGGAGACAGGGTTTTAAGCCTTTCTCTACTTGGAACACACATTTTTTTTAGCAAGTACGATTAACGAAATGAGAAATCGACTCAGCCATTGATTTGGTTCTGTCGTCGGTATTTCCGTCTACCCATGAATTATGTAAATTTTCTGAAATTTATCTTGGTTTTATTTAATAGTCTATCGATTCCATGGAGCAGTTGAGCTTAATGTTTTGCCGCTACCGCCAGAATCAGGAAGACAGTTTGTGGGGATAAATTAATCGATCTCTTGAAATGGGAAACTATGACTGATTTTGCATACCTAATACCCCTATTTCCCCTGATTGCGTTTGCAATCAACCTTTTCTTTGGTCATCGGTTAGGTAGTTTCTCTGGATGGATTTCAGTCCTGACAAGTGTTGCCTCATCGGCCATTGCTTTACCGGCAGCTTGGGC
>NZ_JANQOY010000030.1 GCF_028285565.1 Acaryochloris sp. IP29b_bin.148
GGCATTTAGGAGGAATCTTTGCGTGGATAACGTTATCGGCCTAGAGATCATTGAGGTGGTTGAACAAGCAGCCATTGCCTCAGCTCGATGGATGGGAAAAGGTGAAAAAGATACTGCAGACCATGTTGCAGTGGAAGCCATGCGCGATCGCATGAACAAAATCCATATGCGAGGCCGCATCGTTATTGGTGAAGGGGAAAGAGATGATGCCCCCATGCTCTATATCGGCGAAGAATTGGGGATTTGCACCCAACCCGATGCAGCTCAATTCTGTAATCCCGATGAATTATTAGAGATTGATATCGCGGTTGACCCCTGTGAAGGCACCAACCTGGTGGCCTACGGTCAGAATGGCTCTATGGCAGTCTTGGCCATTTCTGAGAAGGGAGGGTTGTTTGAAGCGCCTGACTTCTATATGAAGAAATTAGCAGCGCCCCCTGCCGCTAAAGGCAAAGTGGATATTAATAAATCTGCCACTGAAAATCTCCAAATTTTGGCTCAAGCGCTGGATCGCTCCATCGAAGAACTGGTCGTGGTGGTAATGAAGCGCGAACGCCACAATGATCTGATTAAGGAAATTCGAGAGGCAGGGGCACGAGTCGCTCTGATTACCGATGGAGATGTCTCAGCTGCTCTGTCCTGTGCCTTCTCCGGTACTAATATTCATGCACTGATGGGCATTGGTGCTGCTCCTGAAGGCGTGATTTCAGCTGCCGCGATGCGCGCGCTGGGTGGGCATTTCCAGGGCCAGCTGGTTTATGACCCCGACATCGTTAAGACCGGACTGATTGGTGAGAGCAAGGAAAGCAACCTCGCTCGACTCAAGGAAATGGGTATTACCGATCCAGATAAGGTGTATACCGCTGAAGAATTGGCCTGTGGTGAAACCGTCCTGTTTGCCGCCTGTGGCATTACCCCCGGAACCTTAATGAAAGGGGTCCGCTTCTTTGGTGGAGGGGCTAGAACGCAATCCCTGGTTATTTCCACCCAGTCTAAGACTGCCCGGTTTGTTGACACCGTTCATATGTTTGAAACGCCTAAACGTCCGAAAGCACTTCAATTACACTAGGCGATAGCCTCTCAATTCTGAAGTTTGTATCTCTCTAACGACGCGGCTAATTAAACAGAGCAGGAGGACACATGAATATTGCGGTTGTCGGTTTAAGCCATAAAACAGCACCAGTGGATGTACGAGAAAAACTCAGCATTCCTGATGATGTTAAAGAAAAAGCCACCTCTCAATTGAGGAGTTATCCCCATTTAGAGGAAGTGGCCATTTTAAGTACCTGTAATCGCATGGAAGTCTATGTGGTTGCACAGGAAACCGACGACGGTATTCGTGAGCTGACGCAGTTCTTATCAGAGTGGAGTCAAATTCCCCTGTTAGAACTGCGTCAGCATTTGTTCATCCTTCTGCATCAAGATGCTGTGATGCATTTGATGCGCGTGTCTGCCGGATTAGACAGTCTAGTGTTGGGAGAAGGACAAATTCTGGCTCAAGTGAAGCAAACTCATAAATTGAGTCAGAAGTATAGTGGTGCTGGTCCGATTCTTAATCGCTTATTCAAACAGGCGATTTCTGCGGGTAAGCGGGTCCGCACTGAAACGAGTATTGGCACAGGGGCAGTCTCTATCAGCTCAGCAGCGGTTGAACTGGCCCAAATGAAAACCGAAGACTTATCTGCCCATCGGGTGGCTATTATCGGCGCAGGCAAGATGTCTCGCTTGTTGGTCCAGCACCTTCTGAGTAAAGGGGCCAATCAAATTGCTATCTTAAATCGGTCCTTGAAGCGCGCCGAACAGCTGGCAGGTCAATTTCAAGATGCGGATCTTAAACTGCATACCTTAGCGGACATGCAGGATGTCTTATCTGATGCTGATTTGATTTTCACGAGTACTGCTTCGACGGAACCCTTGTTGGATCGCGATATTTTAGAGCCGATTGTCGGCGATCGCCAATCTTGCATGATCTTTGATATTTCCGTGCCTCGAAATGTTCACAGCAATGTGAATGAATTAACACAAGTCCATGCCTTTAATGTGGATGACCTGAAGGCGGTTGTCGCCCAAAATCAAGAGAGTCGACGACAGATGGCGCTGGAAGCAGAATCTCTGTTGGAAGAAGAAGTCGCTAGTTTTGATGTTTGGTGGCGGTCCTTGGAGACTGTTCCCACCATTAGCAGCTTAAGGACGAAGGTGGAATCTATTCGGGAGCAAGAGTTAGAAAAAGCTTTATCCCGCCTCGGAACCGAATTTGCAGAAAAGCATCAAGAAGTGATTGAAGCGTTAACCCGAGGCATCGTCAACAAGATTTTGCACGATCCCATGGTGCAGTTGCGGGCTCAGCAAGATATTGAAGTGCGACGTAAGGCTATGCAATCCCTGAATATACTCTTTAACTTGAGTGCTTCGGCTCAAGAAGTGGCGAAACGCAATACTTAAGCGGTTATCGACTGCGTTTGCAGGCCTGCTGAAGCATCTGTTGACTGACTAAAAGGATAAACAGGGGGTTGTTGATCAAGTATCGACGCCACAGTCTCCGTGGTTCAGTCAACAATCGATACAGCCATTCTAGGCCCAGCCGCATCATCCAACGAGGCGCCTGTTGAACGTCGCCACTATGAAAACTAAAGGCGGCCCCAACACCAATCATCACGGCTTTGATTTTGCTCTGTTGGCGGGCCATCCATTGTTCTTGCTTGGGACAGCCAAGGGCCACGAAAACGACCGCAGCGCCTGATGTCTGGATGCGATCGCAATCCATCTTTTCCTCGGCTAGTGTTAAAGCTCGAAAGGGAGGGGCATAGTGTCCTGCAATTTTGAGCTGAGGGTACTGCTGGGTGAGCTTGGTGATCAATTTCTCAAGCATGGTTTCCGTTCCCCCATACAGATAAATCGGAAGACCCACCTCAGCTGCTCGCTCACACCAAGCCAACATTAAGTCTGGACCATAGACTCTCGTTTGTTGTTTACGCCCCAATTGCCGCATTACCCAAACTAAAGGCATACCGTCGGGCGTCACTAAGGCCGCCTCGTTAATAATGGTTTGGTAATCCGGTTGCCAGTAGCCAGTCATCATCACATGGACGTTGGCGGCAATGATATAGCAAGAGGTCTGAGATTCAGCCCAGGTTTGGATGCGATCGCAAGCATCTTCATAGCTTGTCACATCCACTCGACTGCCTAAAACCCATGTGGCGTCTCCAGTTGTATTCATGGTGGATAAAATTGTAAGCCTAGCCTAGCCGTTACTAGAATAACAACTGCCCAGATAGCCTTCGTGGGACTTTGATAGAAAAGTACTAGGGATGGGTACATTAGGGTGAGAAACCCACCATTCCTGGGTTTTAACTGCAGAGACAAGCAATGCTTCTATCGGTTAGGAGAAGATCTGAACAGGTTGTTTTGGGTAGGTCTTAGAGATGTTTACTCAGTAATTATCTGTCTAATATTTCTTCTTAGGGTTCACAAATATAGAAAGAAAATCGTTGATTTTTTAGGTATCTTCTGATGGTTCAGGCTCCTTTAACTGAAATGGGGAATTCTGAGAAATTCAACCACTTTTCTCAACTTAAAGACTGTATTCTCACACGAAAAGCCAAGGTATGTGTGATCGGCCTAGGCTATGTTGGTCTCCCGTTTGCAGTAGAGAAAGCTAAAGCAGGATTCGATGTCGTTGGCGTTGAACAGAATCCAGCCAGAGCAGGACAAGTGAATCAATCGAAGAGTTACATTGATGATGTCAGTTCTGCTGAACTTGAAGCTGCTGTGAGTGCCGGTAAGCTCAGGGCTACAACTGATTTTGATGAGATCCGAAATGCTGATGTGATCGTCATTTGTGTCCCGACTCCGTTAACAAAGAATCTAACCCCTGATTTAAGTTATATCGAAAGTGTCACCACAGAAATTTCACATCGGCTGAAACCTGGACAATTAATTGCCTTGGAGTCTACGACGTATCCAGGCACAACTGATGAGGTTATGCGACCTATTCTGAAAAAGAATAGTGGATTAGTTCAGGGAAAAGATTTCTTGCTAGCTCATTCCCCAGAACGGGTTGATCCTGGTAACCAGCGTTACACCACTCAGAATACAAATAAGGTTGTGGGCGCATCAGATGCGCAATCCTTGGAAATAGCATTGTGTTTTTATCAACAAACCATTCAACATGTTGTCCCAGTGAGCAGTGCGAAGGCTGCAGAACTGGTAAAGGTATTTGAGAATACTTTTCGTGCGGTCAATATTGCCCTAGTGAATGAGTTGGCATTGTTGTGCGATCGCATTGACCTAGATGTCTGGGAAGTTTTGGATGCCGCCAATACCAAACCTTTTGGGATTATGCCTTTTTACCCTGGACCTGGTGTTGGCGGTCACTGTATTCCCATTGATCCTCACTATTTAGAGTGGAAGGCCAAAGAAGTTAACTTCAACACTCGTTTTATTGCCTTAGCAGGTGAGATTAACCGGCGGATGCCGTCTTTTGTCAGGAGTAAAGCCTTTAAGGTTCTCAACCAGTTGGGGATTGCCCCTTCAAGGGCCAATGTCTTAGTGCTAGGTGCAACTTACAAAAAGGACTTGGCAGACTGGAGAGAATCTCCAGCAATTGATGTTATGGAGGCGTTATTGCAGGATCAAGTCAATCTTTCTTATCACGATCCTTATATCCCAGAGATCCAAGTCAGTGGTCAAGTACTGAGCAGCATAGAGCTGACGCCAGAGACGATAGCGGCAGCAGATTTAGTCCTCATTGCAACAGATCATAGTGGCCTGGATTATCCTCAAGTGGTGCAGTGGGCTAAAGCTGTGTTGGATACCCGCGGTATTACGCGTAAATTTGAATGCGAACGTTCCAAGGTGACTCTACTATAAATTCTTCATAGAGATAAGCTGGGGAAAAATTTAAGCCACTATGTACATACATTTTGGAAGTTAGTAGATTTACACGAAGTTTTCTAATCTTCTCGCAAAATTAAAGAGGTGTTGTATTAAGTTCTAACCCTATCTCCAAGATGTATTTGAGCATTAACTTATGAATCTAATAACAAATCAGCATATTATACAAACTTTTTAACTACTTATTCACCTTTCTTAAAAGTTAGAAGAGCAATTAACAGATGCTATCTAGCTAAAATTTCAACTCAACCCTAGAGCTTGGACGTTGCCAATTATAGAAATTTCAAGACTTGATTTCTAGAGGCTTTATTACCTTAAAAAATTTAATTTTAGACAACCTAGATTAGCAAAATCATTATATGTTTCTGTTTAACAAAACGAGTTTTACTAGAGACGTATTGAAACTTGTTTCTGGAACAGTCCTTTCACAGATTTTAAATATTGCAACAATCCCTGTCCTAACTAGAATTTATGAACCACAAGCATTTGGAATACTAAGTTTATTTACATCTATTACTGGAATTATTGGCGTTTTTACATGTATGCGCTATGAATTCTCGATCATGCTACCAGAGAGTGACCAAGAAGCTGCAAATTTATTTGCCACTAGCTTAGGATTTACTACTTTAATATCTTTATTGACATTATTAATAACTTTTTTTATTGATCATTTTTGGCATCTAAACCAAAATTTTCAATCTCTTAATGAATATCTATTTCTTTTGCCCATAGCAGTCTTTTTTGCAGGCACAGCAACTGCTTTGAGTCATTGGAATTCTAGAGCTAAAAACTTTTCGAGGTTATCTATTTATCAGATTATCAATGCGGTAACAACTATCCTTATTACAATTATTCTTGGATTTTTTGGATATGCTAATGGTAAGACCATGATAGCTTCAAGTATTATTGGTCAGGGCTTAGCAGTTCTTTTTGTAAGCTATTTCACATGGTTAGAAAGTAAGCAGCTATTATTGAAGGTTCGTTGGCAAGAAGCAAGAATATTAGCTTTCCGATATCGTAATTTCCCAATTTATGGGATTTGGTCTGCCCTGCTTAATACAGTTTCCTGGAAGCTTCCAGTATTCATCTTAGCTGCATATTTTTCTCCTATAGTAGCTGGTTATTATGCATTAGGATTCCGACTATTAAAGATGCCGATGAGTTTAATAGGCAAGTCGATTAGTCATGTTTTTTTCCAAAGAGCTGCTGATGCCAAGATTAATGGAAATTTATCAATCCTTGTTGAAAATACTTTTTTAGCATTAATTAAAGTTGGCCTTTTTCCTATATTTTTGCTTTCACTAATAGGCAAAGATCTTTATATAGTATGTTTTGGTAACGAATGGGCAGAAGCAGGAGTTTATACTCAAATACTAAGTATTTGGGCATTTTTCTGGTTTATTTCTGGTCCTTTTAGTACACTGTATAGTGTGCTAGAAAAGCAAAATATTCAATTCAAATGGAATATATTTAACTTTATTACACGTGTGCTTTCTTTGGGTATCGGAGTTTCCCTGCAATCACCAAGATTCACATTATTGATGTTTTCTTTAACTGGTATATTTGTTTATAGTAGAAAAACTTTAATAAATCTAGAACTTTCAGGTGTATCTATTCGAAAAAGCTTACACATCTTGATGAATGATGTTGTTAGATTTATTCCAGTTGCTTGTATTTTTCTCACTTTAGCATATTTTGATATAGAAATATATATAAGACTTGTCATAGCAATGATTTTTGTTATACTAAATTTTGTTTTTTCATTAGATAAAATAAAGCATGCTATTGATATTATATAAACTCAAGTTTCCAAGTTTATTTTTGAACTATATTTTATAGGACTTCTTATATGCTTAGCAATAAATCAAGAGGAAAGATTAATTCTTTGCTAAACAGAAACAATCAAAAAATATTCATATTAAAAACTATTAATACTGTCGCTAAAATAGTAAATAAATCTCCGAAATACTCAGCAAGAACAATCAAGCTTCTAATTCCAAAGCCAATATTTTCTGTACTCAAAGAAATATATGCGCCAGTTGATAACAGGCAAAAAGTTAGAAGGCATCTGAGAGAAGATATAACTTTAGAAGATTTCTTTAAAGCGCTAAAAGAAAGAAATATTAATTATGTCATTCTAAGATGGTTTGAAAGTATGCCTGTGATTGAGACAGGAGAAGATATCGATCTTTTAGTTGATGACAGAGATATTCCTAGAATTGCAGATCTTTTTTCTACTACATTAAAAACCATAGCTTTTGATGTGTACTCTGTATCAGGAATCCCTGGAGCGGACTATCAGGGAATGTCATATTATCCTGCTCATCTAGCTCGAAAAATTCTAGTGTCACGTATCTGGTTTCAAGAAATATATGCAGTTCCCAACCCTGAACTTCATTTCCTAAGCCTCGCTTATCATGCTATTTACCATAAAGGCGAGAAATCAGGGCTATCTCACCATCAATATAAAAGTTTCAATGGAGCAGATCATGATTACTATTGGTACTTACAGAAAATAGCCAAGGTCGCTAATTTCGCAGAAATTTCTAATGATTTTACTGAAATTCATCGTTTTCTAAAATCTCAAGGGTGGTCACCAAGGCTTGATACCTTAAGAAGGCTTGCAGTTAAGGACCAGTGGCTCCTTGATCTTCTACCTACTCTCGATAGAGATATAGAGGACTCGGATGGAGAACTAATGGTTTTTATTACCAGGGATTGGATAGTCAAAAACAATAAAGAAGATATTGTCTTGCAAGAGTTAATTAATGCAAAAATTGAAGTTATAGATGTTTTTAACCTTTCTGAAACTGAAATAGAGACTGCTACTCAAGAATTGCGTGGAGGTCAATGGGATCAAGGACCTTATCCGGTGAGTGGTGGTAAACCATCGCAGTTTATCATTTGTTATGATTATCATCCTGAAGCATCATTAGCAACTGATAGAAAAACTCATCCTTTCGTTAGAAATCGGCATGTGTTTATCAAAAACAAAATTCGCAACTACTTTAATAATGAAATGTTTTGGTGGTTGCATATGAATTGTATTCATGCAGCTGATGATGAATTAGAGTCTTGGGAATATATAAAACTAGTAATTCCACAACATTTGGAAACTATTAATAAAAAAATAGAGAAACGGCGAAGCCTATATCAAACTAGCTATCCTATTCTTCACCTCTATGAATCCAATAAAACACGTTCTAAGGTTGAACTGATTCTATATAAGGAGAGGAAGTCTATAAAGAAAACCTTTAAATATGGATTAGAAAGATTTTGTGAACGAGAAATTCTGGGATATGAACTAATCGGGAAAGAAATAGAAGTTGTTCCACCATTGCTAGAAAAAAACGATAATTACATCATTATTCCATGGTACGAAAATATCTTAGAAAATTGCTCATCTTTAGAAAAGAAACAACTACTTAAGCCGCATGCAGAAAGTATTATAAACATGCTGAAGACTTGTTATGACTTAGGATATGCTCTTATTGGGTGTTATCCTGGTAATCTTATATTAACTCCCAGTCAGAAACTTATAGTCGTTGATTTTGAATTTCTTTATAAGTATAAGAAAAAGCCTGAAAATTTCTTGTTGTCATATGATGTTGTCGGAATTCCCAAAGATTTTGATGGTGATTTACCTCGAGGAACAAAGGGCAAAGGGCATACATATGCAAATACATGGCAACCTTTATTTGGGCCTATATCTGAGTATATTCAGTAGCTATTTTATACTTCCTATCTCTAGTAAAATAGACTAACTTTAAAGACGCTAATTATCAGGGCGTTTCCTTTTGAAAGTTTGTCAAAAATGTTAAACTAGATATTTATAACTTTCTAAAAGTTATGTGTTCATCCCTTCTGTTTTTATGGTTTATATCTAAATATTCATGTTTGCTAGCGAAATTAAGCTAAACCAATGATTTCTGTTGAAGTTCCCCAGTCCTATGAACCAGAACGTCGTTATATACTAGCTATAATATTTTGTGAGTTGTTAGGCTTAGAATTAAATGTAAAACTATCTGATAGAGTAGATACTTTAATTACTATTGATGGCGAAAATGAACTAATAGTAGCTGATAAATTATTTTCTACCCCCTTGAATTACTGGCTAAGTCTACAATCTCTACCATTTCAGCCATTAGAAGTTTGGGATGTTAGTACTATACAGATATCACCTACTCTTGTTGATCCAAAGATCCCAATTATTTATGGATCAAAATCTAGTTCAGAGAATTTCTTCAAGATTGTAGAGAATAAAATATTTCTGGGATTAGATATTTTTGGTTCTACTTTTTTTATGCTTACCCGACTTGAAGAAGCCATAAGAAAAAGTGCTGATCAATTTAGCCGCTTTCCTGCTAAGGCATCTTTGGCATATCAAGAAAATTTTATAGATCGTCCGATTGTCGATGAGTATGTTGAGATTTTATGGGCATGTCTTCAACAACTTTGGCCTAAGCTAAAGCGCAAGCCCAGAAACTTTAAAATGCACGTTAGTCATGATGTAGACAAACCATACCAATACATTTTCACAAATGTTCAAAAACTAATCCATAATGCTGTGGGCGATATAGTTAAGCGAAATAACCTTCGTCAGAGTCTGTATCGAGTTCGCGACTGGACTTATGTTAAATATTTTGGGCATATGCGGGATGCCTTTAATACCTTTGAATGGCTGATGACTCTGAATGAGTCATATGGATTGACTGGTGCTTTCTACTTCATTGCTGATCATACTGATTCTGACAAAGATGGGGATTATTGCATTCAGCATCCTCTGATTCGATCTCTTTTACGCCAGATATATCAGAGAGGTCATGAAATTGGTTTACACCCAAGTTTTAACACTTATTTAGATCCCTCCCAAACTCTCCATGAGTTTGAAGTTCTTCGTAAAGTCTGTTCCGAAGAAAACATTCAGCAAGAATATTGGGGAGGAAGGCAGCATTATCTAAGATGGCAAACCCCGCATACATTCCAAAATTGTTTTGATGCAGGGCTTTCCTATGACTCAACCTTGGGCTTTGCTGATTGGCCAGGATTCCGCTGCGGTACTTGTTATGAATATTCCGTATTTAATTTGGTGACTAGACAAGCGTTAAATCTTGTTGAGCGTCCTCTCATAGTAATGGAATGTACTGTGCTTGATAATCGGTATATGGGGCTTAGCCGTAATATTGAAGAAGCTTATAATTACATCTGTGCTTTAAAAAATACATGCCGATTATTTAACGGAGACTTTAATCTGCTCTGGCATAATCACCGCTTTAAGGATCTTATCGAACGCGATCTCTACCAACAAATCCTTGCTGCATGAAATGCTTAACTATTATTGGAGCTAGACCTCAATTTATAAAAGCTTCTGCTGTTTCTCGTGTGCTATCAGGAATTGATTACAGGGAAATTTTTCTACATACAGGTCAACATTATGATCAAGGAATGTCGGAAATTTTCTTTACCGAACTTGAGATTAAGAAGCCAGATGATAATCTTGGGATTGGATCAGGCACTCATGGCCAGCAAACAGGCAAGATGATTGATGGAATAGAAGAGATGCTGATAAAAGAACAGCCAAATATATTTGTGGTTTATGGAGATACTAACTCTACATTAGCAAGTGCAATAGCGGCAGCTAAACTACATATTCCTATTGCTCATATTGAAGCTGGCCTTCGTTCTCTTAATCGCCAAATGCCTGAAGAAATTAATCGGGTTTTAACTGACCATGCTTCAGATATTCTTTTAATACCTACGAAATTAGCTAGTGCTAATCTAATTGGTGAGGGTATTAATCAGACTCAGATTTTTGAGGTGGGTGATGTTATGTATAATGTTGCTCTTGCCTTTGCCCAAAAAGCAGATCAGAAAAGCACAATCTTGAATGATCTGAAGCTTCAATCTAATGAATTCATCTTAGCTACTATTCATAGAGCTGAGAATGCTGATGATAGTAAACGGCTTGAATATATATTTAATGCACTTTGTAAAATTTCAGAGAAAACTGAGATCATCTTACCTCTTCATCCCAGAAGGAAGAAGGCGTTACAGTCTTGTGGTCTTTTAAAGTAAGATTTCCAAATCTTTGAGAGTGATTAGTCCAGTGGGTTATCTCGATATGGTTGCTTTAGAGAAAAATGCACGACTGATTTTAACTGATTCCGGTGGTGTTCAAAAAGAAGCGTATTTTTATCAGGTGCCTTGCGTTGTTCTAAGAGATGAGACTGAATGGCAAGAACTAATTGAGTTAGGTTGGAACAAATTGGTCCCTCCTGAAAGTACAGAAGATATACAGATAGGTATTTTGCAGCATCTTTCTCTGAATAGTGATCAGCTTCCTTTCCCAACAGTGTATGGTGATGGCCATAGTGCAGAAAAGATTGTAGATATTCTCTCCAAGTTAGCCTGATGAAGATTCTAATTGTTGCCTTTTACTATCCACCAGAAGATAGTTGGGCAAAAGTTGCATCTCTTAGACCTTACTCCTGGAAAAAATACTGGTCCAAGCTAGGACATCAGGTTTACGTTGTGACTGACTTCAAGGATCACTCTGAGCAGAGTGATCCTTATGTTTTTCCTATTAACTATTGGCCTTCTCGGCCTCAGTGGAAAAACTCAAAGTCATCAGGAACTCAGGCAAAGAGCTTGAACACTATTTTTCAGAAACTGAATTTATATAACAAGCTGCGGATGTTATTCCGAAGTATTAGAAGTTTTGTAGGGATTGGCAGCTTGATCCAGATTAGTAATTTTTGGATATATCCAGCCCTGAGAAAAGTCTTTCTACTTGCTGATGAAGTTGATTTTGACTTAATTGTTAGTACCTACGGTCCCCCAGCTAACCATATTATTTCTTCTCTTGTGCAGAGAAAAAAACAGTGCTTTTGGGTAGCTGATTACCGTGATCTTTGGTATGGGAATGATTTTGTTTTGTCTAGTGGACTTTTTGCTGTTCTGGAGAAAAAAATTGAAGATTTGTGTGTTTCTCAAGCAAATCTGATCACAACTGTTTCTCAAGGTCTAACCGAAGAACTCAAGGATAGATTTCAACCAGCAATTATTACTATTGAGAATGGCTTTGATCCAGACGATTTAGAAGAGACGCAAATTAGGTCTTGGTCCGACAACAAAATCCGTTTAATGTATGCGGGACAGATTTATGCGGGAAAAAGAGATCCAATGCCCTTGTTTAAGTCTCTTGTACTCCTGAAAAATAGTTATCGTGACCTATCCCATAAAATAGAAATACTTTTTTATGGCTGGAATCTTGATACGTTAAATCATTTGGTTGATGCTATGGATTTGCATGATGTGGTTTCTGTTAATACAGCTAAGCCACGTCGGGAAATTCTGGGTTTACAACAAAGTGTAGATGCTCTGATTTTCCTAGACTGGAATGATACGAGTGTGAAGGGTATTTTAACTGGGAAGTTATTTGAGTATTTTTTCTCTGGTAAACCTATTGTTGGGATTGGTTCAACGCCAGACTCTGCGGCAGGAGAATTGATGACAGAACTAGGAGTAGGTTATCCGTTAGGTTCTTCGCCTCAGAACATTGCAGACTGTATAGAAAGAATGCTGAATGGGCAATCTATAGGTTATTCGCCACAACATGAAAAAATTCAGCAATATACGCGTGAACATTTGGCGAATAAGATGCTAGACGCAATTATTGGACAGATAAAAGAGCAAGACTGCTCTGGTAAATCAAGTTATGAAGATTAGTCTTAGTGTGGTGATCACCTGTTACCGTGAAGGACCATTGATATTAGAAGCAATCGAAAGCATTCGGCAACAAACTCACCCACCGCTCGAAATTATTATTGTTAATGACGCTTCTCCCGAAGAAATCACAAATTCCATATGTCATCAGCTAGAGGTTGAACCAGATATTCAGGTAGTTTGGCAACATATTAATGGTGGCCCTTCCTTGGCTCGCAATGCAGGTTTTAAAGCTGCTCAAGGAGATGTTTTAGTTCCCTTAGATGCAGATGATCTGCTTCCTGAGAATGCCTTGTCTTTAATTAGCAAGGCTTTTGAAAACTCTCCAGATGCTGGTTTTGTTTATGGTCCATACTACCGACAGGATGATGTAGAGCAGATAGGTCAATTAGTCTGCTCTACAGACATTAGCTTAAGCACTCAGCTGGCACCTAAGCCTTGGTCATTAAGTACAAACTGGAAACTGTTGGGTACAACCCCTTTAAGAAAATCCATATGGACTGATGTAGGAGGCTACGATCCGACCTTCGAAACTGATGACTTGCACGACGTTGAATTTTGGATTCGTGTGCTTGCTTCAGGCTGTGGTTATAGTGCTGTAGATGATCCTATTTATGTGTGGCGTAAATACTTAGGGAGCAATAGCAGTAAGGTCACCCCCTATGCCTGGTATCGTATTGTGGAAAAATATTTTGACGTTTATCAGAAGTGTGGGCTTACCTATCGTGCCCATGAACTGCTGTTATTAGGGAGCAAATGGCTCAACCGCCCTAAAGACGTGACGCAGCATTCTCGTGTACTTGTGGGCATGATAAGAAAAGAACGAGTTCGGCTATCTACTATCGTAAGTTTAGTCATGCCATCCATGCTATTACGATGGCTCGTAACTCGAGCCCAGGAAAAACGGTAGTGGGTAAACAGACACAATGAATCAACTCCATATGCAAAGTTTTTTACATGCTGTTGATACTACGAACTTCATGAGCCATATTCCTTTTTTCCGTTGTCTTGCGCTCTAGTTAGAATTCAGACTATGACTATTGCTGACAGTCCCCTTGATCAAACTGCCCAAGCCTTTTACCAAGAAAATGGCTACTTCCTTTTTAGGAAACTCATTCCCTCAGACCTAATTGATGTCTTACTAACACACTTTCAGCAGAGCATCCTACCGTCTCGGCAGCCCTTTTTTAGACAAAATACAGGGTACTACGAGCGGCACATCATCAATGAACATGGCTATATGACTAAGCCGTTGCTAGATATTCACGGATACCTCACCTATCCTGAATTCAGCCAGTGTGCTCTCACCATTTTCTGTGGAGGCGAACTACAAACAGCACTGAAGAGTATTACTGGTGTTGAAATTCACAAACTAGTGCAGACAATGCTCTTTGATTCGAATACTGCTACACCGCCCCATCAAGACTGGTGGTATACCGACTCGATTCCAAACGGCCATCTAGTTGGGGCTTGGATTGCTTTAGAGGAAATTGCTGAAGCTGCTGGACGATTTTATGTTATGCCTAAAACCATGACAATTGACTTGCACAGTCATTTATCTGGGGAAAACCACGCTGTTTGGATGGCAGCAATGAATGATTATTTTTTGGCCCATCGCGACGAAATCTTCGTGCCTGCGCTTAAACCAGGTGATGTCTTAATGTGGAATTCAAGAACTATTCATGGTGCATTGCCCAATCAAGATCCCCGTTGCTCTCGTAAATCAATTACAGCCCACTACTTACCAGCAGGTTATCAGTATGGCAGTCTATTTACGGTACGTAAGTTTGCTGAAGCTCAGTACAAAACTTTTAAAGACGTCCCTTATTTCGTCAGCCATCCCGATTATTCATACTTCAATGATTTGAAGTACCGTACAAAAAGAAAGTTGATGGAATTTCCCGTAGGACTCAAACTTTTGCGTAGAATACGCTCGATCGTCTAAAATTTGGCAGATTTTATCTACTGGCTTTCCAAAATCCATGTGTACGATTTTCACTTGGCAATACTCAGATAGGCATCCCAGAAACCTATCAACCAATAGACTTAAGGAAGTTAGTCCAATAGAATACTGCTGAACCTAGCGCAAATAAAGAGAGTGCAATCACTATTGAAATTCCTAACCCATGAAAATGCACTTTCCCTTAATCTATACTTTCGCAGCACAATATTTAATATTGGTCCCTTGCCATTCGTTTCAGTGATGTTAGGCGACAATTAGACCCAGATGATAAGGTATAGAACACTAATTTGTAGTTATAAATTTTGTACTCTTTTTAAACTGCGTCTGGATCAACTCCTAACTCCCGCAGTCGAGCCGCCAACCGCTGAGTTTTGGCTTCCGCCGACTCAGCCCGCTCTCGTTCCTGCTCCGCCCGGTCATATAATTCAACGGGAGTTAAAAATTTCTCTCCATCAGGGCGGTAAATCACTAAATCAGTATTCTCTATCTCAAATCGAATGTTTAACCGAGGACTGATCCAACCTTCCAGGTTAGGAATTTCCACCAAGGCATCCTGATCGTTTCGCATAAATCCGCCCAGACTGACCTGGTCAGGATCATATAGGTAATATTCTGAAACACCATAATGCTCATAAAATAGTAGTTTTCGGCTTATTTCGATCACGGTATTGCCAGGAGACAGGATTTCAAACACAACCTGAGGGGTAATATTGTCCTCTTCCCACTGCTTGTAGGAACCACGATCGCCTTTGGGCCGCTCAAACACCACCATAATGTCGGGAGCCACGCAAATGTCTGAGCGTCCTTGCACGGGATACCATAACAAATCACCGGCAATAAAAACCTGAGGATTGTCAGTGAACAAAATTTCTAAATTTTCTTTGATGGTGACAATCCAGCGAAATTGTTTCGTATGGTCTGCCATCGGTTGACCATCGCTGTCAGGATAAATTTGAGCAGAATCCGTGGGGATGAGAGTTGTCATGAAAAACCTCTGCTTCTGCAACGCTTAGGTACTTTCTACTGTAACAGCGACGCCTAGAGAGTTAACTACACAACAAACCTGTGATAGAACTCTGAATTGAAACGATATACCGTCTAGTAAGTTCATCAATGCTGTGATAGTTATGCCTGTTGCTGCAGTGAACAAAAAATAGTATTTACAAGTCTTTTGGGGTATCTTCTTAAAGGTTCAGGCGCTTGCGGGTGATATGGAACATTCTGACCAGACTAACAGCTTTACACATCTCCAAGCCTGCATTATCAATCGCACAGCCCAAGTTTGTGTGGTGGGTTTAGGCTATGTTGGGCTTCCCTTTGCTGTTGAGAAAGCAAAAGCAGGATTCAACGTTATTGGCATCGAGCAAAATCCTGCCAGAGCTGAGCGTGTAAATCAGGCTGATAGCTATATTGATGATGTGAGTTCGGCTGAACTCCAAGCAGCAGTTAACAGTGGTCAATTGCGGGCCTCGACCGATTTTGACAATATTCAAACAGCCGATGTCATTGTTATCTGTGTGCCGACACCTTTAACAAAAAACCTAACGCCTGATCTAAGTTACGTCGAAAAGGTCACCACAGAAATTGCCCTGCGGTTGCAGTCGGGCCAATTGATTGCGTTAGAGTCCACGACCTATCCGGGTACCACAGATGAGGTGATGCGCCCCATCCTAGAGAAACACAGTGGGTTAAAACAGGGGACAGACTTTTTTCTAGCTCATTCCCCCGAGCGAGTCGATCCTGGGAATCAGCGTTACACCACTCAGAATACCAATAAGGTGGTGGGGGCCTCCGATCCGCAATCCTTAGAGGTGGCGCTTTGCTTTTATCAACAAACAATTCAGCATGTGGTGCCAGTCAGCAGTGCCAAAGCTGCGGAACTGGTCAAAGTGTTTGAGAATACCTTCCGGGCGGTCAATATTGCCTTAGTCAATGAGTTGGCTTTGTTATGCGATCGCATAGATCTAGACGTCTGGGAAGTGTTGGATGCAGCCAATACAAAGCCCTTTGGAATTATGCCTTTCTATCCTGGCCCTGGTGTAGGAGGGCATTGTATCCCCATCGATCCACACTATTTGGAATGGAAAGCCAAAGAAGTCAACTTTAATACCCGGTTTATCGCTTTGGCCGGTGAGATTAATCGACGCATGCCTTATTTTGTCAGAAGCAAAGCCTTTAGGGTTCTCAATCAATTGGGAATTGCACCGTCCAAAGCCCAGGTTCTCGTTCTAGGAGCCACCTACAAAAAAGACTTAGCAGATTGGCGAGAATCTCCAGCCATCGAAGTCATGACAGTGTTGATGCAAGATCAAGTCACGCTTTCCTATCACGACCCCTATATTCCTGAGATTGAAGTCAATGGACAAACGCTAACCAGTGTGGAGCTAACACCAGACAACATTGCCCAGGCAAATTTAGTGGTCATTGCAACGGATCATAGTAGTGTCGATTATCGGCAAGTGGTGGAGCAGGCTCAAGCCGTTTTAGATACCCGTGGGATTACTCGGAAGCTGGCCTGCGATCAGACGAAGGTGACGTTGTTATAAACTGGCCCAGCGCATCCAGTAGACTGGGGCCATATCATTGCCCCCTCTCAGGTAATCACATGAAATGTTTAACCATTGTTGGGGCCCGCCCTCAGTTTATTAAAGCAGCATCGATCTCAAGAGCGCTATTAGAGGTTCCAGAGATGGAAGAGTATCTGGTGCATACCGGTCAACATTATGACCCGAGCATGTCTGATATCTTTTTTGCCGAACTGGATATTCCCAAACCAGACCGTAACCTGGGTATCGGCTCAGGCCTCCACGGACTACAGACAGGTCGCATGCTGGCTGCCCTTGAGGATGTTTTGCTCCAGCATCCATTTGATGCAGTTATTGTCTATGGTGATACCAATTCAACGTTAGCAGGCGCGCTGGCAGCCACGAAACGCCATGTTCCTGTTATTCATATAGAAGCAGGCTTGCGTTCTTTTAATCGCCAGATGCCAGAAGAAATCAATCGTGTATTGACCGATCATGCGTCTGATCTATTAATGGCCCCCACTCAACTAGCAGTGGATAACCTCAGACATGAAGGCATTGCCCCTGATAAGATTCACCGGGTCGGTGATGTTATGTATGATGTTGCTCTCTACTATGCGGAGAAAGCAGAGCAACAGAGCCAGATTCTCAACCACCTGAACCTACAAGCAAAGCAGTTTATCCTAGCCACCATTCATCGGGCTGAGAATACAGACCATCCTGAGAGGTTAGCAACGATTGTGGCGTTTTTATCAGAGCTGAGCCGAAACATTCCAGTTGTGTTGCCCCTACACCCCCGTACTCGCCAAGCCTTGCAGATTCATAACATCGAATTAGCACCCACGGCTTCATTTCAGATCATTGAACCCGTGGGTTATTTAGATATGATTATGCTCGAAAAGAATGCTTGTCTGATTGCCACTGATTCTGGCGGCGTCCAGAAAGAGGCGTTCTTTTACCAAGTGCCCTGTGTCACACTGAGGGATGAAACAGAATGGCAAGAGCTAGTCGACCTAGGCTGGAATACATTGATTACTGCGCAGGGTGTACCGTCAGACCTTGCCCAAACCGCCTTAAAGTTTATTGGCACATCAGGCACCTTGGGTCAATATCCCTATGGCAATGGCAAGTCCGCACACCATATTGTGAACGTATTGACTAACGCTTTTGCCTAAAACTTGATCTACGACGAAGCATCTCTAAGGATAGCAAGAGACCCACTAAAGAAAATGCCGCTAGTTGTAAACCTGGGCTTAAATAATACCTTGCGCTTCTAAGTACTGAATAACTTGCGCCACACACGCTTCTATAGTCGCTTCGCCAGTATTCACGGTTAATTCAGGAGAGGTAGGTGGCTCATAGGGAGAAGATATCCCGGTGAAGTGAGCAATTTCACCCGACCGCGCTTTCTTATACAGCCCTTTAACATCTCGCCCTTCACAAATATCTAAACTTGCCTGACAGTAAACCTCAATAAACTCACCGTCAGGAACCAAAGCACGGACGCGATCGCGATCGGCTTGAAACGGTGAAATAAAGGCCGTCAAAACAAGCACTCCAGCCTCAGTGAACAGTTTAGCCAGTTCACCGACCCGACGGATATTTTCCACTCTATCGTCACTGGAAAAGCCCAGATCCGCACATAAACCATGGCGAACATTATCACCATCAATCGTAAAGGTCCGACAATGGCGCTGAAAGAGATGCTCCTCTACCGCATGAGCCAGCGTCGATTTGCCGGCACCGGATAATCCAGTAAACCAAAGGATGACGCTACGATGGCCACTCTGTTTTTCTCTATGATCACGGGTGATCGTCGCGGTGTGCCAAACAACATTGGAAGATTTCATAGGAATTTTATTAAATAGGATTTGAGTGAAGTAACATTGGCACTATGAGTTATGAGTTAGCCTTTTTTTTCACTTTCTTTTTAGGGGTAGAAGCTTGCTCAGTCTCATCCTCTCCATAATAATCTTTCGCGTAATAATAATAGTAGCTGTCAGGCTCATTTTCGGGGATCACCCCATTAATGACTAGCCCTAACACCTTCTGACCTGACTTTTCTAAGGTCTCTTTTGAGGATTGAGCAGACCCCGAATCCACCAGGCCAGGGCGAGTGACCAGCAGAATGCCATCCGTCATTTTGCCGAGTAATAGAGCATCTGCAGCGACTGCTAAGGGTGGAGAATCGATCAAGACATAATCGTAAGCCTGATGAAATTCTTCCAACAACACAGCCATATGATGCGAGTCAATCAGAGGGACAGGATTAGGGGGAATTACCCCAGCCGTCAGGATATCTAAATTGTCATCTTCTTCCCGAACCGCATCTAACCAGCCTCGTTTTTCGACAAGGACATTACTCAATCCCACCGTATTTGGCAACTCCCAAACTTGGTGTTGGGAAGGACGACGCAAATCCGCATCAATGACAAGAACTCGATTCCCCAACTCCACAAGCGCCAAGGCCAAATTTGCCACAACCGTTGATTTGCCCTCCTTCGGAATGGAGCTGGTGATGACAAATACCTGGACTTGATGATCAGAACTCAAAAACTTAAGATTCGCTTGCAACATTCGGTAGGATTCACTCACCGATGAGCGAGGATTATCGCGAACAATCAAGTCAGGGGTGGGCCGATCTAAACCTTTGCGCGACACTTTCTCCGCATCTTTGAGAAACGGGATATTCCCCAACACGGTGTACTGAAATGTATCTTTGGCTTCTTGTACCGTTTTAATGGAGGTATCCAAGGCTTCTAATAACAGAGCGGTCCCAATCCCTAGCAGACTGCCAAATAACAACCCCACTGCTAAGTTAAAGGCTTTGCGAGGCGCAATAGGTGTTTTAGGTAATGACGCTGCCGCGACGATGCGAACATTTCCGATATTTTGATTTTCACTAATTTGGATTTGCTGTAAAGCTTTTAAAAGACCTTCATAGGTGGTGTGAGCCACCAGCTGATCCCGTTCGATGGCTACTAACTGTTGTTCTAGCCTAGGCAAAAATTTCTGATTACGCTTATAGGTATTTTGGTTCTTGGTGAGAGCAATGGCCTGTTGCTCTAGCCCTAGACGTTCGACTTCAGCCTCCACCAGAGCGTCTGTCAATTGTTGTGTTGATTGGCCAGCTTGCAGATTGCGCAGGGGTTGGGAGGTCGTGTTGTTAACAACTTGCCCCACCTGTCGGCTGAGTAAAGACTGGAGTTCAGTCTGTCTATCCAAGAGCGTTAAAACGTTAGGGTGGTTGGGGCCGTATAGCGTTCGAGCTTCAGCGAGGAGGACTTCATTGGCTTGGGACTCTTCTAGAAGCTTCTGCACACCTGGAGATTGACTTAAGTCATTGACTTGTCTAGCCTCCTCAGTCGTCATCCCCAGCTTGTCACGGAGTGCCTGCGATCGCGTACTGGCTTTCACCATCTCACTTTGAATCCGAGAGAACTCGGTTTGCTGCTGGCCCGTGACTTCAGCTTGTACTCTCGCTTCTTCTTTTAAATCCGTAATGCCATTCTCTTCTTTAAACCGTCGTAACGCTAAGTCTAAACGACGCAATTTTGCAGTGACGAGAGGAACTTGTTGCTCAATATATTTGCGGGCAGAAGCCGCTTCTGCCCGGTTATTCGTAATGTTGCTAGCTCGATAATCCTGCATCAGTTGGTTAACCACCTCAACTGCTTCTTGAGGATCAAGACTTTTGTAGGCAACGTTTAAGATATCGGTATTTTTAATATTAGTGACCGTTAGTGCTTGGATAAACGTGTCTGGCTCTATAGGTTGGCCATTTGCATCCTGTAGCTTTAAAGTACTGATAGTTTGCTGAACAATGGGTGCAGAACGTAAAATCTCAGCCTCAGTGGCAATGGGATTACTGCTGGCAGATAAGGCTTCTAATCCTCCTATCCCCTTAATGTCTATGTCTGAAGTGGACGCGCCTCCTACCTCTTTCAACTGCAGTGTTCCTTCTGCTTGAAAGACGGACTTCTGCAGGAATGTTGCTAACGCTGTCAAGGTCACAACCGTTGCAAAAACAGCTGTGGCGGGGAGCCATCGACGCCTTAAGATTCGTACATAGCTTTTAATGTCGATGCTTTCGTCATCGTATTCCATAGTCTTCAGCCGCAATGCTGGTCTTTAAATAATTGAAGTTATTGAGGTTAATTTAGCTTCCCACCCTGCAAATAGCAAATCCAGGGAAAGATCAAGATCCTGATAGAGTACCACCGATAAAAATCCTTTTAGGTCGTGACACCATACGTTGCATTTTGTTCCTGGATGAATAGAGATGAATCGATTGGGTGCGGGTGAACTGTCCGCTTGCCTAGCACACCATCCCGCCTGGAAATATCTGCCCCCCATTAGGTTGACCGGTTAAGCCTTGAGGTTGGCACCGTATTTCGCTCCCAAAAGATTCCTTGCGCTAACCCTTGAATTCTAGGGTCGGCATCCGCTAGCTCTAAACGACGCTCCGCCCATAGACAATATTCTAGGTTGATATCAATGCCCCAATACTGCCGACCTAGCTTCTTGGCAACGACAGAGGTGGTTCCACTTCCCAAAAAGGGATCTAGAACCAGATCCCCAGGATTGCTACTGGCCAGCACCAGCTTAGCCAGTAGTTTTTCGCTTTTTTGAGTGGGATGATCGGTGTTTTCCGGCATTGACCAGAACGGAATCGAAATATCTGTCCATAGGTTAGAGGGATAGGTATCTCTAAAGTTGCCTTGAGTGGTCTGCACCCAATCCTTGGGAGAACCATCATGATGTCGATAGGGAGCGAGTACTTTTCTCCGCTGCTTGACTGCCTGACAGTTGAAGGTATAGGTATTGGAGGCCGTGCAAAACCAGATATCTTCACTGGCGTTTTTCCAGTTGGAGCGAGCGCCTCGCCCTTTTTCTCGCTCCCAGGTAATTCGATTGCGAACATGGAAATGCGTATGGGCAACCGTAAAAATTGAGGTTGAGGTAAACCAATCTCCACAAATATAGATGGAGGCGCTCGGTTTCAACAGCGGTTTGAGGGTTGAACAGATGTGGTCTAACCAGTCGGTATAAGCAGAAACAGATTGCTTCACAAAGGTTTGACCATTGAACGTCTTATTGAGGTTATAGGGAGGATCGAGAATCAATAAGTCGATGCTGTCTTGGGGGAGGTGAGGGGCAAAGTCTAGGCAGTTTCCTTGAAGCGTCTGGTTAGGCGGCAATTCTGTCCCGACAATCTCTGTGACGATGTTGGCCTGCAAACGATCGCGATCGGCAGCACTTAGGGTAAGGGTGCGATTCCTGGAGGCTCTTTTTTTGGGAGACTGAGGCGGGTCCGACATGGTGCGCAGCTAGAGCGGTTGATGAGGGGAGCCTAACATCTAAACTAGTAGAAGTTAGTCCCATCTCCACGAATGTTGATGAACAAAGCGGATCTCGCCCAGGCCATCTATGAAACCTCCCACATCACAGGTGAGTTTCGATTGCGCTCAGGCCAAATGAGCCATGAATACTTTGACAAATATTTATTTGAAGCCGATCCGGTGTTACTGAACGCGATCACAGAACATCTAGTAGCCATGATTCCCCAACCCGTTGATGCTTTGGCAGGATTAGAAATGGGAGGGATTCCCATTGTGGCAATGTTGTCTCAACTCAGTCACATCCCTTCCTTATTCGTACGCAAGCAGGCTAAACCCTACGGCACCTGTAAGTTGGCCGAAGGTGGAGAGATCGCCGGGAAACGACTGGTGATTATTGAAGATGTGGTGACCTCAGGGGGACAAATCAAACTATCCGCTCAAGACTTACGAGCTTTGGGCGCAACGGTCACGGATGTGATGTGTGTGATTGATCGGGAGGCTGGTGGACGCGCCAGTCTTGAAGCGGACGGGTTACAGCTTCATCCATTGTTTACGATGTCGGAATTAAAGCAATCCGTGGGTTAAGCCGATGGCTGACCCTCTCTGCCAGCCATCCTTGTCAAGGAGGAACGCTTGAGCAGTCAACCGTTAACTGAAGTCCAGAAGTCAACCCAGGTTGAAATGAAGCACTCGTGAACCCGTTCTTTTTCTTACAACCTTTTCACAAGCTGCCAACAGTGGTGCGTATGACGTTGAGATCGCCTTCCTTGATGGTTGTTTTGCTATGTCTCACCGTATTAACAGGATGTAGTCTGTTCCAGAACGCGATCAAATCTAGCGTTGACCATCTCGCCCTGGGCAATCCGAGTCAAGCCAGAGTGGTCTTGGCGAATGCCAATAACTATCTGATGAAAAAGCCCCAATTTGTTTTGTCTTACAACCGGGCTAAGGGCATTCCCAACTGGGTAAGCTGGCAGCTCGATCAAACTTGGTTAGGCGAGGTTGAGCGTCGCAATAATTTTCGAGCAGATCAAAGTTTGCCGCCGAAGTGGGAAAAGGTAGACGCGCGTGACTATTCTCGCAGTGGCTACGATCGCGGCCATATGGCCCCCTCAGGTGATCGCACCAATACTGAGGCCAATAATGCGGCCACGTTTGTGATGACAAATATCATACCTCAGACCCCTGATAACAATCGGGGGCCTTGGGTTGACCTAGAGAATCACTGCCGGGACTTAGTGGAGGAGGGAAAAGAGCTGTTTATTATGGCCGGAGGATATGGCGAGAAAACTACGATCGCAAATGGAAAAGTAATCCCTCCCCAAAATCTTTGGAAAATCGTAGTGGTGATGGATGAAACAGATTTAGGTGTAAAGGGCATTTCACCAAACACGTCTACTATCGCCGTCGATATTCCCAATCAACAGGGCATCAAACGGCATGAGTGGCAAGACTATCAAGTCACCATCGATAGTTTAGAGAAACAAACAGGATATGATTTTCTGTCTGATGTCCCTAAACCCATCCAAGATGTCCTCGAGAGTCGTCGCCTTCCATAAAAAGACCAGATGCAGTAAGTGAACCATCTGATACCGTTGTATTGGCTCTCGGATGCGTGTGTTGGGTGTGCTAGCACCAGCAGTATAGAAGACTGGATATGATAGACTTCTCGGATGACGTCTATCCAGTTTTATCGGGAGTCGTCATCTATCCTCAGCTTATTTCCATCTACCTATGGTGTCCCTTCAACCAGCCGATATTAATCCAAGCTCAATTGTGGATCGTTCGCCTAATCAACAAATACTGCCATTATCTGCCAAGGTTAGCGATGGAGGACAGCTGGAAGTCGGAGGATGCAGCGTTGTTGAGCTGGTCAAGCAATATGGATCGCCCCTTTATATTGTTGATGAACAAACTGTCAGAGCAGCCTGCCAGCAATATGACCAAGCCTTCAAAAACTTTTATCCAGGTCCTTCTCAAGTATTGTATGCATCCAAAGCCTGGAGCTGTATGGCCATTTGTGCTCTGGTCACCAGTGAAAACTTGGGGTTAGATGTGGTATCAGGCGGTGAACTCTATACGGCCTTGCAGGCAGGAGTTGATCCGAACAACATCTATTTTCATGGTAATAATAAATCGATTGCCGAACTGGAAATGGCCCTTGCCAGTGGTTGCACCATTGTTGCTGATAACTGGCTGGAATTAGAGCAACTGGTTGCTCTGGAGAAAGCCCAAGAAAGCCAGGGTACCGCTCCTCGCGTTATGTTGCGGATCACCCCTGGCATTGAGTGCCATACCCATGAGTATATTCGGACCGGCCATCTCGATAGTAAATTTGGCTTTGATCCCAATCAAATTGATCAAGTTTTAAATTTTGCACAAAATAATCCTCAACTCGATTGGGTCGGATTTCACGCCCATATTGGATCTCAAATTTTTGAACTGCAACCGCATCAAGATTTGACCAGTGTGGTTGTGAGTTGGCTCACTATGGCCCACTCTAGAAACCTCTCCATGACAGAACTTAATATTGGTGGTGGATTGGGGATGCGTTACGTTGAATCGGATGATCCACCCAGCATCACCCAGTGGTCTGAAGTGGTTTGTCAAGGCATTGTCCAAGCCTGCCAAGCTGCTCAAATCCCGCTACCCAAACTGCTCTGTGAACCTGGACGGTCTCTGATTGGTCCTGCTTGTATAACGGCATACACCGTAGGGGCTCACAAAAGTATTCCTGATATTCGCACTTACTTGACCGTAGACGGGGGGATGTCTGACAACCCTCGTCCCATTACCTATCAGTCTGTCTATAGTGCGGCCATCGCTAACCGAATGGAAACGGCTGCCACTGAAGTCGTCACCGTTGCCGGAAAACACTGTGAGTCTGGGGATGTCTTACTCAAAGATATTGCTCTCCCTGCTAGCCAACCACAAGACGTTCTCGTCGTCATGGGAACGGGCGCGTACAATTACAGCATGGCGTCCAATTACAACCGTCTACCACGACCTGCAGCCGTTCTTGTCCGTGATGGGGAGGCTAACCCAATCCTCAAGCGAGAAACGTACTCAGACCTTATTCGTCAAGATTGTCTACCTAGATATTTAGAACAATCTGTGGCTGACGAACATAATGGCAACCAAACTGGCTAAACTAGCGATGTTTCCACTAATATTGAACTCAATATCAGTAAAGCTCAACTGATAACGGTATACGGAAAGGTTAGGCCAAAGGCATGGACTGGGTGAAGGAATGGCTGATAAACCATGACTGGGTTCAAACCTTTCGTTCCCTCGTTGATATCAGTCTCGCCTTAGCCCTGACCTACATGTTACTGCTCGTCATTGCTGAGCGGCGGACATTATGGATGGTCAGAGGGGTTGTTTTTCTGGTCTTAGCCACTGTGATCAGTAAACTGCTCCAGCTGAATTATTTAAATCAACTGCTCACCTTTCTTCTGATTGGCTCATCTGTGGCGATGGCTGTGATCTTGCAATCAGAAGTGCGTCGCTTCCTAGAACAACTGGGACGAGGTGAACTGCTGAGGATGCTGCGGCCAGCTCAGCAAGTGACTCAAAATCCCGATAATATTATTGATGAAATTGTAGATGCCGTCAAAGAACTGTCGCAAAATCGTACAGGCGCCTTACTCATTATTGAAACGCGTAATATTCCCATTGATGAGCGGGACTTTTCGGTCCCCGGTATTAAGTTAAGTGCAGAAATTTCTCGAGAGTTAATTCAAACGATCTTTCAAACGACCACATTGCTCCATGATGGTGCCCTCCTTATCCGTGGGGACAGAATTATATCTGCGGGTGTTATTCTGCCCATTTCAGAGCAGACTGCTTCTCGCCAACTCGGTACACGTCACCGTGCTGCAATGGGCATCACCGAACGCGTTGATAATTGTGTTTGTATTGTTGTTTCTGAAGAGACAGGCTCCATCTCCCTAGCTGAGCAAGGTATTCTTAGACGCCCTTTAACAAGTAGTAAGCTGAGAGAATTGTTAGCTGATCGCTTAATCTTATCTGTGGAGAGAGAAGTGGTGACCCCTAGCTTAAGAAGTTTAGGCAGAAAAATCAGAAAACAAGTCTTTTCATTGCTTTCTCACATCTTTCCATTGCTCAGATCTCGCAAGAATATATGACATTAAATTCAAGTCTTCCCATGCAGCTTCCCTCAGATTTGGATGTTCAGCGACTCCCTAAACATGTAGCCGTGATTATGGATGGTAATGGGCGGTGGGCAAAACAAAGAGGGTTACCCAGAATTGTTGGGCATCGTCGAGGGGTAGACACGCTAAAGTCTCTCCTGCGCTGTTGTAAGGATTGGGGGGTACAAGCCTTAACTGCCTATGCCTTTTCCACCGAAAATTGGGGACGTCCGCTCGATGAAGTGGACTTCTTAATGACGCTGTTTGAAAGAGTTTTGCGTCGTGAATTGCAGGAAATGATTGAGGAAGGTGTGCAAATCCATTTCGTCGGTGATTTAGAGGCTCTACCGCCGACATTGCAAACCGAAATACAGCGAGCCATGATGGCGACGCGAGATAATCACACGATTCAGTTTGTGGTCGCCACGAATTATGGGGGTAGACGAGAAATCATCCAGGCTTGTCGTGACATCGCCACCAAGGTTCAGCACAATCAACTCAGTCTTGATGACATTGATGAAAGCTTATTTGAAAGACATCTATACACAGCAGGTATCATTGATCCCGATTTATTAATCCGGACCAGTGGAGAAATGCGAGTTAGTAACTTCCTCTTGTGGCAGATGGCCTATGCAGAGCTATATGTGACTGAAACCCTGTGGCCTGATTTCGATCAGAAGGAATTTCACCAAGCACTCCAAAATTTTCAAGCCAGACATCGACGGTTTGGCAAAATATCATAGTCGGAGAAGCATTTGAGGGAGCTTATACACCCTATGGTCCAGAAAAGACAGCGTCTTCAATATCTTGGCGACTGAGGGAATACTTAAAGGTTCTTTGGATATCACGCTCAGTAGGCGGCATGGACGTGTATATCACGGATAACTCCTCGATATCCAACCATATCTCTGCTGTCCAATGAGGACGCTCTATACGCCACAAATGTAGTTCCTGTGTATCTTGTTGGCACCCTTGGTTCAACAGCCACTGCTCAATCTGAGGTAGTGGGTGGTTGTACAACGGTGTTTGCGGATCAGGCAAGCACGATTCAGTCATTAGCCCACTCATAAAAATTTAGCGATTGAAAACGTTTTCTTGGCATTTGAGAAGGTTAATAGACAAAGATTAAGCAATCACTTGATGCTGATCACAAGACATGTTGACATGGGGGCTGCAAACGATATGTTTTACGCTCCGACAAAGGCGTGCTAGACTCACAGCCTCAGGTTAAACTTGCAGGTGACCACACATATTAGTGGCGACAGGAGACCCTTGAAGCATCATATCCCCACGGGTAAATCCTAATATTAATGCTAGTGCTAAACATCCTAGAAAAGTAAGACCCAAAATTAAAAGCGCGACAAGCTCTCCAGCAGATAAAGGCCGTTCCTGTATCTCTATCAATGACGAGATGGGTTGGGACTTAAGATGCGTCGCAGCCCGTGGTATACAGCCTTTGCTTGTAGATAGACCGAGCTGATAATCATAATTTTGTCTCAGCTCAGGGTTGCTCAGTGTGTCGTAGGCTTGCTTGAGTAGCTGAAATTTTTGAATCGCAACTTCCTGGGCGAGGGTTGTGGTGTCTGGGTGATAAACTTTGCTCTTCAGACGATATGCACAGCGAATCTCATCACTAGAGGCTTCAGGTTTAAGGTCTAACAACTGATAATAATTGAGATTCGTTGGCATTCGAATTCCTTAATCACTAGTACGTTCTGAGCTACCTCAATCTCAAGGGCGATACATAGCAATATTGTAAACAAGCCCAGTCACTTAGTCGACTGAGCTTGTTGATCGGAAAATGAAAGTTCGGCGATCGCAGGTGCTCACACCACACAAGGCCAGTGCACCAAGCCGGGCACTTATTGGACCAGATCGAAGATCTTAAACATCGGTAAGTACATCGCCACCAGAATCGAACCAACCATCCCTCCTAAAACGACAATCATCAGGGGTTCCATAACGCTAGTCATGGCTTTGACAGCTTGTTCTACCTCATCTTCATAGAAGTCAGCAACCTTCATCAGCATTTTGTCAATCTCGCCTGTTTCTTCGCCAACATTGATCATTTGCGTCGCCAAGACTGGAAAGACCTTTTCCTTTTGTAAGGCCAGGCTCAACATACCACCCCCTTGAATTTCACGTCGCGCTTCATCAATGGCATTTGCCACCACTTGATTACCAGCAGTGTCTCGAACAATTTCCAGGGAATAGAGAATAGGCACCCCTGAACGAGAGAGCGAGCCAAAGGTGCGGCAAAAGCGGGCTACAGCCGTTTTTTGGATCAAATCTCCGAACAAAGGCAGCTTGAGCATGATTCGGTCAATCGTCTCTCGGCCTGCACGGGTTTTATAATACTGCCGAATTGCAAAAGCGGTCCCAATCACCAGCAGAATAGCAGTGATGCCATAGATGGGTGTTCGTAGAAACTCACTCAGATTCACCATCATTTGGGTAAAGGCTGGCAAATCGCCTCCCAACTGTTTGAAGATACCATCAAACACGGGAATAAGGAAAATAACCATTCCCAGAAAGATGGTTACGGCGATAAAACCAACGACTACTGGATAGGCAAGAGCCGATCGAATTTGGTTCCTTAAGCGAGCTTGATCTTCTAGCAGTGTGGCTAGACGGTTGAGGACCTCATCTAGTACACCCCCCGTTTCACCCGCCTGAATCATCGCGACGTATAGCTGATCGAAGGCTGCCGGATGACCTCTCATGGCATCAGACAAGCTGATCCCTTGTTGTACAGCTGCGTTAACGTCCAAAAGAGCTTTTTTCAGCTTGGGGTTTCGGCATTGTTCAGCCATGACGCCCAACCCTCTCACCAATGCAACTCCAGCGTTGACGAGGGCTGAGAACTGTCTAGAAAATAGCGCTTTATCTTTGACAGTAATGGATTGCAAAAAACTGAGGTCCAGATCAGCATTGAGACTGAAACCTTGTGATTCTTTGATATCCAGGATCTGTAATCCCTGGCGCTGTATGTTTGAGCGAGCCTCTTTTGAAGAGGTTGCATTCACCCTTTTTTGGGTAGATTTACCTTGAGGATCTCGCGCACGAACAACGTAAGTTGGCATAACTCAATTCTCGGCAGTGAACGGTGAAAAGAAAAAACGGATTAATGAGATAGCGATGTGAGGTTATTCTATCTTCGATATGAAGCGGCACCCGCTCCTCGCTGGTTGCCCATAGGCGCTGCTCCCATCAGGCGTTGCATTTCGTCAGGTCGGGAGGTCTTCGACACAGCAGATTCAAAGGAAATGGTGCCTGCACGGTACAGTTCTGCTAAAACTTTTTCTAGGGTTACCATACCCAGTTTCCCGCCAGTTTGGATGGCTGAATAGATTTGGGATGTTTTACCTTCTCGGATTAAATTAGCAATAGCAGGCGTTGAGATCATGATTTCCTGGGCCATGACTCGTCCAAATTCACCGGGTTTAGGATTTTTGCGAGGAACCAAAGTTTGGCTAAACACGGCAACCAGTGAGTTTGATAGCTGAACTCTAACTTGCGTTTGTTGTTCTGGAGAGAACACGTCCACCATTCTATCTACGGTTTGAGCCGCAGAACTGGTGTGCAATGTGCCAAAGACTAAGTGACCTGTTTCTGCAGCAGTAATGGCCAGCTGAATCGTTTCTAGATCCCGCATTTCCCCCACTAGGATAACGTCTGGATCTTCACGCAAAGCAGCCCGTAAAGCGTTCGCGAAGCTCTTGGTATCTTCCCCAACTTGACGCTGGTGGATAAGGCTTTTAATCGGTTCATAGACGAATTCAATCGGATCTTCAACCGTCAGAATATGTTCAGCCCGGGTAAGGTTGATATTGTTAATCATGGAGGCTAGGGTGGTTGATTTACCCGAACCCGTTGGCCCAGTGACTAATACCAATCCACGGGGCTTTTCCGACATTTCGCGAACGACGTTGGGTAATCCCAGGGTTTCAATCGAAGGAATCTTAGAGCTGAGGGCTCGGAGTGCAGCTGCATAAGTCCCCCGGTCCTTATAGACATTGACTCGGAAGCGGGCTAGCCCTCGGACCCCGTAAGAGCAATCGAGTTCCCAGGTTTGTTCCAGTTGTTTCCGCTGAGTGTTATTCAGCATGCTAAAGATAAGACGCTGACACTGTTCTTGACTGAGTGGATCATAATCAGTTGGCGTTAACTTCCCGTTGATCCGAATGTAGGGAGGTAAGCCGACAGAAAGGTGTAAATCGGAGCCACCTCGCTCAACCACCTCTTCCATTAGGTCTTCTACCATGTAATCCATAAAGTGCCTCTTGTTATTCCCAGATAGAGTAAACGGATTGATCTAGCCCATAGGACAAATACTAAAACGATTCTTGAGGTTAGTCTTGGAATCTTGGCGTGGTGCAATAGGGACAATCTAACCACTCAGGTTTTAAGTCTGCATCACAAACTCGGCAAGTCAGTGAGGTCTTGCGTTTTGCCTTGAGTTCAGCTTCTAGACCACTGTCGGTAAAGGTGACTCGCTCTACTTCAGCGAGGGTCGTATCTCCTTTTTTGACCAGTTCAAGGCTATAAGCAAGAAGGGTTTTCATTCCCTCTTCCACAGCGACTTCCTTAATGCGTTCAGTTGGAGCACCTTCGGTAATCAGGGCTTGCAGAGTTTCGGTAATTTGCATCACTTCGTAGACACCACAACGCCCTTTGTAGCCGATCCCATTACAGGTTTGACAGACTGCTTGCCCTGTTGCCTGAGCAGTTTGAATTTCATCAGCGGATAAGGAGTTGGCTTTGTAGAAGGTGATCTCTGTGCCAGGAGAAGCGGATAATCCAAATCGTCCGAGTTCAGTGGGCGTTGGCTGATAAGGAATTTTACAGTCTGAGCACACTCGCCGAACCAAGCGCTGAGCAACTACGCCCAGTAAGGATGCGGAGACCATAAAGGGTTCCACATCCATTTCGGCCAGGCGTGCGATCGCACTCGCCGCATCATTCGTGTGCAAGGTGGTTAACACCAAGTGTCCGGTTAACGCTGCTTCAATGGCTGTTTTGGCCGTTTCTTTGTCCCGAGTCTCACCCACCAGAATCACGTCTGGATCTTGTCTCAGGAAGGCTCTCAAGATGGAGGCAAAGTCCATGCCTTTTTCGCGAATCACCTGGACCTGGGTCAACCCCGGCAGGGTATATTCAATCGGATCTTCAGCGGTACTGATATTGACACCGGGATGATTACATTCCGCTAAGGCTGAGTACAGCGTCGTCGTTTTACCAGAACCCGTCGGACCAGTGACCAAGATCAGACCAAAGGGACGACTCACCATTTCTCTGACGATTTCTAGACTGTCCTCATCTGAGATCAGCTTCTCTAGACCCAGTTGGGTGGAGGAATTATCGAGAATTCGCAGAACGATTTTCTCACCATATCGGCTGGGTAAGGTATTGACTCGAAAGTCGATCTTACGGCCTTGGAAGAGTCGGCGGATACGACCGTCTTGAGGCAAACGACGTTCGGCAATATCCAGCTCCGCAATGATTTTGAAGCGGGATATAACCGCAGGAATAATTTTTCTCGGCAGTGGGTCAAAGGCTTGTTGGAGCACACCGTCTTTACGGAAGCGGACGCGAAGGTGATCCTCTTGGGGTTCAATGTGAATATCGGAGACACCACTCTGCAAGGCTTTGGCTAGGATTTTGTTAACCAAGCCAATGATGGGAGCCGTCTCGGCATCTTGAAGGGCTGCACCTAAATCCGTCTCTAGTTCATCGCTGGGTAGATCGTCCAGACCTGCGATCGCATCTAAATCATCGTCTAAATCAAACTCAATCGGTTTCTCATTCGCTTGCTGTTGAGCCGCTTGCTGATCCAGATATTTACTGATCAGCTGCTGATAATCCTCAACCGCAATCACCATACGTTGCAAGGTCAGATTCTGATCTCGCAGGATGCGACCCAAATCATCTAACGCCCCTAAATTATCGGGATCAACCATTGCTACCAAGAGCGTGGCTGGATCGGCTTCCCGATCGAGCGTTAAAGGTACCAGCTGGTACCGTCGACAGAGATCCAGTGGAATCAAGGTCTGAATCAAGTCACCAATTTGTTCAGTCGGAATTTGACTCAGTTCAAGGTCTAAGGAATCAATCCCGTACAGTATCTTTAGCTCAAATAACTGCTGCCGCTTATACTGACGAAGGAGTTCTGGAGGTAGTGACTGTCCAGTCAGTCCTTGCAAAATTTCGACCAAAGAACGCCCTGAGCGTCGGCTTTCAAGCGTCGCTTCCCGCATTTGGTCTTGGTCAACATAACCTGTGGAAATGAGCTTGTTGCCAAAGGGGGAAAAATTGTGCCGAGTAACTAAAGCACGCCGCTGTGAGGAAGAGTGAACCATAGCGTTAAATGCGAGAAACCTAACCGTGGATATATATGCTTAAAATTCGAGTTCCCAGCCAAGTCGAGATACTGGCAAGGCTGTTCTCAGCATGCCCACATTTCCAAAGGTTCTAACAATCGCTCCTGCTGGTCAGCAAGAATATCGAAGTGGATTGCGGCCTCACCGCAGGAAATTTGCTGCCAGAAATTAAGTGGAGAAAATTGCTAAAGTCTACAGAAGATTCTAACTCTCAAAATCTTAAATATTCGCAGCTTTTTCACCATTAACTGCCCCTATCTTCACGTTCTAACTTCGATAATGCAAGTTATCGATCTATGATGAATTTAAAGCCCAGCGGTTGACCCATAAGATGTATCACAATGTTGAAACACGCTAAGTGTAAGATCCCCAGCACAGTTTGTTGGGTACACTAGCATCTCAACGATTCATGCTAACCACAGTGTTTGCATCCATACACAAGTGCGCCCCTAGGCTACCATACGATCAATAGCTTAATGAGACGTCCCTTCGTGTGCGCGACACATTAAACTATGAATCTTAAAAACTAACTGTTTGTTGATGGAAATAAAGCAAAGTAGGAGCATCATGAGCGAAGACGCGAAGCAGCACGAAACCCTTGAGGCTAATGATGTGGATAACTCCAATGAAACTTCGCTCCCTCTTGAGGAACCCGGCTCTGAGTATGAAGAATTACCAGCTGAAGATCTCGATGATTTGTCTTCAGCCTCGATAGAGGAACTGCTCTCCACAGGCAAAACGGATGACGCCGGGGACACTTCACCCTCCGCTTCTGAACCAGAAGCCGCGCAAGGAGAGACTGATGGTTCACCCGTGAGCCCAGAGGGAGCCAGCGCCCTGGCTCAATTAGCAACAGAAGTTGAGACCCTAAGAAGTCAGCTGGATGAGCGTACCAGTCAGTATATGAGAATTGCGGCAGACTTTGAGAACTTTCGCAAGCGGACGGGCCGAGAAAAAACGGATCTAGAGCAGCGGGTTAAACGAGAAACACTCAGTGAACTCTTACCAGTGATTGATAGTTTTGACCGAGCCAGATCCCATATTAATCCTCAAACCGATCAAGAAGAGAATATTCATAACAGCTATCAAGGCGTTTATAAACAGCTAGTGGATTGCCTCAAACGGATTGGTGTTGCACCCATGCGCTCCAAAGGACAGCCCTTTGATCCCAATTTGCATGAAGCCGTGATGAGAGAACCCACCAATGAATTTGAAGAAGGCATGGTGGTCGAAGAATTAGTCAGCGGATATCTATTGGGTGAGCAAGTGTTGCGACATGCAATGGTCAAAGTTGCTGCTCCCTTAGACTCAGAATCTTCAGTGGTTGAAGAAGATGTTGAAGCGACTGAAGATGCTATCTCTGAATGATCTAGCAAGGGTTTGTGCGGACTCCGCCAGACCGATTTTATAGGGAAATTTATCGGAAGTTGATTGAATTCATGTTCAGATGAGGCACCCTACAGTATGAAGAGTATTTTCGATTGCTCAAGATATTTAATCAAGCGTAATTGCCGTTTGCTGTGAAAAAGTTATGGGAAAGGTCATTGGTATTGATCTAGGAACAACGAATAGCTGTGTTGCTGTTCTTGAAGGGGGAAAACCTGTTGTCATCCCGAATACCGAAGGGGGGAGAACAACGCCCAGTATTGTTGGTTTTGCCAAATCTGGGGACCGACTGGTTGGCCAACTGGCGAAACGACAAGCAGTCACCAATGCCGAAAATACGATTTTTAGCATTAAGCGCTTTATTGGCCGTAGATGGCAAGAAACGGAGACTGAGCGTTCTCGAGTTGCCTATACCTGCGTTCCTGGCAGAGATGAGACAGTAGATGTCCAAATCCGAGGGAAAAGCTACACTCCTCAAGAAGTTTCGGCAATGGTTTTGCAGAAGTTGAAGCAAGATGCAGAGGCCTATTTAGGTGAAGCCGTCTCTCAAGCCGTGATCACCGTTCCAGCTTATTTTAGTGATGCCCAACGGCAAGCGACTAAAGATGCAGGAACTATTGCGGGACTGGAAGTTCTGCGAATTATTAATGAACCCACAGCAGCATCGCTGTCCTATGGACTCGATAAACAGGCAGAAGATCACAAAATCTTGGTATTTGACTTAGGGGGAGGCACCTTTGATGTCTCTATTTTGCAACTCGGAGATGGGGTTTTCGAAGTTAAGGCGACCGCTGGGAACAATCACTTGGGGGGAGATGACTTTGACGAATCCATCCTCAGGTGGATGTTAGAAAGCTTTCACCAGACAGAGGGGATTGATCTATCCAAGGATAAAATGGCCCTCCAGCGTCTGAGAGAGGCTGCAGAAAAAGCCAAAATTGAGTTGTCTAGTACCATTACCACTTCCATTAATCTGCCATTTATCACAGCAGATGAGTCTGGACCTAAACACTTGGAGATGGATTTAACCCGTGCCAAGTTTGAGGAACTAGTCACTGAGCTAGTGACAGGGACAATGGAACCTGTTGAACGGGCTTTAAAAGACTCTGATCTACAGGCTGAGGAAATTGACCGAATTATTTTGGTGGGAGGATCGACTCGGATTCCAGCCGTACAAGAAGCAGTCAAACAGTACTTTGGCGGTCAAAGCCCCGATCGATCGGTTAATCCAGATGAATCCATTGCCTTGGGCGCAGCGATTCAAGCAGGGGTATTGGGAGGAGAAGTCAAAGATCTACTCCTATTAGACGTATCGCCCTTATCGATGGGGATTGAAACCTTAGGCGGCGTTTTTACCAAGATTATTGATCGCAATACCACCCTACCCACCAGCCGTTCTCAAAGCTTTTCAACGGCAACTGATGGCCAAACCTGCGTGGAGATCCAGGTTTACCAAGGTGAGCGAGCAATGGTGAAAGACAATAAATGCTTAGGCCGCTTTGAATTAACTGGAATCCCTCCCGCACCACGGGGGGTCCCTCAAATTGAAGTCACGTTTGATATCGATGCGAACGGTATTCTTAACGTCTCTGCTGAAGATAAAGGAACGGGGCGTGAGCAAAGTATCCGCATCTCCAACACAGGAGGGTTGAGTAGCCTGGAAGTGGAGCGCATGCGCCAAGAAGCACAAATTTACGCGGATCAGGATCGTCAACAGCGAGAAGTGGCTCAACAAAAGAATCAGATTGACAGCATGCTCTATAGCTGCAGTGCCACCCTCAAAGAGAATGCACATTCAATTACGCCAGAACTTAAACAACGGGCGGAACAAGCCGCAGCGGAACTAAAAGTCCTCGCCGATCAGCCTGATGTGACTGCAGAAACCTTAACGCTAAGAATAGACACGCTGCAGCAGGTCCTGTTAGATATCGGAGCTGTCGTTTACCAGCAATCGGCACCTCACTCTCCAGCCGCTAATGATGCTTATACTCCAAGTGACGTTTATAATAGTCAACCTAGCACTGTAGTAACTCCTGATCAGTTTTCGGCACCTTCACCTCCATTGGATGATGACTCTACCATTGTTGGAGATTTTGATGATACGGTGATTACTGACTATGAGGCCGTAGATTAGGGGTCTAAGTGCGTTACCAGCTTAGTTAGTGACCTAAAACCATATATGGCCCGCGACTACTACGACATTCTAGGTGTTTCCCGCAGCGCCGATCCCGATGAACTCAAACGTGCCTATCGGCGCTTAGCCCGTAAGTATCATCCTGATGTCAATAAAGAGTCAGGAGCCGAAGAGCAATTTAAGGAAATCAACAAAGCCTACGAAACCTTGTCCGATCCCCAAATGCGGGGTCGATACGATCAGTTTGGGGAAGCAGGCGTTAGCTCGGCTGCCGGGGCTGGTTACCAAGATTTTGGTGACTTTGGCGGCTTTGCGGATATCTTCGAAACCTTCTTTAGTGGTTTCGGCGGCAGTGCACAAACCGGGCGTAGACGCTCAGGCCCAACTCGGGGTGAGGATCTGCGCTTTGACCTCAAATTGAAGTTCAGAGAAGCGGTTTTTGGCGGAGAACAGCAAATTCGCATCTCTCACCTAGAGGGGTGCAAGAAGTGTGACGGGTCAGGGGCAAAACCAGGAACCCGTCCCCAAGCTTGTGGAACCTGTCAGGGAACCGGACAAGTTCGACGCATGACCCGTACTCCCTTAGGGAATTTTACCCAGGTGTCGGTTTGTCCCACGTGTAATGGCCAAGGGCAAACGGTCACCGAAAAGTGTGATAGCTGTGGAGGACGGGGACAAAATCAAGTCAGTAAGAAACTACAAATCAAGATCCCGGCTGGCGTAGATACAGGGACACGACTGCGAGTATCTAATGAGGGAGATGCCGGTCAGCGCGGGGGGCCAGCGGGTGACTTGTATGTGTATTTATTTGTGCAAGAGGATTCTGAGTTCCGCCGAGAGGGCTCAGACATCCTCTCAGAATTTAAGATTAGCTATCTACAGGCCATTCTAGGGGCTCAGTTACCGGTAAAGACGGTCGATGGTGAAGAGACACTCACGATTCCTGCGGGGACACAACCCGGTACGGTCTTAACTCTGGAAAATCATGGTGTTCCTCGTCTAGGAAATCCTGTGAGCCGTGGTGATCATTTAATTACGGTCATTATTGAGATTCCCAGCCGGATTTCCGCTGAGGAACGTGAGCTATTGGTGCAACTTGCCAGTATTCGGGCTGAGCAAACTGGTAAGGGGGGAATCGAGGGCTTCTTAGGGGGTATTTTTGGTCGATGACGGATTCCCAACGGCCTCTATTACCGACTTCAGATGACCAGATCGATTTAAGAGGGACGCCTTGCCCGCTCAACTTTGTGCGCACGAAGCTGCATTTGCAAAAAATGGTACCGGGTGCCCTATTAGAAGTCTGGCTTGATCCAGGAGAACCTATTGAGCAGGTTCCTGATAGCTTGAAGATGGCAGGCTACGAAGTTGAACATCTGCAAGACTGTTCGGGCTTTTATGCCTTACAAGTCCGGTCTGCTGTGGTATGAGTCAACCGTTGTCTGTGGATGTGAATGCTGCTGTCACTGGAACAGTATTAGCGGTTCAGGCCAATTACTATCAGGTGCAGTTGGCAGAAGCACAAGATTATCCCGTCGAACAACTGCTCTGTACCCGCCGATCGCGGTTGAAAAAGCTGGGACAACAAGTGATGGTCGGGGATCAGGTCGTGGTGGAAGAACCGGATTGGTTGGGAGAGCGCGGAGCGATTGCCAGCATCTTACCGCGACAATCCCAATTGGTTCGCCCACCGATTGCCAATGTCAATCAAATTCTGTTGATGTTTGCCCTGACTGAGCCCAAGCTCGATCCGCAACAGCTGACCCGATTTTTGGTGACGGCAGAAAGCACAAACCTGCCGATTGTGCTGTGTTTGAATAAGCGAGACCTGACATCCTATGCGGTCCAAAAAGCTTGGCGCGATCGCATGCAGCAGTGGGGGTATAGTCCCATCCTTATCAGTCTGCGGACAGGGGTAGGCTTAAAAACATTAGAGCGGTCTTTAAAAGGCCATATTACGGTGGTCTCAGGGCTATCTGGGGTGGGTAAATCCAGTCTCATTAACACCTTAATTCCTGAAATCAATTTACGGGTGGGGAAAGTCTCACAGCGATGGGGGCAAGGACGGCATACGACTCGACATGTAGAACTGTTCGAACTGGCGCAGGGAGGATTCCTGGCCGATACGCCTGGTTTTAATCAGCCTGGCTTAGAGCAGATTTTGCCAACTCAGCTAAGGAATTGTTTCCCAGAAATTCGGCAACGCCTCTCGCAGGCTCAATGCCAATTTAAGGACTGCCAGCATGTGGATGAGCCCAACTGTGTCGTCAGAGGGGATTGGGAGCGCTATCCCTATTACTTGAGTTTATTAGCTGAAGTCACCGAACAACAGGCGAAACGCCAAATGACGATGACCGCTGAATCCCGAACCAAACGCAAATCTCGTAAACATGGCAAAATTCATGATGAGCCCAAGTTAGAAACCAAGCGCTATCGCCGCCCATCCCGCCGTCAACTTCAGCAACAACTTCAGGATATCGATTTAGAACATCTGTCGCCGTAATATGGATGATGGTTCTCTGGATGCCTAGGCTGTGTAGAGCTGGTGTAGTCTATGATGAATTGCTCGGAGGTTACGAGGTAAGTCTTGGTTCAGCTGCTGTTCAATGGCCTTTACCGGAATCAGCCGCGTGGGACAGACTTGCAAGGTATAAATCAAGTGGGTACCCAAACGCTCCTCAACAATCGGCTGGATTTCCCATGTCCCAGCGAAGGCTTTAAAGTCGCCTTCAACCATGGCAAAGCGAAGGGTATGGGGAAATTCTTCGACCATATCGAGTACAACCCGAGCGGAGAACTTGAGAAACAAAGCGTTCTTGACCCCCACTTGCTCAATGCGGATTCTGGATTCTGGATGTTGGAGGCGCTGACTGGTCTCTAGATTGGGAATAAAATCTGCTAAGGCTTCATAGTCACTTAAAACTTGCCAAACTTGCTCAGGTGAGAAGGGTAAGAAGATCTGAGCTTGAATTTGACGATGCCGTTTCTCTAATTTTTGGGTTTCTAGAGTGACGGCCACCGACTCTACTGAGTGCTCGTCTGCAGCAGGCTGTTCTACGGTCGTGTCAAGAGAGCTTAAATCAGTTTCCATGCCAAACGTTTTGTTTTATGCGATCGCAGGTTGTAACCATTCCAGTGGGATCCGGGTTTAAATACCTTTTATACCCATAGCCTTGCCTTGTTGCGTCAGGATCCTGCACATACAGTTCCCTATTTTTAACACGATTTGATCATGCCTGACGCTGAAGCGGTCTACGCCCCACTGCCAGCGATGGGCGATGCATCAATCGGGATGCCTCAGTTTCCGACAGATACCGCTTGGCCTGCGATGAAGTGATTAGCAACTCTTATCAGCTTTATTACAATTGTTGATCCCGATGCAGTGGATCAATAGTATGTAGAGAGCGTCTTGCTGGTCAAACTGCTGCATTGTCAGTGGTGTGTAAGCATATATCGATTGAAGGTTATCTAGGATGAAAGTTCAACTCAACCCGCTATGGGACTGGAAACAATCACTCCATCGGTGGTTGGTTGTTGGAGTAATGGCCCTGCTACTGGGGGGGGCGCTGTGGTCTCCTCCTGCATGGGCAACCGTTGCTGAGGACATTCCTAATCTCTCCGCTAGTCAGTCTACCTGGATAGCAGATAAAGCAGAACTACTGAGTGTCATTACCGAACGGTCTGTCAATAAAACCTTACGTCAAGTGTCTCGAGAGACGGGGATGGATGTACGGGTGGTTACCCTTCGGGGACTGAACTATGGGGAAACCACGGACAGTTTCGCCAATACCTTGTTTGAGCAGTGGTTCCCAACACCATCATCCCAGGCCAATCAGGTTTTGCTCGTGTATGATGCTCGCACCAATGCGCCTGCCATTCTGGTCGGTGAAGAAGCACTCAATACCCTACCCGCAGAAACAGCCCAAAGCATTGCCTTTGACAGTCTCCTGATTCCAATTCGTAAAGGGAACTACAATGAGGCCTTTCTAGGGGTAGGCGAACGTTTGTCAGCCGTATTGACCGGTCAAGCGGATCCAGGCCCACCAGAAGTGGAAGCAACGGTTTTTGCCGAAAGTAATTTCCGCACAGCAGAAGAAACAAATGATACTAGTTCTGCAGTGTTAGTCATTGTTTTACTTATTTTGGCTACAGCCATACCGATGCTGACCTATTACTACTATCAGCGTTCTTAAGACCGCTCGGCAAACGTGAATAGATTTCCGTTAGTGCCATTTAGGTGTTGAAATCATAGAAAAAGCCCCTAAGATAGGGGCTTTTTCATGAGTGTTTGGCAGGTACTCAGACCTATTGGAGAATATCCATTCGCACGGGAGCAACACCGCTACTGGTGACACCAATGACCTGGGCAGCACCTTGGGACAAGTCAATTACCCGCCCTGGGATAAAGGGTCCTCGATCGTTAATCCGAACGACCACAGAACGCCCGTTGTAGAGGTTTGTCACTCTGACTCGGGTGCCGAAAGGCAGCGTTTTATGGGCTGCGGTTAGGGCATTTTGATTATAAATTTCTCCATTGGCGGTCTGATTGCCATGGAAACCCGGTCCATACCAGGACGCTTCTCCACTGATTTGATAGCTGACTGGGGCAGCAGCAATCACCGGTTTTGGTCGACCTGGAATATCCGTAAGGGGTTTAGCACTGCCAATCTGACGGCGGAGAAGATTCGTGATTTTGAGCGCATCATCGCCCATATCCTTCGTCGTCTTCGGAAGAATCGTCAGTTTGCTCATCTCCAGCAGGTGATCTTTATCGGTCTTGATCACATAACTTTCCCGGTGTTTATCCCAACTGACTTTAATCGTATCGGCATTGACGCCGTCTCGGTCCAGCTGATTGATTTTGGCAGCGACGGTGGTAGCACGCCAGACTGGGTCTTGTGGATTCGTTCCCTCGGACTTAGCTGTAGCGACTTTGGCCGTTTCGGCGTCTGCCTTTTCAGGTCCTTCTGTCTTTTCAGACTCTAAAAAGGTGACAACGGGAATATTGCGTACATAGAGGGTTGCAGCGGATCGGCCTTCTTTTTCATAGGCATGGATTTTTGCGATCGCATCCTTATCTTGTACCTGAGACTCAGCAGATTGGCTGTTCCCAACTTTAACTGCGTCGGCAGCCTCTGTCTCCGTTGCCGCTGCGTCGTCAGATGCGGTGGTTTCTGGCGCATCATCGGTGGCATTAGCAGGAGTAGACTGATTTGCCGTCAACGGAGTTTGATTGGCCTCACTGATAGACAGTGCACTTACAACAGAAACAGTAAGTGCAGCCGCCAAACCAGTCAAAACTAGTTTATTGCTCATGTCTGTTTAAAAAAAATTGGAGAATACGGGGTAGTGAGATTGGAGAGCGCTAGCAAAAGCAGCAACACCAAGTCACGAGATCATATTGATTGCAGACTTGCTTTACAGAACTTAATCACTTTATCACGAAGGTTTAACCTCTGAAATCAGGGAGATTGCTGAGGGACAAGTCATTGACGACCCATTTTGAATAATAGGGATCCCTGTCTTAAGAATCTCAAACTTGATCAAAGCAAGTAAGGGAAGCCATTTTAGACCTTATGAAATGGAGTCGGAATGATTAAAAAAAACTATTCTTATGGAATGTTTTATTTTAATTTTTAATTAAAGAAGGATACATCCCAGCCGATTTAAATCAGAATTGGTAGTGGAGAAATCGCTAGACAATGCTCATTCAACCCAATATTTTTTTGGATGATTTTAATAGAAATTAGCGCTAAGATCCTTGTAAGAAAAACGTTTGACCTGATTAAATCATCCCTTCCTGGTTTCGATGCATCCAGAAAATAAGAAATAATAATTGATCTGTTTAACTCAGCTAATGATTCAAATTAAATTCCATGGAATTTAATTTGAATCACCTTTTCCCGATGCAAGAACTGAATAGATTTACGCGACGAGTTTGACGAAACAAGAGAAGATTGGCCACCCAAGGGCATGACTTAGGCCGAAAATATTAAGACAGCATTGTATGCTGCTGGAGTGATTCGAAGGGGTTGAAGCTGGGTATGGACTATCGTGATGCCGGTGTTGACATCCAAGCAGGACGAAATCTGGTTAGTAGAATTAAGCAAATGGTAGCTGAAACAGCTCGTCCAGAAGTGTTAGGTGTTCTGGGCGGCTTCAATGGCTTATTTCAACTGCCAGCGGGTTATCTCGAACCTGTGCTAGTGTCGGGGACCGACGGGGTGGGTACTAAGCTGAAGTTGGCTCAAGCGATTAATCAACATCACACGATTGGGATTGATCTCGTGGCCATGTGCGCCAATGATGTGCTGGCCTCTGGTGCAGAACCTTTATTCTTCCTAGATTACCTAGCAACTAGCCGACTTCAGCCCCAGCAGCTTGAAAAGGTGGTGGCCGGAATTGTGCAGGGTTGTAAACTGGCTGGATGTACTCTGTTGGGGGGAGAAACGGCGGAAATGCCGGGATTCTATCAACCCGATGAATACGATTTAGCCGGATTTTGTGTCGGTATTGTGGAAAAGCGCAAGCTGCTCACCAGTGACAAGGTTCAGGTGGGAGATGCAGTGATTGGTTTAGCCAGTCAAGGGGTTCATAGCAATGGGTTTAGCCTCGTTCGCAAAATTGTGGCTGAAGGTAAAAACCCGACGCGCGAACAACCCGGTTGGGATTGGCAGGAGACTCCTGATCTCTTAGGCGGAAGAAGTTTAGGAGAAGTCTTACTGACCCCTACGCAAATTTATGTTCAACCCGTATTATCCGCTCTGCGTTCTGAACTCGATATCCATGGGATTGCTCATATTACCGGTGGCGGGTTGCCAGAAAATGGACCACGATGTTTACAAGCCGATCAATCACTCAGCCTCAATCCTGACCATTGGCCCGTCCCCCCGATCTTTCAATGGCTTGCCCAAGCTGGAGCTGTGAGCCATGCTGATATGTTTGATACCTTTAATATGGGAATTGGGTTGATTGTAATCGTGCCGCCAAGCCAAGCTCAGCAAGCTGTACAGTGGTTGTCTACCCATCATATTGCGGCGTATGAGATTGGATCAGTCATTGCCGGGAATCAATCTGTTGTAGGTCTTCCTGAGTGAGAGCAATGATTGAAATGATTGCAACATGGAAGGCGATTACACCTAATCTGCCCTACTAACAGGACTCCCAGTCAGGGCATGAATCGGCTGGTGCGCCATAGGGATGCATCCCACATACCAGAAAATGCTCTCCGTAGGTTTTGCCATGATAATGGCGACAGCCAATGCAGGCTGGCTGCTGATCAAATAGGGGGGAAAGCCGTTGCGTGAGGGGGGCCGCGAATTCTTCCAGAGCTTGATCAAAGGCCACGATATCAACCATAACAGGCTCAAGCAGATCGTCTAACCCTTTCTCTATCTCTACCACCAGAGGGTCGATCAGATCATCCAGACTTTGGTCAATCTCTAGGGCTGCTTGATCCAGGGTCTTGATGACATCGCTGACGAGCTGATCGGTTTGGAGAGTAACCTCTTCCAGGATATTTTGCAGATCTTTGGGGAACCAATCCATGTTTCGTTTCTGTACAGATACTCAGTGGGCCAGTTTTTAGAAGAAGCTTATGGATCTTGAAGGCGGCGCAGCTCTTCTTCTAATTCTGTCACTTGGGCCTGTAGGTCTGCTGAGGGGGAAGGCTCCTCTTGCTCTTCGCCTGTGACTAGCTCAATGGTCTGGGGTTGTTCAGGATAAGGGACTTCCTCTACAGAAACAGGCGTAGGGTTGGTATTGAGTTGGTTGAGCCACTGGTTGGCTTCTTCAGTACTCATTTCACCCCGGCGGATCATTTCATCCGCAAGCTGTTGAGCCCGTTCTTGGATCTCAGCGACTTTATTCCCAGCTTGCTCACCAGCGTAGGACGCAACACCAACGCCTAGGTAAAAGGCTTTCTTAACAAAATCAGGCAGGTCGTTCATGGCCCTATTTTAAAATCTAAATTGACTGAATGAAGTAAAAATGCGGCGGTGCGATGGTCTCCGACCGGCTTTTGGCCATCGCGATCTCCAAGACGAGACCAGTAATATTGCCATACCCTTAGGCCATTTACATCTAGAGACAAAAGTGACCCGGAGTCCACGCCTATCACAAGCATCCCGTATTGCTGCTACCTTCCGGTCCTGACAAGATTGAGGCGTTGTAATCGCATGGGTCCGAGTCTAGAGATCAGTCTAGCATTGTTATCTCGAATCAGCCTAGTTAAATTCTGAAGAAGGGCATCAACGACTGGCCGTGTTTCGTCTTGATGCCCTTACTTGTGTTCATTCCTCACACGGTCGTGATTATATATAATCTGAGGATACTTGTCATCTTAATAGATCAGATATTTGAGGTAGCTGTCATGAATAGACATCGTGCTAGGCTAATTTGGAAAGTCGCAGAATAACGAATCAATTACGGGATGTAGCGCAGTTTGGTAGCGCACTTCGTTCGGGACGAAGGGGCCGGAGGTTCAAATCCTCTCATCCCGATTTCTTCAAAAGTATTGCTAGTAAAGGATCTTAGGGTTTCAGGCAACGGCTGCTAAGCTTTTTTCTATTGTCACGAAGCCGACGATTTTGGGCGTGTTTGGACACGGTTGAGCGCTAAACTGACAGCGAATAGAATCACTGAAAGTCTTATCATATCTAAACTTTGCAGGAATGAGGGTCAGTAAAACTGGTAGGACGGTAAGTGGTAGGAAACAAAATCGCTAAAACTCTTCGGTGCGCAGTAGGGACTATTGGTTATCGAGGTTATCGACTCGTCTTTTGAAGGCTTGTAATTCTTCGTGCACGGTTTGGATATCACTCTGTTGATTGATGGAGTATCCCACCAGGTCGGAAGTGACTGAACTCAGATTTAAAACCGTTTTCCCCAATGATGATATTTGCTCGGCATTGGCGAGGACGACTTCTTTGAGATCCGAGATATCGGATTTGAGAGATGAACAGAGCAATATGACGCCTGATATAGCCATCCGTTTGTCGACGGTGTTGGGGCGATCACCGCAAAGTTGGCTGTAAATCCAAATAAACTACGATTTCTAGCAAGTTGAATAAGAGCAGCCTCATGAGGATTTACAGATGTTGGAGCTGGTTTAGTTTAGATGAATTAGGACATCCAATAACCCTGGTAACCTCTTTGAGCAAAAGCTATAATTATGTACGGAATTCCGTACGCTCAGATATTGCTGAGCCAAGCAAATATGGCTGACTCTACAATCTTCTCGGTCACTGAAGCTCGACAAACGCTCTTTGGGTTGGTAGATCAGGTGAATGAGTCCCATGAACCCGTGACGATTACGAGTAAGAGGGGGAATGCTGTGTTAGTGAGTGAACAGGATTGGAAGGCATTACAAGAAACGCTGTATCTGAAGTCGATTCCTGGGGTCTGGGATTCGATTGAGGCGGGAATTTGTGAACCTCTTGATGAATGCTCTGATGAGCTGGATTGGTAGTCCTAGATGTGGACACTTAAGTATACGAAGCAGGCTCAGAAGGATGCTTTGAAGCTGGCTGCTGCCAATCTAAAGGGACAAGCGCAACAGCTATTGGATATCTTGGCTGTGAACCCCTATCAATCTCCGCCTTCGTTTGAAAAGCTTAAGGGGACGTCTGAACCGACTTTTTCTCGGCGGATTAACATTCAACACCGATCGGTTTATCAGGTTATCGATGATCAACGGATCGTTAAAGTCCTAAGGATGTGGACCTATCATGGAGATTAGGGTTGAGAATCAATATGAGAACTTAACAGGAGGCTCGGCAGAATGGCGTTGTTAACGATTGAGATTCCTGATAATTTGATGAAAAAACTGTCTCCAATTCAGCATCAGTGACCGAAGCTACTTTATCAATGTTTACGGCCTTCTGCGCTCACAGCACAGGTTGACCACTACCTCTTGAACTTTCTGACGAGCCAGCCAACGCTAGAACAAGGGGCGGCTTTCCGACCGACTCAACAAATGCAAGATCGCCTTCAAATATCTGCTATTGCGGAGTGATGAAAGAGATATTGCATCAGAGGAGGGACGAGAATTAGATGCCTATGAACCAATTGAACATCTTATGGCCTTGCTCAAGTCTGGTTGTCTACCCTATCTTGCTACATTATTTAAAGTATGAGCAAAATTCCTGTCCCACTCCGTCTTCAAGTGGAAGATCGAGCTAATAATTGTTGTGAATACTGTCTGTTGCCGAACACCCTTAGTTTCTATACCCATGAGGTTGATCACGTGATCGCTCAGAAACATAAGGGTACGACATCAGCTGATAATTTAACCTATGCGGCGTTGTAATCTCCATAAAGGCTCCAATCTCAGTTCTTTTTGCCCCAACGCGGAACAAAAATTAGCTTTCGTTAACTTAGGAGGGATAAAACTGGCCAATATGTCCCTTATATAACCCAAGTGTATACTCTACACCGTTTACAATACCTTTCATTTGGCCAACTCCATTTGCTCCGATATCTGCAACTCTCTCTGGATTTTGCTTTAGAACCTCAGTTATCGAATTCGTTATTTCATCAATGGAGGTCTTTTTTGGAAAAAAAGACTGCACCTCACTTTCCGAACCATCATAGTAGGATGGATGGTGTCGTTCGAGAATTTCTTTCATGCGGCTTTTCTCAAGTAGAAGCTGTTGACCATTTATAAAGAAATTTTTAGATTCAAAGTCCGACAAGGCATTTACAACAGCATACGGATCATTTACGGCATTTGGGAACTCTTCATTTCCACAATTGTGAACTAAAATCTCTTGATCAGAAACGAAGTACGTATGGAAGTCATGAACCTCAAAATTGAAGACATCAAAATCACCATCACGTTGACTAACACGATCAATCTCCACAAACGTTTCTTCATCAGTTTGCAACATCATTCCTACTTCTAGGTTTTCAGCTTCAACCCAACCTTCACCTTCAACCCAGAATGGATGTTCAGTCGTCGTAGAAATAATTTCTCCATCAACATTGAGTTCGATGATGGTATCAACCTCACGAGAAAAAGTATTTAGGACTTGACGAGGTTCAACTTCTCCAGGGGTAGTAGGATTATCAGCAATTACCCAATCTCCAATTTGAAGGTCCTCAATATTTTTCTCTCCTTCAGGTGTTAATACTTCCGTGCCTGCAATAAAACTGCTAGTGAAACAACTATGTTGGTTTTTCCCATTATCAGCATCAGAGTTAGAGTTGGAAGCATCATCTGGTTTATTAGAACCAGACGCACCACCTTTTTTCGTGAGATCAATGCCAAGAACAAGACCTATCGCTCCATCAACAACTGCTTCTGCTATAATTTCGCTGGCTTGACTCAAATCCTCCTCACTGTCAGCGTTCTTCACCAAAAAAGCAAAATCATATAATCTCTTTGACGCTTCAGCAAACTCCTTACCTTTGATAAACCAACCGATAGGAGTAGCAGCTACAGCACCCTCAAGAAGAATAAAAGCGATAGTTGTTGGGTCAAATAATTCCCGTAACTGTTCCTTAAATTCTGGTCCGATGTCACCACCAATTTGCTCTAATATTTCTATACCTCTCTCTTTTATACTCATCAGATGCACAGGTTTTTCATCAGTTACTTGTGTAGTAGCACCTGAGCTTTCCTCGTCTCCACCTGCCGATGAAGAGTCACCAGTTAAATCACCTAATAACTCATCGCGGGTAGCATGCAAATCGCGGACTAACCGATCCAACGTTGGATCGTTATCAGTACCCTGCCAATTCTGGACTTTCTGATTCAACTCATCATATTTTTCAAGTACCCGTTCCGCATCCTGCCGATCAGGCGATCTAAACACTATCTCGTCTCGGGTAGTATGCAAATCGCGGACTAATCGATCGAAGATTGGATCATTATCAGTTCCTGGCCAGTTCTGGACCCTCTCCTCTATCTCATCGTATCGATCAATAAGCTGCTCTACACTCAGCGGCAAGCTATATGGTGCCTCCCCAATGTAGACATCGTCATTAGCTTCACCTTCAGCAAGCTCTGTTTCGGTTGCATTCAGCTCATTTTGTAAAGCCTGTGTAACAGAAGGGCTAGATGTTCCCAAGCTCTCAATCGTTTCTTCAAGTTCAATTTTATCAAGCTCTTCTTCTAGAGGAGTCAGCTCATCAAGTAAAGCCTGAGTAACAGATGAGCTAGATGTTCCTAGACCATCAATTTGCTCGCTGAGTGACTCGATTTCATTCCTTAACTGCTCCTCTATCTGGGCAGTCTCGGAAGATTCCTGCTCAGCAGCTGCCTCAGTCCCTGTACTTGTACTAGCTGCTTCTAAAGCAGCTAGAGTTTCTGGTCCAACTATGCCATCAATTTTTGTCAGATTATGATCTTCTTGGAATTGTCGAGTAATCTCATCAGTTTGGGGGCCGAAGTATCCATCTACCTCAATGTCATACCCAAGATCCTTTAAATCCTGTTGCCATTGCTCAACCCTTTCACCAGTGAGCATACTTCCCGAGGAACTATAGCTCAGTAAAACATCAGACTGGTCAGCATTTGAATAGAAATGCGTCTCTTTACGCAGGTCTTTTGCTTCCTCATTTATTGCCTGAGAAGCATAGGGACTTGCAGTTGCTAGTTGCTCTGACGTTTCCTCCAGTTTTGCAATCTTTCGTAAATCCTTTGCTTCCCCATTTATTGCCTGAGAAGCATAGGGACTTACAGTTGCTAGTTGCTCTGCCTCTGCTTTAAGCCTTTCGATTTCTCGATCTCTTTCTTCATCAGACGACTTAGAATTTTCAACAACTATTGTCTTACCATCAATAATTAGCGCAGAGCTATCATCTTCATTTTTTAGGTCTTGTAACTCATTATCAGAAAAGTTTTCTCCCTGAGCTAACCCTGCAAAAATCGCTCCTTCATCACCCGGTGAATCAACATCATTCAACTCCTGATCTAAGTAATGCCCAACTTCTTCCAACAGCACCCTATCAAGGACTTCAGGATTATCTGCACCCTCAGCTAGCGTTTCATCGGAAATAAAGATCCGACCATCACCAAAAGCGCCTAACCCCGCCAACTTCTCTCCATCAATCACTTCAATCTCAGGACCAGCCTCACCCTCAGCAAGCCCCTCAATGAGTTCTTCCACCTCGGTAACATCCACCTGATCCCCAAAAGCCGTTTTAATCGTGGCCTCAAAATCAGGATCCTCAGTCAAATCCATCAGATTATCTGCCAATCTGGAAGTCGCAGCCTCTAAAGCAGCTTCCTCCTTGGCAATATCCGAAGTTGTCGCCCCATATCCTAATGCCTCAGACACCTTTTCGGTAAAGGCACTCATAGAGTCTATGGCTTGGTTATAGCGTTGCTTAAACCTGGCCCAATACTCACTACGACCCACTTCATTTGCCAACTCATGGGCATCCTCCACCGTCTCTGCCAGTTTGCGATCCAGGGTATTATGCAGACTGTTATTGGGATCGTTCCAGTTCTCCCAAGCATCATTAATCGTGCTTTGAACTGTATCAGACAGTGCTTCCAACTGATCCTTCGCAAACAGAGAACCACTTTCTACCGCCTGCTCAACCGCATGGGTGCCTTGATCCAAAAGCCAACTCCCTGATTCCAGAGCAGCTCCTAACCCAGGCAAATGAGCCACCACTTGGTCAGCAGAGAAATTCGTGGGCGCTAAAAATCCTGTGGTTGAGGCTTGCTCACTATTCGCATCGTCTTCAAGGTCACTTCCCTCGGCGTCCTGGCTGCGCTCTTGCACAATAGACTGGAACACATCTTCAAGACTGGGCATCCCTTGGGGCTCAGAACTCAGAGACTCCCCAAAAATACTTTGATTATGTTCCTGAAAACTACCCGCTAGCGATGAATCAAAGGTGTTGGAAGAAGGTGATTTGAAGAATGTTTCCAACTCTCGATCATTCATATTGAATCGTCCTTAAACGCCTACTTTTAAAACAGAAGCTGCTTTGAGAATGCTGCTCTTACCCTATATTCCAGATTTACTGAACAAATTTATGCACCTTCAGCAAACTAAAATTTTTTTGAGAACTGTCAGCATTACGGATACAGTCCCTCGGGATAAATGACCCAGTACCAGTGCAATATTCAGGAGCAGTCATTGAGGAATTTATCTCCATTAGCTCCCATGATTCAAACTACAATGCACTCTCTATAAGCCCCAACCCAAGAGACATGAATGGAACTCACTTGCAAAGATTTGAGGTTAAGTCATTAGTTGGACTTACTCCTTCAACGGCACAGTTGAATGATTAGGGATCGTAACTACTCAGGCTATCCCTAAAACCCCTAAACTCACTTATAGTAAAAACTTACACTCAATTTTTGCTTGGATTTTAATTCTCAATAAAATGGGCAATTCAACTCCTTATTGAGAATTTCGATTATTTTGATGTTTGGAGATTAATAGCAAACACCATATGTAGTGTTTTGAAAAACCAAAATTCTAAATGTAGTGCCTGAGTAGTAACTTGGGATCTTTAAAATTGCCGATGCAGAAGTGCTCTAATTGATGTCATCACTGCTAGAAAACCAACACCACACTGGGTTGCTTTACTATCATCTTGCAAAGCTAGTTTTTGGAGGAGATGAGCAAACCTTTCCAAAAAAAACTGTAGCATACCTAACCAGTTAGATCCGTTAAAATTAGTCAATAAAATTGAATATAATCTTGAAAACTTACTGAAATCGCCTTATTTCAATTGTTTGCATGTTTTCCCCCGTACCTGATTTGAGTGGCAACCCACTGCTTTACATTTTTAGTACTGATGACTATAGGATTACTGGCAGCAGGAAGTGATGGCATTAACCAGATCACCCGAACCTTCAGAAGTCTGGTACTCCTTGTGAAGGGGGCTGCGGATACTGCAGCCAGCGCTTTAATTCGCTTCACCATTAACCGCCCAGACTGCATGGCCCTTGCCTCTGGATTAAGGGGAGAGAGACCGGCTGCGATCGCATCCGCTTTTACATATTCAAATACCCCCAACAAGGTTGGCAGAAGGCTTAAGGCACCGCGTCAAACGTGATCACTCACATCCGGCGTTTTGCCCCAGCCTTTAAGATTCTTGGGCAAACTCTTCTGGATCCGTATCCCAATTGACCCAACGAATGGCTTCCCGTGCTGATTGGATACTGGGGGGAACCCGAGTGGCATGAATATAGCCCGTACTGGGACAGGTCATTTTCAATAAATAAATCGGTTCCACATCAATCGTCGGAGCAACTCGTAACAACGCATATTCTCGCCACGTATCCAGGGATTCGGCCTGCAGTTCCTGACAAAGGCGGTCATAGCCAATGCCCTGCATCAAAACCCGCCGCAATTCAGCATTCTGTTCATGCAACAGCCAGTCTGCTTGCCATCGTTGGGGATGAACGGTTCCATATCGTTCTGGGAGTTGAACGCCATGAAACTGATAACTTTGATACCCATCCGCAAACTGGAGAGCAGGCCCGCCTTCATCATGCAGCCGTCCTTCAGGATCAGCCAGGCACCGTAAGGGGCGATCAAAGACGAAGCAGGATTTTTCACAAGGGAGCAGTAAACCGCAATGGATCGAGAGCGATCGCAACTGCTCCCATGCCTGGACGTCATAATCACAATTCAACACTTCAACACAAAAGTCCAACAGGCAGGGATGAAGGACGTCTGTTGTCCGAGTCAGGGCCTGCCATCCCATTCCGACTAGCCCTACGGTCGCCAACATCTGGTGCATTCCCTGTTCCCAAGTCTGAATATCAGGCTGTTGTCGCACAGGGGAAAAGACATCTTCCAAGGCTTGGCCAACCGGTTCCCCCCATTGCCAAAAGGTATCTCCCAGCTGGAGCAGCAGATCGCCTCCTGGCTGTTGCTGTAATGTTTGCCGCCATTCCGTCTGTTGCTGCTGCCACAGTTGTTCCAGGAGATTAGTGGACCACTCTCGTCCCGGCTCACTTGGCCCTCCAAACTCATGGGTGCCCCAAGGTAATAATTCGGCTATGGGCATCCACGTGGTCAGATGTAAGCTGGCAGATAAAGCGGCCAACTCCGTAATCTTGAGCCGTTCATTAATATCCAACAAGAATTCAGGGGTGAGCTGAGCCTGCACGTGATGGCTTAACTGCATGGCTAAGGGAAGCACCAACATCGGCACACCAAACTGATGGAGGAACTGATCAATACGGTACGTTTGGACAAACGATTGGACTTCTAACGGTCCGGCAAAGAACAAGATCTCCGGTTGGGGTTTACCCATCCATGCATAACACTGCTGGATCGTTGCTTCTGCTTGTTGGCGGTCGACGGGAGTTGTGGAACAAGCAACCGCTCGCCAGCGTTGGGTATAGGTTTGGAGTTGATGATCTTGGTGAGGCGCTAAGGCGCTAATCGGCAACATAGCGCCAACCTTCAGGTTCGTATTCTCGCTGAATCCGAATCTGCCAAGTTCCCTGGGGAATCGCCAGAGCGTGATGCTCTTCGTGGGTGAGTGTGGCTTGAGGAGATAAGACTCTCAGGTAGAGCGTGCCATCTTTTTCAAAGAGTTCGGCTTCACCATTACTAATCCGATGGCTATGACCGGTGACTTCTCCCTCCGCTAACGTTAAGTGTGGAAGGGGACGACCTAAGCTCAGTGTAGCGTTCGACAAAGGTCTGAGTATTACATCACCTTGACGGATCGGTTGCATTTTTTATTCTCTCCACCACATGTTGTTTTTATTGTGGCATAGGTCTTCAGATTCGCCGCAAAACCCATGAATATCTTTATCATGGCTGATAGACAACGTTCATATGAAGAGCCACTGCGGTTGACGAGAGCTAAGGTCTATTAAGACGTCAATGCCAAGGGTAAGGTAAATAGCTCGGCCTCTAGCGCCGTTCGAGTCTGAGATGACACATAGCAGTCCCCATACAGACACTCCACTAAAATTTGGAGGGCCGTATGGTATTGCTGGAAGATATCTTGTTCTTCTAACCCTTCCAGCCATTCTGCTTGGAATCCGCGATGCTCAATCATCAGAGCCTGTAACTCGGCTTGCCATTGTTGCCCCTGTTCCTCACTCCAAGTCTGGAGCTTCTCGCGATTAGTGTCGAATGGGAGTTGGGCTTTGAGCTGTTGGAGAGCTTGCCATAACTGAGAATTAGCGCACATACTTTCTTCAATCGCGCAGAAGGTCGGCAGAAAAGACGTTGAGCGGTCCTGAGTGCCTTGCCGCAGGGTTTTAAGGGTTAGACATAGAGCATAATCCAGGGCGATATCGGTGGGTAGGTTTTGCGTTAACGTCGGATCGATACAGTTGACCCAGTCTAGATCTTGTCGGAGTAACAGGCTGAGGTAGACCGCTGTGGTGGGTAACGGCTGATCACCGATCTCGACGGTACTAGCCTTAGCCCGGATAGCATCTAGAAATGCCCGCAAATCTGGATTCGTTTGAACCAGTAAGGTTAGCTGCTGATGAAGGTGCTGAATAAAGGTATCCGCATTCGGTAATAAGCTGGCCGTTAGTAAGATCACTTCTCGCCATCTCGCATCCGTGATCCGTGTGGTCAATTCTTGGAGTGAGTTCTGCGACTCTGAGGTAGCAGCAATGATTTTACGAGCGGTCAAATATTCCTGAAACGTCAAATGGGAAAAGGAATAAACTTCTTTGGCACGTTGTACTAGAAGGCCTGACTGTAGTTCAATACTTTTCAAAATGACAGTGCTCCGAGACCATAGGGTCTCAAAATCTAAGGCTTCAGTCGCCGTTGATTGCAAATAGTCCACAATCAAATTCAAAACTTGGCGTTGCTCAAAATAGTAGTTTCCTTCAGTAAAGGTCGTGGCGGCAATTTGACAGAGTAAGGTGATGGTCTCTGGTTTCGACAGCGACCACTCATCTGTTTCTCGTTGAATGCCCCGCGCTTGATCCCACCGTTCCAGCAAGATTTCTAGCCCTGCTTGGTACAGTTTGGCGCGCTTGGTGGGGAATGCCATCCGCTGCTGGAAGATGGAGCAAATCAGCCCTAATAGCAGCGGGGAAGCCGTTAAGTTGTGCAGCGCCTGATTTTCAGGCTGCTGAAGCTGTTGCAAAAATTGGGTGGCTTGTGTCAGTCCCGCAGTCTTGGAGTTGCGGGCCGTGGCCACAAAGTAGCGGCGAGCAAAGGATTCGACCTGACTTTGTTGAAAATCAGCCAGTTCGATATAGTGAAAGCCGCGGAAATGATACTGCTGAGCTTCTATTCGGCAGGTAATCAAGATTTGGTTGCGATAATACTCCTCCGAAAACTGTTGAATCTGAGTCAGAATCGTTTGGCTAAGAGAGGCTGGGACTTCATCTAAGCCATCCAGCAGCAGCAAGACGCGACCGCGATCCAACAAATCTTTAACGTGTTGCATCTCTAGACCACAGCGTTGCCAAAGTTGCTGAAGATAGGTAGGTAAGCTAGTCTCTTCTGATTCTTGCAGTTGAGTCGCAAAGGTTCGTAAGGGCAGAAATATGGGGATGCATTCCGGTTTGTATCGACCTTCATTACATTCCAAAGCCATATGGCAAAGAAAGGTGGTTTTACCGGCACCAGGCTTGCCTAAAACAACGACTTTATCTTGGTTTTGGAGAATTTCTAGACTGGTTAGGGTCGGCGGGTGAGAAACAAGGGGGGGCTCACTGTTTTGGGTGCCACTGCGCTGCAAATCGGAGACTTCTAGCCACTGTTGATGGCTGAGTTCGGAGAGGAAGTTCACGCCCGTATAAATGCGGCTCAGTTGAATGGGCTGACTGATATCTAAGGACGATTGCAAGGCACCACATTGAGCTTGGACTTGTCCCCGGAGTTGCGATCGCACTTTTTGCACCCAGGTATCAATCTCCAGATCGGTCTGTTCGGCCGAAACGGTTGTACTGGGGATCTGCAACTGAGGCAAGATCGCAATTTCTTGCCATTCCAAATCCAGCTGAAAGCATAAGTCAATAAAAATATGCCGTTCAATTGGACGCCCTGTAAAGAACTTCCAAACCGACTGTCGAGTTTCTAACCCCACCTGCTCTGCTAAATAAGCTTGGGTCCATCCGGTCCGCTGGAAGGCTTGTTTCGCGATAATTTGTCCCCGTTCTGAGGCATTGAGTGATCGCTTTGCCATCGATTTCGCTGCCTATTCTCTACCTATTACAACAATGCCCACGAGAGTGGGCAAACTAACAAACTGAGTTCTACAGCCCTTCAGTTTGGATGATTTTGGCTGGGAAATGGTGCCAAGGCCCGCCAATTAATCGGAGACCTGATCCTGAGTGAACGGCAGCGGTTGAGCTAGACCCGAGAATCAACGGTTTCCAGCTCACGGAAAAGCGCCGAACTTTCAGGTGTTAAAACAGCCTGTGCATCAGGAATTTGATTGAGCAAAGAGATTTCATCAGTGCAGGCTTCTTTTAGAATTTGCAAGCAACAATCCCGACGCGCACCCGGTTCTAATTTAGACAACATCTGAATTGCCAAACTCAGCTTAGGAATGGATTTTTTTAAATCTTGTTGCAATTGCTCAATGACATGCTCTTTCACCTCAGTACTCGTCTGAATTTTAGAGATTTTCTCCTGTAATTGTTCTGCTCGCTGATACTCGCGATTATATTGGCGGTGGACGATTTCACGCTTCGCTAGGCGAGTATTGACAGCCTCCAGCAGCTCGGCTCTGGAAAAAGGTTTAGTCAGATAATCATCTGCTCCAGAAGTCATCCCTTGACGAATTTCCGACTTATCCGCCATTGCTGTCAGAAAGATAAACGGAATCATGGCTGTATCTGGATTCTCGCTCAGTGTTGCCAGTACTTCATAGCCACTGAGTTCTGGCATCATTACATCACAAATGATCAGATCAGGCAGATGCTCTTGGGCCCACAGTGCTCCTAAAAAGCCATTCTCAGCGGTAACGACCGCATGTTCTTCTGCATCTAAGAGTTCAGCGATATTAGCTCTCACTAACTCTTCATCTTCAATCACTAAGATCTTAGCCATCTTGCTCTACCCTTTGGTTAATTGGAAGTCGCACAGTAAAGGTTGTGCCTACCTTTTCTTGGCTGGTGAGCGAGATTTCACCCCCATGCAAGTCAACAGAACGTTTGACGATGGCCAAACCTAATCCTGTCCCCGAAATATTGCCAACGTTGCTGGCGCGATTAAAGGAATTAAAAACGCGATCGCATTCCATTTGAGGAATCCCTAAACCGTAGTCTTTGACCTGAAAAACGGCATACTCATTTTCAAAGACCAAGTCAAAATTTATGGTTCCCCCTTGAGGAGAGTATTTGATCGCATTCGACAATAAATTTGTAAAGATATGCCGGAGCATTTTCTCGTCCATGCGAGTTTCTGTGGTTTGCTCTTGCAAACGGCACACAATCTCATGGGTGTTGGATGTAATTTGCAGCTCTTCGGCCAGACCTCGGCAAAACTCGGTTAGTTGTATGGGTACGGGCTTGAAGGCGAGGTTCCCCGATTCGGCTTTCCCGAGTAAAAGCACATCATTTAACAAGCCCGTCATATGTTCAACAGATTGTTGAATCTGATATAAATGTTTGAGCTTGCGGGTATCGTCCCATTTGTGACCGTAGTGCTCTAACAACTCTGCAGAGGAGAGAATGGTGGCTAAGGGTGTTCTGAACTCATGGGAGGTCATGGCCACAAATCGAGACTTGAGTTCGTTCAGTTCCCGCTCTTTGGTCAGGGCATTGCGAATATCTTCTTCAGATCGTTTGCGCTCAGTAATATCGCGAATCACTGCCATCACCTCATTTTCATCGCTGACAGCAATCCGGGCTTCAAAGACCAAGCGGCTCCCCTCCTGTTCTAGCTGATATTCGAAGAGCTGCATCTCCTTACTGGCAAGTGCTGTCTTGATGCAGGTCCTAAAAGGCTGTGCGACTTCTTGGGGAAAAACATCCTCTAGGGGCTGATCTAGAAACTCCTTAGTGGGAATAGGCAGCTTGGTATTCGGGGCATCTTTGTAGTTCACAAATATGCCGTCTGCATTTAACCGGAACATCCAGTCCGGCATAGCATTAATTAAGGCTCGATTCGTAGCAATGCTAGAGTACAAAGCTGCTTCAGCACGTTGTCGTTCCGCGATTTCACTTCTAAGTTGTTCGTTACTTTGTTTGAGTTCTGCAGTTCGCTGTTGCACACGTACCTCCAAGTCATTATGGGCTTGCTGCAAGGCGGCTTCAAATTGTTTGCGATCGCTGATATCTCGCCCTTCAAAAATAAGCAAGATGACTTCACCCAGCTCATTTCGGACTGGTTTTAGGGAAAAATCAATGGTAGCAACCATATCTCTTGCGCCTAAAACTTCTACCTCATAACGAATAAATCTTCCTTGCGCAGCTTCAAGTACAGCTGCCTGCAATTTCTGTTGCGTCGCTATTGAAGTGGTCCACCACCGAGCTTGCCACACGGGCTGATCCACCACATCCTCGATCCGAAGTCCGCCAAAATCTAAAGCGGTTTGGTTTGCTTCCAATAAAATGCCATCTGGTTTTAAGAGACCTGAGAACTGAAACGTCTGATTGAAAATCGCTCTAAAGCGTCGCTCACTATCTAGAAGAGCTGCCTCCGTTTGTTTTCGTTCGGTGATATCGACAAGATAGATCCGGATCAAATCACTTTCAGCAATAAAATGACCCGATTGCTCAAATACTTGATCGTTAATTTCAACCTCACGCACGAAAAACTTATTGCTATGGTGATCAGTCAGAGCCACTAACCCAGCTAAGATAGGATGTTCAGCTTGAACCTCCTGTAGCCGAGGGAATTGGGCCATGGCAGCGGGGTTCATATAAGTAATTTTGCCCGTTAAGTTAATCTCAATGATGGGGTTTGAAAATAACTCTGGAAAAGACGCTAATCGAATCAGCGCAGCTTCATTCGCACTAGTGAGTATCTCATCCGGTGGCGTGAGCGTTTGCAGCGGATTATTGAGATTCGATAAAAAGCCCGTGACCTCTTCTGAAGCACATGATTCCAAGAAGTGAACATCAGCAACATTGTTCGTCATATAGTATCTGGCGCGCACTTCTTGACCAAAAACAATTTCATCACCATGCTTTAAATCATGGGAAATACAGGCCTGGCCATTCACACTCAAACCATTTTTGCTGCGTTTACCTTGAAGATCACCATCAATCAAGCGAAACATATGACAGCTCGTATCAGGAAGGGTAATCCTCATCAGCAGTGCATGTTGTCGAGAAGCAGAGGGTGAATGAATCACAATCGAATTACTGAGATCTCGACCGACTGAGCAGGTTGAATCCTTTAAGGGGATGGTGCGCTTACCTTGCTCATCTTCGACGACTAAGAAATGCTGAACTTTTGTAGAAGAACTCACCGAAAACATCGATTTGTGTATATGTTCTATATTTGTTCTTCCTTAATATGCCCATTACATGAGCAAACCCAACGTGAATACTTCCTCTTAAATTCTATCCATAAAAACTAATACCATAACTGCTCCGTTTATTAACGGTAAACTTAAGCCTAAAAACCATATATACTGCGCTCCATTTGCCATCTATGCACTACAACAAACAGCATGGCACCCAAACGAAACTACCCAAAATATCACAGCTATTTCATTTCAGGTATAATTTTGTTTATCGCAATTATGTAGCATTTTTCTTTCATCTAAAAATCCTTCAAAAGTAGTCATAGAAAGAATTTTGGCATTTATTTTTAAGAGCTTTTGTATCAGTAAACTGTATTTTTTAAATCTTGAATGTATAAAAAATGTATTTTGTGTTCGACAATATAGGCTATTGCTTTCTGTTGAAGATAATGTTTTCTATGCACCTAGATTGAGAATATCTTTGTTTTTATATCCTTCTTGTTTGGATGATATTTATCTCTGGGCTAGGCAATATTTTTTGAAAGGTGCAGCATATCAGACTCTAGTTTCCGCTAAATGTTGAGATGTAATCGGAAGAATTGGCTAATCCATAATGGCAGATACCCAAGCCAGCCAGCCAAGAGGGGTATATGC
>NZ_JANQOY010000034.1 GCF_028285565.1 Acaryochloris sp. IP29b_bin.148
AAGAATATTATTTTCTCATGGCATTTTAGTGAATCATTTATAGAAACTAGATTCGTACATATTTCCGGTTATTTTGCAGAACATGCAATGTCACTTCAACCTCAAAAATTTAAGATAATACTATACAATTAATAAGAAATTTCCAAGTTATAGAGAACTAACAGGAGAGGTAATTCATCTTTATTAAAGCATCCATAAAACCTTCAAAACTTTGCCACCAATATTGTTAAAAAATTTAGGATTTTTTCTTTGAGTTATCTAACACCATTAGATAAGCATTTTACTTTTGCCAGATAGTGACACTAATTCTGATATTCAACTTTAAGATCTCCTAGCGCTGTTGCTCACCCCACCCAAACCTCGCCCCCATAAAACCCTCCCTGTTGTTCCACCCGAAAGCCCCCCAGAAGAACTCCGATCAGCACTGCCACAGGAGCCAGGCCAAGCTCTCGCACTAAATCACTGAACAACACAGCATCCTTTTTACCCTCAAGGAACTCTCGGATCGCATTCACCCAGGCCCCAACATCCTCGACATGGGAAGCACCCAGAGCAACGTCCTTCCCAGACATTTCTTCTTCCTGAATCTCAGGCTCAATTACTGCAAGAACCTCTTCTTTGTCTTGGTACTCAACTACCGTTCCTTCCACCTCTTCTGTCTTGTCAGAAGGCGAACGGACATACAGTTCAGGTTCCGCGATTAGATCATCGAGATCTAAGGGTCGCTCCTGGACAAAGAGATCCGCGAGGAAATCATCAGAAAGAACAGGTTCCTCATCCGGGGAAAATCGCAGCTTCTCAAAAATGGCGTCAGCACGAAGAGTATGCAACTCTGCCATCTCATATATGGCTTCGGCGGCTAGTTCAAGCTGATCACGCCAATGAGTCCGAGAAAAGATATTGTCAAAGACAATCCATAACTGTTTCCAGTCATCGTCTGTGGGGGATGTTTGGGCCTCTTGGAGCTGTTGCTTAAAATCGAGTTCAAGTTGGATGGCCGTCATAAAGCATCACCTTCCACAGATAGGGCAAAGACTTGGATGCCGTTCATTCAAGATTTCATACTTAGTGAGCCTCGTCCCCAATACCTCATTGAATTTCAAGAGAGCATCACGCATGGCTTTGCCCACGATTGCCTCAGTCATACCTTTTGCGTGAAAGGGTGGGTGATTTACTAACACTCGTTCAACCATTTTCTGTTGCTTGTCATCCCATTCAGAGCGCCGTACTTCTAATGCGATCGCATGCGTTGGAGAGTTCTTAGTTTCTCGATAGAACGTAACCTCAGCCCAGGTCGTTTTGGGTAGCGGAACCTGAATAGTTTGGGGTGACTTCCCCGTTTTCTGCCGATACTTTTCACGCCTTGACTTGTTGTAGCGTGCTCTCTTCCCATAATAGGTGCGGCGTTTGTGGCAGGGTTCACCCTCGAAACAGTTGGTACCCTGCGGCCCATGCTTAAGAAGTACATCTGAGAAATCTAGCTTTGCACACAGACGGCATTTTTCGGAGGCAGTTTTAGGCATCCCCTCTACCCCCCAGATGCCAACTTGCTACTCGCTAATCGATTAAGGCTGATTCCCTGCTCAGCCGCTTGGATAGCCAATTGTCGATGTTGTTCAGGGGGTATTCTCACCATGAATTTACCGCTGTACTGCTTCTTAGATAAGGGGGTTGGGATGGGTTCATCTTGGGACGCTAAATCATTAATGCAGCCCTGAACCAAATCCACGATGCCAGCGAACGCAGATTGTTGATCATCATCGAGCCAGCTTAAGCTTGGGAACTCGGCACATAAGCCCACGAACTCCTCATCTTCTTCAGACCAGATGACCCGGTAGGTATAGTATTTTGCATCCATTACATTGACTCCAGCTTTTGGATGGCGGCTAACACTTGCTTGACTTGGTAGGGTTTGCCCATGCCCTTTTTAGGTTGGATATTGACGAAAGGATCACCTTGCCAGGGCGTCTTGTAGACTCGATGGCTTCCAGAAGTCTGGCGAGCTTCCCCGAAGTGGTGATCGCAAACCTTGCACAAATCAGAGAACTTAATCCCAGCGGGGGTATTCCCCATTTTGGCAACAATTTTGTCGATACTGGCCATATGGTTAATAGTATCAATATTGACACTATTATAGAATACTCTCCAATATAATACTAACTGTTCGTTAGAGTTTCGCTAGAGTCAAAATAACTAGTGCAGCCTGGCTGAAATAACCATTCAGCAGTGGAGCGCTCTTATTCTTAGCTAGGCTGAGAATATGTCCTACGCTCAGGAGGCCGCTCCTCT
>NZ_JANQOY010000035.1 GCF_028285565.1 Acaryochloris sp. IP29b_bin.148
TCAACTCAGGATCATGCGTGTATTTGTTTTGTTATTTAATGCTGGAACTGAGAACGAGGGCATTCACTCCTTACAGAAGCAGGTTTCCACGGATGAAGGTAGTTATACACAAGATGTTGTACTAGCTTTTGAAGAGGAAGACGACGCCACTCGCTTTGCCTTAATGCTGGAAGCTCAGGATTTTCCAGCAGCCACGGTAGAGGGATTTGATCAAGAAGAAATTGAAGCATTTTGCGACAGTGCAGGGTTAGAACTGGAACTTATTCCAGTGGGCTCCCTTGCTGTGCCGCCAGAGGCTAATGTCGACAAAACAGACTGGCAACCCGATCAGCCTGATGCCGATATCAATGATTTAGATCAAATTCGTCGTCGCTTAGAGAACTTGCTGGATTAACCCGTTACGGTCTGCAAGGGTTTCCATGCTGGGGTACTTTCTGGTTATTGTCATTATTATTTTGGGCGGTGCGATCGCAACTTTGGGTGATCGGATTGGCTCTAAGGTGGGAAAGGCGCGTCTGAGCCTCTTCAATCTTCGTCCTAAGAATACGGCCATTGTGATCACCATCCTGACGGGTGCAGTGATTTCGGCCCTGACCTTGGGCATTGTCTTTGCCTTTAGTCAGCAATTCCGAGATGCCCTGTTCCGGTTTGATGATATCCAGAAGCGCAGTCGAATCGTCCAAAAAGAACTGGATGAGACCCAAGCGGAGAAAGACGCTATCGAGGCCGACCTCACCACCGCCCGATCTAGCCTCAGTCGGACTCGACAGCGCCTGAAAACGGCGAATCGGAACTTGGTCAAAGCCATTGCCCGAGAAAAACGGATCGAACGTCAACTGAAGCAAACGCAAAGTCGTTTCCGCCAGTCCAAGCGGCAAATCAACCAATTTGTGGGACAAGCGAAACAGTTGCGATCGCAAATCCAGTCTCTCCGCACTGAGCAAAACACCCTGCGGGTACAGCGTAACCAGTCCGAAGCTCGGATCCAGCAAGTCAATCGTCAGAAGCGCCAGCTGGAAACAGCCATTGCCCAAGCCCAATCGCGACTGCGTCAAGTGGAAGTCCAAAAGCAGGCGTTAACCCTCACCATCGCGGCAGAGCGCCAACAGCTTCAAGCTGCCAACCAGCAACGCCAGCAACTCCAGCAAGAAGTCCAGACCTTAGAAGCAGGCCGCGCTCGCCTAGAGCAAAATGTAGAGTTCCTGTTATTGGGATTACGGCGAGGCACAATCGCCATTCGTTCAGGACAAATCCTGACTTCTGCGGTCATCCAAGATATTCAGTCTAGAACCGATGCCCTGAAAGCCATTAATACGCTTTTGATTCAAGCTCGCCAGAGTGCCATTACCCTGTCTGACCTACAAGGTGTTCCTGATCAGCAGCAGATTGTACAAATGCGACAGTCTGACGTAGAACGCATTGCCATCCGCATTGGAGATGGAAAACCTTATGTGGTGAGAATTCTAGCTGCTGCAAGCTATTTGCAAGGGGAACGGGCCATCTTTGTTGTCCCGCAAATTGCGACGAATCGAGTCATTTACCAAGCAGACACCCAAATTGCCAGAATTTCCGTTCAACCGGCTCAGATGAGTGATGAGCAACTGCTAGACCGCATTAATCAGCTCTTTGCAGTGGTCAACAAAAAAGCGATTGTGGCTGGCTTCTTACCGAACCCCTTGACTGGAACGGTGGGGTCTGGGCGACAAGTCGATTTATTTCGGTTTATTCTGGCCTTAAAAGATCGCAATGACCCAGGCACAATCGAGATTATCGCGACGACTCCTGAAACAGTTCTTACCGCTGGTCCTTTAGCCATAGAACTCGTCGCAGTTAAAGACCAAGACATTATTCTAAAGAGTGGCGACGATTCCAGCTCCCCCTAACGAATGCCCCCAGAGTCAACCCGTCAAATTAACCCGTCAAGCTACTGATGGCATCTTGCGTCACGGCTGCAATAGCTTGATCCGTAGCCTTGGGCAGATGATAGTAGTTGCCACCTGCGTTTTGAGCCAATTCCTTGGCAAACCCAGTGGAGATAAATTTATTCTCGGTGTCAATCACCAGCAACTTCAAATTCAAGGCTCGAATGCGTCCTGCAATTTCTAATAATTCTGCTTTGATATCAGGCTTTTCGCCATCAATTTGAGGTTCACCCAAAGATGTAGACAACGGAATATTGCCCCGACCATCCGTAATCGCCACTAATACCACTTGGCCAATATCGCCAGACGAAAGGGCATTCATGCCCACCCGAACGGCTTGGGTTAGCCCATGGGCCAGCGGTGAGCCCCCCCCACAGGGTAAGGTATCCAATCGACGGCGAGCCGCTTCGATCGAGCGAGTAGGGGGCAACAGAACATCAGCCCGTTCTCCTCTAAAGGGGATGAGAGAAACCTGATCTCGATTTTGATACGCTTCCGTTAATAAGCGCATCACCGCCCCTTTCGCTGACTGCATCCGATTAAGGGCCATAGACCCTGAAGCATCCACCACAAATACAACCAACGCCCCCGCTTTACGGGCCAATCGTTTGGTACGGACATCAGCTTGTTCGACGATTACTTTTCGATTGGGGTGGCGTAACCGCCGCGCCTTTTGATAGGGGGCTGCCGCTCTTAACGTGGCGTCAACAGCAATTCGTTTAACCCCCCCCTTGGGCAACATGGGTTTAACATAGCGGCCTCGATCTTCAGAAAAGACAATACTCCGACTCCCTGATTTTCCTTGACGACTTGCATTTTGGGCAAAATACAAGACTTGGGGATCGAGAACAACTCCATCTGGGTCAAACACAAATTCTTCGGGAATATTAGGGGGCTCTTCTGGTTCGGGAGGATCATCTTCCTCCTGATCATCCTCTTCCTCATCCTGATCCGACTGATCGGAACTGTCTTGCTGAGGTGGGGGGGGAGGTGGGGGCTGAGGTTGTTCAGGGGGTGGTGCCTCAATGACCGTTGCCCGAGGAACAATCACTAACTCAACAGCACGCCTGAGATCTTCTGCCGTCACTTCTGAGCGGCCGTTGAGGGCGGCATGGGCTTTCGCTACACGGACGGCAAACAGTTCGGCCCGATGCCCTTGAACACCACCTCTAAGGGCTTCATCCACAAGATAGACAATCTGGGAATGCTGAATTTGGACATCCTTTAGCCATTCCCGTGCCAGCAAAATTTGAGTTTTTAGATCATCAGTTTCATCCGCATACTGCTCTAAAAATGTTTGAGGAGAATTGGCATAGGCAGTGGCTTGTTCCACGGCCTGGACGCGCATATCCAGCCCCAAAACCTGATCTGCAGAGAGGGATATTGCAATACGATCCAGCAAATGTTCTCGTAGTGGTCCTTCTTCTGGGTTGTAGGTGGCAATAAAAATAGTAGAGCAGGGATGCTGAAAGCTAAGTCCCTCTCGCTCAATTTGGTTGCGCCCTTCGGTCAAGCTGGTCAGTAACAGATTAGAGATCTGGTCATCCAGAAGGTTAATCTCATCTACATACAAAACACCTCGATTGGCTTCAGCCAAAAGCCCGGGCTGAAACACCGTCTCTCCTCGCTTCACGGATTGACTGACATCCACAGACCCTATCAGCCGATCTTCAGTTACCCCTAAAGGAACTTGAATAAAGGGGGTCGGAATAATTTCCGTTTCGGGCTGGGGCTGTCCATCCACAATGGGGATGCTCCCAGCTTCTAGGCTAGCCATCAGATCATCATCCCAAGAAGCGGTATCTTCGGGATCGCATTGACTAATGGAATCTTTGACCACTTCAATCGGTGGCAACAACGCATGCACCGCCCGTGCCATCACCGATTTTGCTGTCCCTCGCCGACCGGCAATAACAACTCCACCTAGGGTTGGATCAACGGCTGTGAGCAAGAGTGCCAGTTTAATTGCTTCTTGGCCCACCACAGCTGTGAGTGGAAAAGTGGTTATTTGGGTTGGAGGTTCAGCAACTGGCATAGGGGATTACATTGGCGTTTAGACCTTCAGAATACCAAGAACCATGCCTCAAAGGTGTTGCTCCAAGATTTTGCTATCAAGAGTGATTCATCTTAAATCATGACTGGGCTTAAAAACGCAGGGGCAGTAACCGGACTACACCAACCATCATTAAAGTCATTGCGAGTTGAGCAGAAGGCGGTGCTAGGACAAAACTGCACATGCTACTCAGGAGACCCGCACAGGTTGCGGCAATCGAATGGACTTCTTCAGTTCTTCTCAGTTTGATGGCAAAACCAATACAAACAACTGCTATCACCAGGAAGAAACTACTAAACATTCAAAGACCCCTAACTACATTATTCAATGTTGCTTATAGACAGTAATAATTGACTAAAGTAAATCTTATGCACAAGAAGCATTTGCTCTAGTCTATCATGCCTGGAATAAGTATTCTTGCTTATCTATTTTGATTCCTAATCTATTTCATCAAGCTCTCTTATCAGCTTCTTCGGCAGCAATCGATCACAGGATAGTTGCTGTTTGGAGAGTAATAATGATTAATCAGGAGTGCGATTAAGCCTAAGTAAAAAAACTCATTAATTATCCCCTTTACTGAATAAAGCCTTTTACTCTATTTCACTAGTATTTTGGGGAAATAATCCTCGGACTAAGATTTAGGTATTACATACTATAGAGTGAGGCAGGATCTATACTCTCTAGCTCCAGTACGTTATTTTTTCGGAATTTTGGAACTTAGGAGCTGTGATCAAAAGTTCCACTCCATTTAGCGGTTGACCAAGTTCATAAATTGAATTTTTTGTCGTCACATAAACACGACCACTCTTTGAGAAATACCCTGTCACACCTGAGGTAGAGATCTTCACACCTTGGAGATATTCTTTATGATTATGAATATGACCTTTGATAATTACTTTTTCTTTCTTTGGCAGTCCTATCCATGATTCAATGATTGGAACTCCATTAAAATTAGACCTTTCAACCTTTCTAGTGTCAGAAGAATTATCGAGAAAGAAGCCAGTAATATCATCAACAGTAACCATGAGAGATCAATGAAGGAATAACAGAGGTAATAACTAGAGGATGTATTTTTATATAACTAAATTTTATGTTTTCTTTATAAGCAAAACTTCAGTGATTTTCCCTATATTTCTACCTTTACAATTTACTGATAAGTTCGGGCTTATTTTTCTAAGTGCTTCTAAAATAACAAACACCTATCTAACTCAGACCATACTTTTCCTTGCCTAGAGAGCCACAATTATTCACTTGTTGGTATTTTTTTGTTCAACCTATTTATGAAGAGGATCATACGTCATTACTTCTAAGAGTCACTGTGTATTGCACAAGCTCAGTCGTCCCGTTTGGTAAATCACCCAAAATGCATAACCTGACGGATCGCTCACTCGACGTCAAGGGAGATGGCGATACTTCAAATCCTAAGGTCCCTGAGCCAGAACATCCCGGAGAAGTATTTGACACTCGATCCACTAACGGATTCCCTTTAGCGTTAGAGACTGTTGATCGGTAAATCACCTGTGGTCCCTGCCAATTAGACCCGGCAGAAGTATCAAATGTGTAGTAAGCAACCGTTGAATCATCCGGTTTTGTGAGGTAGAGGATAGCATTATAGTTAGCAGGGACAATCCAACCTGATGGAGCAGTGGTGGACACCGCCTTTGCCTCTCTAATATCGTCAGCAATAAAGTCTACAGCGCGGTTCAATTGAATATGCTGATCCACCTCAGCCTCTGTTTGGCGATGGCTTTGCAAAATTGAAATTAGCCCAGACCCAGCAAAAGCAAGGAAGATGCTGGTAATCACCATTCCCACAAGCAGCTCAACTAAAGTAAACCCTCGACTACTGGATTTCTGTCGCATATTTGGGGCTTTATAAGTGCTAAGCCGACCTCTCATATTTTGAGAGAGATACAGGATCAGGGTAGTCCTGGAGCTGGAATTCATCATGTCGAGGTTTTACAGTTGCTGGCCAATGCTGTTGTGGGGGAGCCTGTATATGTTCCAACGCGGATCAATCCTATTCCTGGTGCGATCACTAAACACTTTGAGGGAGTACTGATTTCATTCGCGATAGATAGGACGACTGTTTCTTCTGAGATTAATGAAGGAGGTACGCGTCCTTTGAAGTCAAAACTAAGTGAGGGCGTAGACAGTGAATGTCTAAGTTGGAGACTTTCTAAGGTTCGATTGCCATTCCGCAGACATTCTGTAGGCGAACTGCTCAATACGGAACTACTTCCTGCCGGCAAATTAATGGTGCAAGTCTTGCTTAAACGGATGGCTTGGTTTTGCCCCTCAATTAGAGTCCCTTCCAGTTCCGCTAAGCCCACTTCAAGCTTTCGGTTATTTACCCAAGATAGAAAGCTGGGGGCTGCAATGGCACCTAATATGCCCATGATTACTAAGACAGTAACGATTTCAAGCTGGGTAAAACCCTGTTCACTATGGACAGGCAAAGAACGCATTCGGTATGACCTCAGAACTGACTTGAGCGACTTGTTTCTGGTTCTCATCTGTAACGTTGTAAGTGACTTCCAAGATTTGATAGGGATTGGCCTGTCGCACTGAGGTTATCCTTTCTAGAGTGAATGCTCGACCTAGAAAGGTTTTTTGGCCAGTTTTTGGTGAGACGGTATTATCTGTTTCAGATGCGACTGCTGGCAGTGCTTCATCCAGATAGGCTGCAAAGCCTCCTGTATCGCGATCAGAGTAACATCTAGCTAATACAAGTGTTGTGGCGTCAGTGGTTTGAGTCGATGTGAGTGGATCTCGCAAACTGACTTCTAAATAGTCTGTGCTGGTGGCAGGGTCTGTTAAAGTTTGTAGGGCCGTTATTTCGTTGCTATTGGATTCAGTACCAATCACAATAGAATCGCCTAACCGGAAGCCAGCCAACTGCGTAACTTTGATGGTCGTATCCCCTGCCAGGGCATCAGCATAGAGCAGTGCTGAGGTGTGAGGGACTTGGTTAACGTCACTGGCAATAGCCTTGACATCTTCTAAATCCTGCTGAATCCAGGTATTGGCTTCAGTCAACTGCTTTGCCCGAACCTTGAAAGATGTTGAGAGGACCAAACCCTGCATCGCCGTGCCGATAAATATCGCCAAAACAAGCATGGAGACAGCAACTTCGACTAAGGTAAATCCTTGCGATTGAGTTTTTTTGAGGGCTCTAAGGGTAAGGAGAGTCTTCATGATATTGAGGCAAATGCTGAGTGTTTGATGGATGGACAGATGTGTTTGTTGTTTACGGGGTTGCTTCCAAGCGTGTCCAACTCGTTGCGGCAGAGGTTTTATGGGAGGCTGAGGTAACGGTCACACCAGAACTAGTGAGAAGTTGTTGCATGGCATTGGGGACTGTGATTTCAGCGGTATTTGAACTGGAGCCATCCCACTCTCTGACCCAAATGGCGCCCTGTATATCAGGATTGCTGCTGCCGCCATTAATGCCCATACGGGCATCTGGAGCATGAATAAAAACATTGGTGGTTGTGGCTCCACCATTCAATGTGAAGTCTTGATCGGAAAAACTATCACCGTCATCGGCATTGCCATATATTCGAAAGCGTTCTGGGCTACCTAAGCCACTCCCATAAGTGCCGCAATTATTGGCAGAGCCTGAACAGGTATGGGCCAACGTGGCTTGGCCGCTCATCGCGATATTACCTGTGACGTAAAAATAGACGGGGGCTGAGGTGGTATCAACGGTGACCTGATCGCTGCCGCTAAGGGTAATATCACTCACTTGGTAGTGATAAGCACCATCGGTACCTACTGAATCTCCAGTTTTGGGAAAGCTGGTAGCGCCACTAATTGAGACATTGATCGCACCTGAGGGAATGGCGGGAACAGGAGGCCAAGTCACATCTCGAACATAAATTTGCCCTTGCACAACACTATTGTTGAGAGCCTCAATGGCTGTGCGCAGCCCCGTATCTGTCGGTTGACCATTCACACATTCACTGACTGGCACTGCACAGTTAATCGTATCTGTGCACACGACATTCCCTGAGACTGCCCCCAAGACATCATTATTTCCCAAGGTAATATATTGGGCCATCAACCCTGGAAAGCTAGCTGGGGATGTGGATTGAGAAATATTCATTGTCTGCTGAATCCGCGATACTGCAGACGAATTAGGGGGATGACCTTTGACAATTAAGGTTCCAGTTTCATCACCGGAATTTGAGATTCCATCTGGATCACTGTAGCGATAGGCCTCGACTGTATAGGTGTTGGCAGGTGCGTTGTTTGGAATCTTGCCTGTGAGGATATTATTTACCCCTGTAAAACAGGGAGGAGGCTTTGGGAGAAAAGACCATTCATCAGGACTATCCGCCCCTAAGAGACTATTCGGGTCGTAATCCGATTTCAGCAGCATATGATAATTGTGATTCAGAAATCCGAGGGTGCGGGATATTCCACCTTCTGCAACAGTGGCACTGGCCGTTGTTTGCTTTTGAGAAACGGCTGAGACTTGATCATCCCTAGACTTAATACTTAGAGTTAGTGCGACCAACACCATGATCAACCCAAAACCGATGGTAATTGGCAAAGCAAACCCTTCATCAGTGGCCTTTTTTCTGGATTTCAACATACTTTTATAAAAGTGAAATATCGGTCAAAAATATCTATACGAATTCACCCATTCAATCTTGAATAGGGTTAAACCAGTCATCAATAAGCAAATTAGATGATAGATATGGTTTTATTCGATGCTAATAAAGCTTTAGACGTTGATAAGCCAAAAGGGAGAAAAAAGCGTTGAGTTAACCTTATGGCGATAGACTTCTTTTTCAAGAGAAATCAATAAGATTTTAAACAGCTATATCCCTTCATTCTGGAATTGTTTTTTTATTTTGTATTCGAAGTGTTTGATTTAGGTATATTTTTAGTATAAGAAGTAAAATATTACTTATCCTCAGTAATTACACGTAGATCAAAATGTAAATTTATATTAATTTAAGGTTAAAATACTGACTGTAATAGGCTAGATTCGTCAATCTAGCAATTGTAGAAATAATCTCCTCCGACCTTGATTTAGATTAAATGATTCTCAAGCTCTACACAGCCGACAACCATCCATATCATTAGAGGGTTGAGTGAGACATCTGAGTAAAGCAGACCTTATTGCTTGCAGAGCTTGTGATTTGTCCCACCTTTGCAATGACGGTGTAGCAATGCTGATCTCCAGTGGAGCCTGTCATCTCAGTAGCGTTACTCATACTTGAACCACTATAAATTTGGGATTTTTGGGCCGTTGTGATGACCTCCTTGTTCACTTCAAAGGTGACCCCATTCATGGAACCCGACCATTGCCAGCTCAAGTCAATCTGATTGGTACCAGGTTGTTGAGTCGCAGTTAGAACTGGAACTGGGGAGCTATTGACTGAACGGGAGGTGGCAGTACTGCTTAATCGATGAATTTCCACATCAGAAATTTTGCTCCGCATGGTTAAATCGACCTGGCTGCCCTTTACACAGGCTTGAAATCCTCCTTTCCCTACCAATACGCCCGGTGCAGGACAAGTGGGCGTGGTATCGATTTGCTCTGCGATCGCATCCACCAAAGTATCGCTAGCAACGGGATTGCTGCAGGGGTCAATGCTGCCATCACTTTTGGGAATGCGACCGTAGCGATGAATAGCATTGGGGGCTAACCAATCTTGACTGCTAGGACGAATATCATAAACCACCTGATCATAGGTTGTAGGTTGAGGGGGAGGAGAACCCGCGTTGGGGCCACCCATCGGGCAAACATTAGGAACTTGAGCGCTAATGGGGATCTCTAAGTAAAGAACAGGGTTATTCCAGTTAGAGGCATCTAACCCCGCACTCGTCAGCATATTGGACATGGAAGCAGCATTCGTTGCCTGCATCACTTGAGATTGGTTGATGCGGGTCGCCATTCTAATTTCGTTGCTAATGAAATCAAAGGCTCGACTTAAGTCATGACGTCTAGCTGCAATGGCTTCGGTCCGCTGATTAGTTCGAGTGGCTGCAATGACCCCAAATCCTGCAATACTGACCACCAAACTAGTGATGCCAGCTGCAACCAATAACTCCACGAGGGTAAAGCCGTTGCGAACCTTAGAATCCGCTTTGGAGTGCCTATCATTCAAACCCGATGTTCTCAATGGAGACTTCATTGCTCCTCCCAGTTCTCGGCAGTGCAACGACCTGAGTCGGTAATCGCCGTAGGTCTCATATCCCCTTGATAAGTACCAATGCGGGTTAAACCGAGGGTATTGGAAATCGCAATACAGCGTTTCGTGCTTCTCGTGTCGTCAGGATTGTAAAAAACTATCTTGCCGCTCGGATCGGCGGGCACTTGTTGGGAACTGACAATTGCAAATTCAGGATTGCCTAAGACACCATACTGAATGGGAATACTGGTCGATATCTCTGCATTGGGTGGCAGCTCATCGCTCCCATCCTCTGAATCCTTATCTTTGCAGGTTCCTAAGCCTAATCCTTTCTCTGTGTTTCCTTTACATTTGGCGATCACTTGAACCACAATGCCTGCTTTAGGTGTGTTAGTGTCCGGTTCAGGTGCAGTCGCTAAGGCAATTTGGGAAACGGTCTCTCCATCGTTGACTCCCAAAGCGGGTTGAATATCCGAACCGATCAGAACAGGTTGTTCTGTCGAAGGGGTAGGGGTGGCGCTAGAACTCGGGTCAGTGAGATTCGTCGCAATCGCAACGTCGGCATCCAACTTGCGATCGCCCGTTATTAGACAAGGCCCCGTGATCGTCCCTTCTACAAAATTAAGAGTTAGGGTACAGACTTTGTTGCCCCTAATCGCTTCGCGTTGTGTTTCATTTAAAGCGGTCCGCACTTCGGCCATGGTTTGTTTAACCTTGGCCCGATTCATGGTTGCCATAATGCTGGGAGCTGAGGCAGCAGCGGTAATGCCAATAATAGCCACAATCACCATCTTCTCCGCCAGGGTAAACCCCGCTTCAGAGAGAGATTGTTTTGTTTTACCGAATGGATGGAACCAGAACATAGCAAGTCCAAGTAGGAAAATAATATAGAAGAAAAGCATGCCCCTTATGGAGATAAGAGGGGTAACAAATTGAGCGCAATTCTGCATCACCCCCGAGAATTGCTAAAGGTTGTATCGAGGAAACACAAGAGAGGGAGTAAGGTTAAGGCATCTTCGTCATAACCTCACCCGTTGCCATTGCAAAACACCCCCGAATCGGTAACGGGCAGGCCAGTCAATATATTTCAATAGGCCAAGCAGGCTAGTGACGTCTTCGGGCACAGTAATGCCAGAAGTTACGCCTGATTTTGTGGTTTTATCGTAGTCACCATCGCCATATCCCAAATATTTCACATCACGATGAGTGGCCTCATTCTTGGAGCTAAGGATGGCTTCCATCCATAGGACCCCTTCAACATTTGTGTTTTGTCTCCCTGGACAGCCAGGTCCCGTGGTCAGCAACCTTAATTCATCATAGGGAAACCACAAAAAGGCATTTTGAATACACGTTTGGTCATAGAGGGTAACCCGATCATCTTTTCTCGCAATGATGCGGAGATCGCCGACGCGGGACGGTTGCCCATCCGTTCGTACATTCAGGATCTTGGCTGACTCGCGAAGGGTGATGCCATGTTCATGCCCACCTGTATTAGAAATGTCAATTTGGACAGGTCCGTTCGTCGTATCAACGGTCAATACTTCTTCCCCACTCAGATCGATTTGATCAACAGTAAAGTAGGTGGGTGTCTTGCCCCCCACACCTGTAATCGTCAGACTGTCATCGATTGTCCCGAGATCGGTGCCGACCTCTCCAACAGGGAGGTTGGGTCTAAGCGTACAAGCAAAAATATTTCCTTGAACGGTATCTTCACTGACGCCATCCAGGGTTGAAGACCAAATGGCATTTAAATAACTGCCCCGATCAGCGTCTTCTGGCCCAGCACTGGCAGTCAGAGAGGGATCGACTGAGGAAGAAGGGTGATAATAAACATTCGCTTTACTCCCTTGCAGTTCACGTCCCCTTAAGGCCAATACCCCTGTCGCATAGGTTGAGTCAGGATTGCCTGTGGGTTCAATTAAGACCACCCCTGGAAAATCGGACAAATCAGGGGTTACTGAGATGCTAATAACGACCCCTGTTGTTTTCCCGTCCTGACTGGCTTCTACGAATAATGTCCCTTTTTGTTCCAAGGGATTAAACCGATAGGCTGTAATGGTGTAAGTGCCGGTTTCTCCAATGGACCCGGTTGTTACAAGGTTGGGACTGCCCCATGCTTTTTGCTGGTGGCAGGATGTACTACTCGGGTCATAGCCGGTCCATTCATCAATCGCGTTGGCCTCTTCGTCCCCACTATTGAATCTGCCATCAGGTCCCAGATAAGTCTTGCCTGTTTTAGGGTTAATCGTATCGAAATTGCGATTCAGGAGGACGGCATTATTGGGTGCGGTGAGTTGAGCGAGGGATCGAGCTATTCCCCCTTCAGCAGCGGCTAAACTTGCACCTGCTTCTTTGCGATTAAAGGCAGAGGTGCGATCGCTTTGGGCAACCAACATCGTCGACAGTCCTAAAACCATCATGACAAAGCCCAATCCCATTGCCAAGGGTAAGGCAAATCCCTGGCAGCGTGTCTCCATGCCTGGAGACCTCCGACCCTGTCTAAGCCACCATCGGTAAAGAGTTGTAGAGAATTTCTGTCTCAAAATACCTTTTTCTATCATTCACCTATGGGACAGCCCCCCTGTATTAGGGGCAAAAGAACACTTCATCCATGGATAGCCGAGCAAAGGGTATAGAATAGTTCGCCTAATAGAAAGGCATGGCAACACATCAAATTGAGCCAAAGCCAATGGGGAACACTAGCAGGACTGTGTGACCCAACAACCCTCCTTTGAGTGTGGCCTTTACCCGCCCGGTTCGACGACAGAAAGAACACGGAATTCTTTCCTGGCAAGCTATGTAAATATCGATTTGGATCCGTAATTCTAGGGACAAGGCCCGTATCTATACGATCGCCATACTAGGCACTGATACCCCGATCACAACCGTACATGTTGCCAACTTTGCACCTTCCCAAATCGGTAACGAGCAGGCCAGTCTATGTACTGAAGCAAATCCATCAGACTGGAAACATCTTCAGGTACCGCAATCCCGGAGGTCACCCCAGTTTCAATCCGATCATCGTAATTGGTACCGTTGAAACCGCCGAGAAAGTTGACTGATCGATTACTAGGATTGTTTTTGGCGGTCAGAATGGCTTCCATCCACAGCACACCTTCCACGTTGGTGTTTCTATCCCCTGGACAGCCCCGTCCTGAAGTGAGGAGTCTTAATTCGTCATAGGGAAACCATAGGAAAGCATTTTGAATACAGCTTTGGTCATAGAGGTTGATTTGACTGTTCCCTCTTGCAAGAAGACGAAAGTCTCCCACCTGGACAGGTTGATCATCAGTCCGAATATTGAGGATTTTGGCACGATCCCGTAAGGTGATCACCAATTCAGGATCCCTTCCCCGATCAATGACCTCAATGTGGACAGGACCATTCGTTGTATCAACCTGAAGGACTTCCTCGTTGTCTAATTCAATCTCTTCGACCTGATATAAGGTGGGGACCTTGCCGCCTATGCCTTGTATTGTTTGGCTTTCGGTAATCTTGCCCAAGTTCGTTCCTGGAGCAGTAGTGGGCAACTTCGGAGGGACATTACAGGCAAATATTGTTCCTGCAACGGTGTCCCCATCAGCGCCATCTAAATCGTCTGTGGACCAGATTGCATTTAAATAATCATCACGGTTTGCGTCACCTGGCGCTGCACTGTCGCTCAAAGATGAATCAGCCGAGCCGTCTGGATTGTAGTAAATATTCCCCTTACTCCCTAAAATTTCTCGCCCTCTCAAGGCAAAAAGCCCGGCATCAAACGCCCCCCGGGTATTTTGCGAGACCACAATCCCAGGAAAATGGTCTAAATCCGGTGCCACACTAATGGAGATCAGTACCCCCGAGATTTGCCCGTTGGCACTAGATTCGACCAGTAAGGTTCCCTGCTGTTGTTGCGGATCATAGCGATAGGCTCTAAGGATGTACGTTCCGTCTGAACCGATAGAACCTGTGGTTTGAAAATTAGGCGATCCCCAGCCCATTTGTAAATGACAAGGCTGATTGCTGGGATCATAGTCTGTCCATTCATCAATCGCTTGAGCGGTTTCATCTCCGCTATTGAGGATGCCATCCGGACCTAAGTATGTTTTACCTGTTTTAGCGTTAATTGTGTCGTAATTGCGATTCAGGAGAACGGCGTTATTGGGAGCCGTGAATTGGGCCAATATCCGGGCTACACCGCCTTCCGTTAAGGATAGGCTGGCATTAGATTCTTTTCGTTGCCAAGATGCGATGCGATCGCTTTGAGCCATCATCAACATGGATACTCCTAAGACCGCCATCACAAAGCCCAATCCTAAGGCAAGCGGCAAGGCAAATCCTGCTTCTTGGGCTTGAATCTTGTCACCCCAAGCACGTGTTTGCTGCAACCATCGACAGAACTTTACAGCAGAACGATTCACTGGCCTCATGGCTTTTCCTAATGCGATGAGCAATGAGAGGGCTGAAAGGGTTGAGAATAAAGCATTTTATTCACCAACACACATGATATTGATCACTGCAATCAAGGCCAATCAAAGCCATAGTAAACCTGAACAAGAACAATAGATATAGACACAAATAGAGGTTGCAACCTCAAACAACGCTCATAGCTGTCCCCTTAACTGATGAAAGAATAAAAATTGAGATGCACTTCGTTTTTATCTCTCACTAAGAATATCAAAACAGGGCAGAAGAATGGCAAGGAATGATGGTGATGGACTCAGGCTTTCAGCTTCCTTATCGGATTCAGACCAGTCGCTAAGAGCGAGTGCAAACTATTGTGCTAACCGTTCTGCCATCCTGGCAGACAACCTTTCAATAATCAAAAGAACCTTTAGGAGTGGACTATGTCAACTAGCAAATCTTTAGTGTCTTTAGGAAGTTGCGTCTTTGTGGCATTGACTGCAGCGCTCCCCTTTAGTGCGCAGGCCCAAGGAAATCCTTCCCAGTTAGGTATTCCTGAAGAGACAACATTTGCCATCATCACGCGGATGAGTGATACCGTAGCTGCTCGTATCTCAGCTTCGTCTTGTGACGATACTCGTAATCTTCTCAAAGCCATGCGTAAGAGCAAGGGCGGCAAAACCTCTGAGCTATCCTTGGAAGGCCAATTGCTCGCGTCTGCTCAAACCCAACCGAAATTAAAGCAAGTGGTGGCTAATCGAGTGGGTACCGCCTTAGCGCTCAAGCTGATGGATTGCAATATGATGAATCCCGATACCTTAGGAGCCTTGTTTGACCAGAGATAGTTAAACAGTCTAGTTTTCTACCCTATCGTGCTGGGCCTGGTAGACCTGATTACGGCCTAACGACTTGGCAATATAGAGCGCCTGATCGGCTTGTTTGATCAGGTGCTCTTTGGTTTCGGCATCGGACGGAAAAGTCGCCACACCCAAACTGGCCGTCATTCCTATTTTCTGCAAGGAGGGCAGAATAACGGTTTCTTTCGCAATCGCTAGACGGATGCGCTCTGCGATCGCAGCACTATCATCACTATGCGTTTTGGGCAGGATAACGGCAAACTCTTCGCCACCGTATCGACAGACCACATCCCCCGGACGGACTTCCCGTTGCAGGAGTTGAGCTACTTCGCACAGGGCTAAATCCCCAGCCTGATGGCCGTAGGTATCATTTAATTGCTTGAAATGATCAATATCCACCATGATCAGCGAGACTTGATTGGTATTGCGCTGCGATCGCTCAACCTCCACCCTCAGCCAGCGATTGAATTCTCGTCGATTGTAAACCTCCGTCAGACCATCCAAGGTTGCTAATCGATATAAGTCCTGCTGGCTTTGCTCCAGTTTGGCCGCCATCAGGTTAAAGGTTTCAGCCAAATGACTAAACTCATCGTCGGTGGTCAGCGCAATTCGATGACTTAAATCCCCCTTGCCCAATTTCTCAACGCCTTGCTCTAAGGTTTGCAGGGGAACCGTAATGGACTGGGAGAGACTATACGCAAATAAGGCCGCCAACGCCACAGCCAAACCACAAATGATGGTAATTAGCTGTCTAACTTTCTGTCGAACCGTCTCTGCATGAGCAGCATTGGCATCATTCTGAAACACAATTAACCGATAATTCAGTTGTTGGACGTCTTGCAGAATCATTTTGAGCTGTTCTTTGAGTTCAACCCTGGCCGATGCTGACAAGTTAGGCCTGGATTGAGCAACAGAGGGGTCTAGAATTTGTTGACACAGTTGCGAAATTCGTTTCCATTTCCGCTGTATTTCCAGAACAGCATTTACCTGGGCTGGATCCTGATGGGAAAATTTTGAGAGCCTAGCCAAACTTATTTTAATGGCCTGACTTTTGGCCTGGTACTCATCCCACGTCATTGGGACAGAGGGTTCTACGGGAGAGGTAACAACATTTAAATCTAAGAGTAACCCCTCAACATGGGCCAGAGGGAACAATGCTTCTCGGCCTACATTGTCGCGCTGCTTAAAACTATCTAATGCCCCTTCAAAGGAAACGACAGCCCCTCCTGCCAACATCAGCAAGGGGACCAACATAGTTCCTAAACCTAATCTTAGGCGTTGGTTTAGAGATGTTTTAGGTGTAAACCAAAAGGGCATAACATCCTGTTTATTCAGCACGCGATCAATTCACTAGAATTAGAGCTTTATGACTCTAACCCTGAGGCGTCGGTGTCAAAACTTCGCAGTAATTGGGGGGGGGACGATGGGGTGTAGAAATCGGTACATAAAGTCCACAACTCTGTTGAGGCAGAGTCAGAGTGAGTTGCTCTATTTGCCCTAATTCACTCAGTCTTGACTGTTTACCAAGAGAATTTGTCGCCCAATTATGCATGGAGCTGAAGGTAAGAACTTGAGGATACACAATTTGATTACAAGGACTAATGAAGCGAAAGTCTGATGCAAATCACTCAAATTTTGGGCAGACTTATCATTTCAATATTTTTGATCATAGCTCATTCCATTCAGGGGAGATTATGTAAAATCACTGAATTTTCTTCGTCAAGATATTTCTTTCACCAACCTGCTCCATCCAACCCTCTGGCAATGAATATTGCTCAAAATTTAAATGTCAGTCCATGATTCGTGGGACCCTGCGTATAAATTCAACCTCAGTAACGCGGACCTGAGGGCTCATTGGGGTGAGGGATTAAAAATTACAGCTTAAACCCGGCTTCTTTTCAGATTACTCTCAGCAAAGTTCTGTACGTTTAGGTAATCATGCTTATACTGTTAGGTGCGAAAAAAGAGTTTGCTTCCACCTCGTTGAGATGATTGAAGTCCACTGGTGAGCCATTGCTCCCTAAATCTCCCCCCGACGTAAACGAATGGTTTCTATCGCCCGCAAAAATTTATTCCAGGACCTGCCTCGCTTTATCGTTGCCCAGGCGGGCATCATGTTTTCCGTGGGGTTGGTCACCATTCAAATTGGTATCCTCAATGGGTTTACCCGTTCTTCCACCGTCCTGATCGAAAATGCCGATGCAGATATTTGGGTGACCTCTGAAGAGTTGCGCCATTTTGCCTTAACCCTACCTTTGGAATACAAACAGCTGGCTGAAGCGAAAGAGGTAGAAGGGGTCGATCGGGCCGAACCGCTGATTGCCCAATCTACGGTATGGCGGGATAAATCAAATCAGATTGCACCCATTCGGATTATTGGCTTTGACCCCGAAGATACTCTGTTTCGACCGCGTACTCTTTTAGAAGGAACCCTAAAGGATATCCAGCAGCCCTATAAAATCTTTGTGGATCAAGCTGACCTCAAGCTATTGGATGTCTCGGCAGTCGGTGATCGGGCTGAAATAGGATCCTACGAAGGAGAGATCAAAGGAATTACGACCGGCACCCGCTCGATTGTGGCGAGTCCTTATATTTTTACGTCTTTACCGAATGCTACGGCTTATCTAAATTCTCCCATCGCTACCCCGGATGAGACCCCTCCTGACCCGCCTGATTTAACGGATCAAAATCGGATTACCTATATTCTGGTCAAAGCGAAATCCGGTGAAAACCTATCAGCCCTGAAAGATCGCCTAGAAGAGGCCCTACCCGGGACCAAAGCCTTTACGCAAGCTGAACTCACAGAATTAACCCAAACCTATTGGCAGCAGAGTACAGGGGTCGGCTATATCTTGGGCTTAGGTGCAGTGGTGGGTATTGTGGTGGGAACCGTTGTGGTGGGCCAAATTCTCTATTCCTCCGTCACAGACCATCTGCGGGAGTTTGGCACTATGAAGGCGATGGGCTCGTCTGATTGGTATATCTATCGCGTCATCTTAGAGCAGGCGCTGTGGATGGCGGTGTTGGGATATTTACCGGGTATGGGCCTTTGTTTGGGTTTAGGCGCTTGGACAATTCAGGCTCAAGCGATTCAGATCTTGATTAGTCCGGCAACGGCAGCCGGAGTTTTTGTCGTCACCGTCGCCATGTGTAGTGGTGCAGCCATCTTTGCTATCCAAAAAGTGACTCGACTCGATCCAGCCCTCGTCTTTAAGTCGTAAACCGATTCGGAAACAATACGGACTCAACTGGGAAACCTGTCAAGAGAGATACACCTGATGCAACTTGCTTTTCGCCAACGACCTCAACCGATGACATTGATGCCCTCCACTCCTGATACTGCTGGTGATCTGTCTACGCCTGCCATTCAGGCTAAAGGTATTGAAATGGCATTCCAAGTGGGCGATCAGCAGTTCAAGGTTTTGAAAGGCATTGATCTAGAAATTAACACTGGGGATGTCGAATTGCTGATGGGGCCGTCAGGGTCGGGGAAAACGACGCTACTGTCGATCATAGGGGGCATCCTGACCCCCACCAGTGGACAGGTTTCCTTACTTGGCCAAAGCATTACAGGACTGCCTCGCCATAAGCTTTCCAAGTTTCGTTTGCAAAATATCGGCTTTATTTTTCAGGGCTTTAACCTCTTTCCTGCTCTGACGGCAGCGGAGAATATTGAAGCGACCCTGAATTTAAAGGGGATTCGGGGTCGAGCCGCAAAGAAGCAATCGATCAAGCTGCTGCGGCAAGTAGGACTGGCGGATAAGACCCGAAGTCTGCCGCGGGATTTGTCTGGGGGGCAAAAGCAACGGGTTGCGATCGCAAGAGCATTAGCCGGAAACCCCAAGTTAATCCTGGCAGACGAACCCACAGCTGCCCTGGACTCTCAGCGAGGCCATACGATCATGGAACTGCTGCGTAAATTGGCCAAGGAAGAAGGCTGTACGGTCCTTATGGTCACCCATGACTCCCGAATTATGGACATCGCCGATCGCGTCGTTTATGTAGAAGATGGACTGATTACACCGAAACCTGCGAATCCTTCCTTTGTGAAATAAGATCTGAGTGATGGATCTTGGCCACAATAATTGTGGTATTACTCTCTGTGGCGATGTTAGCGATGTCTTGAGAACGACAGTTAGAGCAGGACAATGTCGACATTGCTGATGCTGGAATATGGACATACCTATCTTTACCTTTGGGGCGTCCACCAACGATAGTGATATGACTGTTAAATGGATACTCAGAAAAACGGATAGGCAATCTCAGTCGTAGACTTGGTAGCAGTTCCTACTAGCAAGGAGCGGCGCGCATGTACCCCTTTTTTGGGGTAGTGCCCACAGAACTTACCTCCAGATTCAGTGGGTCGCCCAGTAGGAAGAGATGTATACAAATATTAATATTAATTTATGTTCAACTTGTTCGCGAACCTCTAACCTCAGATTATATGGTTAGATTGCCCTTGTTAAAGATACAAACAAGTGCAAGCTTTGGAAATTGATTTACTAAAACCTTATTCACTTTTATTCATTACGGAATTTGAATCATGGCTAATTCTAAAAATAGTGCAACTGTGGGCAAAGGCTATATGTCTGCCTTTACAACGATTGTAGTCACAATTGTAAGCTTGTTTATAGTAGGACTAATATTTGCTGTACTTGTCAAAACATCCACACCTTGTTCATGTGATACGACTGGCACATACTTTAGCTTAAGAAGCTTATCTTGTCGTCCATGTGTTTAGCGAGGAATAGCGAAAGTCATCGGTATAATGACTAGCAAATAGTCCTTTAAGAGGCTATAGGTAGAGATGGATTGCAAGTTTATGCTTTATCTTTACCTATAGCTTTTTTGTTTCTGATAGATTGCCATTAGCTCGGATTCTTCATTTTATTAGAGGGTTGTTCCAACGCCTCAAAGCATCACTTCCGATGTGTTTAAGAGTTTATTTGTAAAGTAGAAATTTTGAGAAACGGTTTACTTGAAATAGTTTTAGTTTGCTTCAGTTAGTTTGCCAAATATGAGCTAAATCGTCACCACATATCTCAAGATTTCTACTCTAAGCTTTACTTGAAAATGCAAGCATAGTATCTCTCTCTAAAATTTTTAGGCCGTAGCGAGCAGCTCCAAATTTCTTAGAGATGAAGGGCTTCGGAGACTAAACTCCTCTCCTAATACTGACAGTCTAGCCATCTCGTGGCCTCAAACAATGGGTTTGTACTCCAGAAATATGTAGACGCTGCCCGTTTCTACAGGCAACTTACCTAGTTTTTGGCGTTCTTCAATACCATCAGGGTAAATAGTGGATACTCATTCAGGACACTCTGATCGACATGCTCTCGCTATAGAGCTGTGGGGCACCATTCTTGTCTTGCTTGGTGGGAGTCGAGAAGTGAACATGAACTCAGGTCAATGAATTACTCTGCAAGACAATAGGCATTCCCCTTGATTTTGATGAAGTGTATAACGAAGTCCTGAAAGGACAGTGGTAAGGCATAGCTGAGAACAAGAAATAGCAAAGTTTTCAATCTACTGTTTCAGCCTTCCATCCTAACTACAAAGATGATTAAATTTTTCCTAGTGTATTTAATTTTATTGCAACTGCATATTCTGTTGATTTTTTGATGACAAATAGATAAGACATCAAGGAATACAATGTGTTTGACTTTTAGTTGAAATAAACAAGCTAAAGGTGATGCACATTGAAGTGCATCCAATGAAGATTAAACCCACTATCTTAGTATCTATTCTTATTGTTGAATTAGGCATTATTCTTACCTGCCAAAGCATAGCTTTTATTTTTAATTGGCATCGCTGGCACCATATAACTTATAGCCAGTCCAAGCTTGATCTCAACGATTCACCTATATCAACGACTACTCAGCTGGCATATACTCTTATTGGGCCATACGGATATGGTTTGAATGACCTCAAATCGGTCTATTCTATCCCTACCTTAAAATCTGAAGTAACCAAAAATATAGGTGGAATTACCTCACTAAAAGTTAGTTCTATTTCCCAAACGTTGCTCTCTTCAACATTCCCTTTACCTCGGCAAGTCACCATAAATTCCCCTCTTCAAGGTTTTTGTCATCCCCTCAATGGCAAAGGCTGGCTCAGTCAGGGGATCCGCGGAACCACTCATCAAGGTCGTATGGAGTTTGCTTATGATCTGGCTATTGCTGTAGGTGCTCCCGTTTATGCAATGCGCTCAGGTAAAGTGCTTGCCATTCGCGATCGCTATCCAGATACGGGGGGTGGCAAAGAAAAAGCGACTCAATTTAACTACGTTTGGATAGAACATGATGGAGGATATAAATCGATTTATGTTCACTTGCAACAAGGTTTTAGGGACTACGTTAATCTCAAAGCTGGTGATTGGGTTAATGCAGGACAATTAATTGGCTTTAGCGGAAACTCTGGTTGGAGCTCAAATCCCCATTTACACATAGAGGTTCAACGCCCTAGTAACAAACAGCACTTTACTCAAACGGTTCCCTTTGTAGTCTCAGGTATATGTAGAGAACAATTTGCCGGATTCAGAAATCAGAGACTTTGGTTTACACTTCCACAGAGAAATAAACAATCAATTTCCAATGATTTAAGACCTACCTCTTCTCAAGTAGGTCAGACTTTTCTTTTCAAAATTGCGAAAATCAAATAAGCCTAGACCATACGCATGGGCTTTTTTATCGGCATATTCTTGGGGGGGACTCTAGACATATGGAGATAGAACCGCAGTCAAACGACTATAAAATATCTTTAGGGGATCTTCCAACATCATTGCTTGACAATTCATAAGAGTATGGAAGAGCAACAACCTGACAATATGATCGTTTTTGATGGTATAAAAGTGTTACCTTAGCATCCTAAAGCTTAACCATATCTAGAAAACTGTTCATGCAATATCATTTTATTTTTGGCCTAAGAAATTCTTCTGTCCTTTTATCTTCTATAAATATTGATTTCGGACCATTCAACCCTTTCAGCATTTTTCTATTGCTATCACTACTGATGTTAATGGCATTTTTAGTAGTGATAGGGCGTTGAAAGGAGATATATCTTCTTTTTCTTTGATGATGTGAACTCGACGTTATCCATCAAGTGGTATAGCAAAGTAAATCAGACCAGCACTCAACGAGCAGCCTGGGTATTTTAACAATGTCAATGTCTGCCCCTGATATCTGAGAAGTCTGTAGTGTTACTGTATGCATTAAGGTCATTCAGTGATATCTGACGGGTTTCAAGCTATACCTGTGGTGTCGTTTACTTATCAAATCGTTTTCCAGCCGCTGAGCCTATTTGCAGACTACAAAGACTTTCATTGATGCAAATATTCGAAATACCTTGATAGTAGGCGAAAAATAGAGGTATACCTGCGCATTCGGCCAAATAGAACTCTTCAATCAATATTTATAATTAAGGTGCAAATTTAGTCTGTTTTGCAAAGCTAGAGGTTGCTTTAGCTTTGCAAAACAGACTGCAGTACATCGGCTCTTTTAGTGGATAATGAAAACATACCTTCCATAGAGATTAATCTTTGTGAGCATCAACACCTCAAATTTCATAGGCCTGAATTAGCAGAAGAACTGTGATGAGCGTTTATACCATATACTCTCCACCGTAAAGGAGAGGGTAATGTTAATTCTCTTTCCAGTAAAGGAGCGCTAACCAAAATTTCTTTTAATACTGTCTTTATAAGGTAGAAATTCTCTTACAATTCAATATTTTGACCTTATAAATCCACTTTTAAAGTGTATAGGAAAGTATATGAATTAACCCAGGGTTGATTTATAGAACAGCTAAAAATCATCCTCATTATCAAAAATATATACAGTATGATTCATCACAGCGGACACAATGAAGCGAAGAAGATTTTCACAGCTAGCAGGCAACTTTTTGGCGGGAGTAGCCTTATCAAGCTGCGCAAAAGGCCCAAAAATCTTGCCTAAGCAAAAGAATCTTGAGGGCAAAAAACTACAGATATGGTGGGAAGAAGGTTTTTATCCTGAAGAAATTGATTCACTTAAAAAAATAATTACCCAGTGGGAAAATAAGAATGAAACAGCCATTGAATTGACTATTATTCCACAAAAGGATATTCTCGCAGATCTTGAGAATGCTATCCAATCTGGGAATCCACCTAATATATTCTATTCAGGTTCAGGGGACCTAACCGTTATTCCTCGTCTTGCCTGGAATAGCCAATTAGTGGATGTTTCAGATGTCGTTTTGCCGCTTCAAGATCAATATAGTTTAAATGCATTAGTGGGTGTTAACTATCGCAATAGATCTAAGAAAAAAAGAAGCTATTATGCAGTCCCTTTAATGCAGTCAGCGATCCATATTCATTATTGGGAAGATATATTAATCAATCAGGTCGGCGAGAAACGAGATACTATCCCTAAAGACTGGAAAGATTTTTGGGACTTTTGGGTCCAAGCCCAGGATAAACTGCAACAAAATAACCAGACCGATATCTATGGATTAGGAATGCCCATGTCCCTGAGCCTAGATACGTATAACAACTTTGAGCAATTTCTAGAGAGTTACGATGCTCAGATTCTGGATTCTTCGGGGCAGTTGAATATCAATAATCCTCGAACTAAACAAGCCCTCAGTAAAGCGCTGGAAGCTTACACTCGTTTTTTCCTGAATGGACAAGTTCCTCCTGGTGCAATTGATTGGGACAATACAGGTAATAACGTTTCGTTGCTCAGTCAATCCAGCTTAATGACGGTAAACCATACCTTATCAGCCCCCGGATCTCAGCGAAATGATCCAGAAACATACTATCGTCGACTTTCTACAATCAAGTGGCCCAATAAGCCGAACGGGACATCTATGCGGTTTGTGGTAGAGCTTAAGCAGGCGGTTATTTTTAATCACTTAGATCATGTCAGTCAAGCCAAAGCGTTTTTAGCTTTCTTAGCTCAGCCAGAGAACCTCGCAGCCTATACCAAAGGAGCACAGGGACGCTACCTGCCCGTTATGCCTGCCCTATTCGACGATCCCTTTTGGCAAGATGCTAAGGATTCGCACATTTCGGTTGCCGTCGAACAACTACGAAATACTCGACCCGCCTACCAAGTCTTTAATCCAGCCTATGGAGAGGTGGCAGAGCAGAATGTTTGGGGTGATGTCATTCGTAAAATTGCGGTCGAGAATCTTTCGATTGAACAAGCAACAGAGCAGGCTATTGCTCAAATTGAAACGATTTTTTCAGAGTGGGAATAGAGCATGCATCGGATATCTCCGTTCACGGCAGTGGTAAGTATTCAAGAAGCTTCCTATCTCGTCCCCATTAGGCTTCAGTCTGGCAACCTCAAGTATCCCTCGACTCAGCTATGAATCAAAAAACAAACCCGATCCAGAACAGCTTGTCTCTGAAGCTGATTCTCCCTCTTTCAATTCTTTCCATTATTACAATTGTTGTTATTTCCTTGGGCTCATATATTTCCTCGCGAGAAACCTTAAAGCAGTCAATATATGATCGATTGAGTGTGGCCTCCTCCCTGAAAGAAGGAGAAATCGATCGGTGGTTTCAAGAACAACATCAAGATGTACTTGTTTTAGCCGAATTAGAAGCGGTTAGGCGGCAAACTCAACGGCTCTCTAGCCGCAATATTGCTAAGAGCAGAAACGAATTACCTTATACAGGGCTATCAAAGCTGTTCAAGGCTGTAGGCGCTAGAAAGTCAAATCTACAGGCAATTTCTATATTAAATACGGGTGGAATTGTATTGCTGTCCACCAATCAGAAACTAGAGGGAAAGTATCAGCCCCTGGGTGGCGCCACAACGTACTTTTCAGCAGAGGATAAAAATCCGAAGCCGACGATCTATCGTTCGCCCATTACTGGACAGCCCACGATTACCTTTGCAACGCCAATTTTGAATGCACTCAATCAAAGGGTGGGGGTATTGTCTGTTGCCTTGGACCTTAAGGAAGTGGATGAGCTGATCCGAGAACGGACGGGGCTGGGCACCACGGGAACGACCTACTTAGTGGGACGATTAGAACGCGAAAACACGTTTATTGCCTCTAGAGAATCGGACACTCAGATCTCGTCGAATGGGTTGAGGAGTCAGGCCATTGATGCTGTGACTCAAGGGAATGATGGCTTAGGTCTCTACCCTAATTATGCGGGGACACCCGTGATCGGTGTCTACCGTTGGTTGGATAACCAGAATTTGGCTTTAATTGCTGAAATCAGTCAGAGGGAGGCCTTTGCACCCGCTCGTATTTTGGCCAGAAATATCCTACTGTTCGGATTGGGGGCGACGGGGTTATTGCTGTCTGGAATCTACTTTTTTACGCGACGAATTACCAAACCCATCTTGGCAATTACTGAGGCTGCCATCCAGGTTGAGCAAGGGAATCTCAACCACGAGATTCCTGTTGTCAGCAAAGATGAAATTGGCATTTTAGCGCATGCGTTTAACCAAATGGCTCAACAGGTTCGCAACTCCTTTGGGACCTTAGAAGGGACCAATCAAGCCCTAGAAAGGCGTGTGGAGGAAAGAACATCTGAGCTACTGGAGGCCAAAGAGGCTGCAGAGGCTGCAACTAATACTAAGAGCCAGTTTTTGGCGAATATGAGCCATGAATTACGCACACCGCTCAATACGATTATTGGTTACAGCGAAATTTTAGAAGAAGATGCAGAAGATTTGGGCCAAAATCAGTTCGTCCCTGATCTCCAAAAGATTCAAAGTTCAAGCAAGCATCTGCTGGGCCTGATTGATGCCATTCTGGATTTATCCAAGGTTGAAGCCGGGCAAATGGACTTATACACGGAGAAAGTTGATATTTCCTACCTGTCCCAAGAGGTGTTAAATAGCATGCACCCCATCGCCCTGAGACATAATAATCACCTGATCTTCAATAACAACTCTAAGACCCAATATTTGCAGGCAGATCGGAACAAGCTCCGCCAGTGCTTACTCAACCTTTTAAGTAATGCCAACAAGTTTACTCACGGTGGAGAGGTCGCTCTTGCGATTAAGGATATGCCTCAGCTGGGGCAGGTTCATTTCATGGTTAAAGATACGGGGATTGGTATGACACCAGAGCAGATGAAAAAGGTGTTTGCACCGTTTACGCAAGCTGATCCTTCAGTGACGCGTCGCTATGGTGGTTCTGGGCTTGGACTTACCCTCACCCAACAATTTGTCGAGCTTATGGGGGGAACCTTACACGCTGAAAGCGAATATGGGAAAGGGACCCTTTTTACCCTCTCTCTCCCTGTATTGCCTGTCAAAAAGCAAGCGTCTGAAGGGCGCGATCGCAACTTCAAACCGAGTCTTGACCTCGCCTAACCCCACTTCCCGTCCAGATCGCCACGCCCATCAGTCCCCTTCCCTTGGCGGGATGGAATCATAAGGGCATCGCTGGGCAAAGTAAATCACGAATCGCTTCGTTCAGCGGATCTGCCACCAGAGGTTGCCAATCGCTCCCGGTGGGTTGACCGTTGATCTCTATATCTTGAAATTGGTTGGTAGCACAGTTATAGGCCGTCAGGTAATCTATCCGTTGAGGTGCTGACCGCTCATCCATGTAATAGCTTTTAACCGTGACTTGGGTGCCTGACCATTGAATAGAATCTCGATCAAAATATTGGCACACCAAACCCTGATCGGCTGCAGCACCTAATTCCCAGGTCACCGCGGTTGCTGGGGTTGCGGCGAGTAACAGCTCTGCGATCGCTAATACAACGACCACTATTCCTATGCCGATGCGTCTCATCCTTCACCTTTAGCGCTAGGGAACCTTTTGGCCCGTGGACACACTGATGACCAGTCCCTCTAGGCTAACAGCTGAGTCGGTCTCTCTTGCGGCTGATTTTCTAGAATTCAGAAAAATATAATGTCAAAGTGATATCACTTTGTTACCGTATTGATATAGATTCAACTGAGGTGGTGTATGAACGCAACGCAAGAGTCCTCCACATGGCAGATTGGCGGTTTCTGGGTCATTCTTATTGTGTTGGGATTGATGGGGATGGGCAGTTGGTATTTACTCCCCTTTGTATTGTTCGAGCAGCCCCTGAGTACCCTTCATCTGTGGCTTGCATCAGGGATGTGGGCAGTGGCGGGGCTATTGTTAGCAGGCTTTTTCTTAGTGGACCCCAATCAAGCACGGGTCATGATTCTCTTGGGCAAATATATGGGCAGTATTCGAGAGCCTGGATTTTATTGGACGATTCCCTTCATCATTAGTAAGCGTCGCGTCTCTCTACGGGTTCGCAATTTCAACAGTGAGACCCTTAAAGTCAACGATGCTCAGGGCAGTCCCATTGAAATTGCTGCCGTTGTCGTTTGGCGAGTTGTGGATTCAGCCAAGGCTCTGTTGGATGTAGAAAGCTGTCGGGACTTTGTCGCCATCCAAAGTGAAACGGCCCTCCGCAGTTTGGCTAGCCGTTATGCATACGATATTTTCGATCATGCCCATGAATCTTTACGGGGCAATCCCGATCAAATTTCTGACCGACTTAAACAGGAGGTACAACGGCGTTTGGATGTCGCTGGGGTCGATATTATCGAAGCGCGCATCACCCACTTGGCCTATGCCCCTGAGATTGCTCAAGCCATGCTTCGTCGCCAGCAGGCCATTGCCGTGATTGCCGCAAAGGAACGAATTGTGGAAGGTGCCCTAGGGATGGTAGAAATGGCGTTGCATCGTCTAAGTGAGCAGCAGGTGGTGGACTTGGATGAAGAACGCAAGGCCTCTATGGTCAACAACCTCCTGGTTGCCCTTGTTTCTGAAAGTTCAACACAGCCGATTATTAACGCTGGAACCCTATATTCGTGAGTAAAAAGAAGCGCTTCTTACTACGACTCGATCCCACCCTCTATGACACTCTGGAACGCTGGGCGGCGGATGAACTGCGCAGTGTCAACGCCCAAATTGAATTTCTCCTCAAAGAGTCCTCACGTAAAGCGGGCCGCAGCAAAGAAAACTCACAAGAGAGTGCTCAAGAACCCGACCCCAAACTTTAATCCCCAGTGCCACGATATTCCCAGATGTCACCCTTCCAAGAACGAAAGCGTCTCCAATCCGTTAGAAATATCCCCAGTGCCCCGCCCTCATCCCAAAAGCTCCTTATAACGGGGGCTAGTGGCTTTCTAGGTTGGCATCTCTGCCAGGCTGCACAAATGAACTGGCAAGTGTTTGGCACCACTCATTCCCATTCGGTTCAAGTGCCAGGCTGCTCAATGATCCCCTTGGATTTACGAGACTTTGCGAGGGTTAAACAGGTTTTACAGACGGTCCAACCCAACGCTGTGATTCATGCTGCAGCCCAAGCGCGCCCCCATATCTGTCAAATGGAGCCTCAATCCACATTCGCAATCAATGTAGAGGCCTCTTGGTCCCTCGCCGGACTCTGCGCTGACCAACAGATTCCTCTAGTGTTTGTCTCAACGGATTTAGTGTTTGATGGCCATCGCCCGCCTTACACTGAATCGAGTGCGGTCTCTCCGGTTAACCATTATGGCGAGCAAAAGGTTGCCGCTGAACAAGGGATGCGGCAACGATATCCTCAGGTCGTGGTTGCACGCATGCCGCTGATGTTCGGCTGTGTTCCTTATGCTGACAGCTTTATCCAAGCTCTGATGCAAAATTTGCGATCGCACCATCCCCTACAGCTATTTGAGGACGAGTTTCGGACCCCTGTGAGTGGCATGGATGCGGCGTATGGTCTGCTATTAGCCTTAGAACAGGGCAAAGTGTGCCTGCATCTAGGGGGACCAGAACGATTGTCAAGGTATGAGATGGGGCAACAGTTGGCTGATGTGTTGGGCTGCTCAAACACGCTATTAGCAGGTTGTTCACAAAAGGATGTTTCCCTCGCAACCCCCCGTCCTGCAGATGTTTCCCTAGATAGTTCTCTTGCCTTTAGTTTGGGTTATGCACCGCAGTCGTTTCTGTCTGGACTCAAGCGGCTATTCGCGAACCCTTGATCCCAGCGAAAGAAAACTGATTTTTTAGACGGATAGGAACCCACTACCGTCCTGATCGTCAACACTGGCATGGGATTTATTGATACGGGGAATACACAGTCAACCGTTCAATCAAATCTAGAAGGTGTGAAAAACATGTTTAGTGCTCCCCAGCGCCTGATTGCCACTGCTTGTTTAAGTTCTGTAGTGGTGCTTGCTCCTGTTCAGGTGCAATTTGCTGTCGCTCAAACTCAATTTACGGACATTGATACTTCTTGGGCTCAGCCGTTTATCAACACACTGGCACAGAAGAATATTATCAGTGGTTTCCCAGATGGCTCTTTCCGGCCAGATCAACCCGTAACCCGAGCCCAGTTTGCGGCTATCGTTCGCCAAGCCTTTAATACTTCAGCGACTCGCCCTTCTCGCCCTTTTACAGATGTACAGTCTGGCTACTGGGCTGCCCCTGCTATTGATCATGCTTACTCTACAGAGTTTTTATCTGGCTATGCGGATGGGACGTTTCAGCCCGATCAGAACATTCCTAAAGTTCAAGCTCTAGTCGCTATTGCGAGCGGCTTAAAGATTCAGCCGGTCGGTTCAGTGGATAGCACCTTACTGCGATATTATGATGCTGCCCAAATTCCCAACTATGCCAAACCTGGCGTTGCTGCAGCAACTCAACGCAATATTGCGGTGAATTATCCCAATGTTGCCGCTTTCAATCCGAATCAACAAGCCACGCGAGCTGATATTGCGGCCTATATTTATCAAGCCTTGGTGAGCCAGGGCCGTTTAGCCCCGATTGGCAGCAATTTTCCCGCCCATCAGTATATTGTCCAAGGTGGCTCTTTGCCCGCCACTCCAACAGAATCGGGTACCGGAACCCTCGCCGTTGGGACCACTCTTCCCGTTGAGCTAGAGGGGGCAGAGCCTGGTGCCAATCTCGTGATGACGGTGGGAGAGAATGTTGAAACGACCTTTGTGGTGGCTGAGGATGTGGTCAATCCGAGCCAACAGGTAGTCATCCCCAAAGGCAGTAAAATCGTGGGGCGTTTTCAACCTTTTGAAGTCGATAAAACCTTGGGAACTCAATTTACAGCCAGCAAGCTCGTAATTGGGAATACGCCTTATACGCTGAATGCGTCATCTATCCCGATTCCAGCTCGCAAAAAGAGTTCACTGAGCGTGGCCGATTTAACCGGCAGCATCACGACCTTAGCGGCTTCCGCAGCGCTAGATTCTGCTATCAGCGGCAAGGTGCGCGTGGGGGCTTTGGTTCCAGGGATTATTCAAACGGGTCAAACGGTTGGCAAACAAGTGCTGGGCAAGTCGGATACCAGTGATGAGGTGATCTTAGTTGAACCTGACTTAATGGGATTGAAACTAAACGCAGATTTTGAGTTTCTACCAGGGGCAACAACTGCCTACGTTGATCCTTCCTCCACCAACTTATATCAGGTGGACAGTGGAACGAAGGTTAATCTGGCAGCTCAGACCGATAATGCGAAATATGTGATGGTGCCCGGTGAAACGATTGCGGTTGAGTTAAAAACAGCGCGTTCCATCTATAACCAGCAGAATCAAGTTCTTGTGCCTGAGGGGAGTCTCGTCAGAGGCCAGATTGTTCCGATGACGATTAATGGTCAAGAGGGGGCTCAGTTTGTGGCCAATGAAATTGTTGTGGGGACTCAAACTTACCCCATCACTGCGGTGTCGGATGGGATCGCCCCTTCCTCTTTACAATCTTTGAGTCCAACGGATTTTCAAGGCAATGTCATTGCTTCCCCAGAAGCCAGCCAATCTCTGCGTGGGGTGAGTACCTCTGATCAGGAAGAGACAAGTACAGGTGGTGATTTCTTGGGCTTAAGAAATCTGATTGGTGGAGGACGATCTAACCAAAAAGTGATTGTGTTTAACCCCACCTCATTGCAAATGGAATTTCAGGCACCTCTAAGTCTGGATAATTTGAATGATTTGAATAACCCTAACACCCAAAATACCTCCAATAACTAGATCTGAACGTCCTCCTATTTCTCTAACATCAAACCCTTGTTGATGAAGTGATATAGGGGGACCCATTCTTTATGGGTAATTTCGCAATTAGTGGTGCTTTGGAACTTAGTAGGAGTTTGCCTATTGGCTGTTCTAACAAAAAAGTCAATTTACCATTCAGTACAGGGAAAATAGTTGCCTATCAGTGCTGTCGAGCCGCACTATTAACTAGTGAGTTGCAAACCAGAAATTTAAATGACTGACTGCATACTTGCCATATGGCAATATACTGCAACGACCAATGGCTCAGCTATTGTTATTCCTGATGGGTGTAGAGACGTTATCCTGTCCGTGCCGCTGGACGACCGACCGACTTGGCGGATCACTGCTTTAGATACTCAGACTCGCAAGGTTGATGTTCGCCAAGGCGTTAACTTGATAGGGGTTAGGTTAAAACCTGGCACTCAGATTCAAGAACAGCAACTCCTCAACACCTTATCTACTTGCATCAATGATCAGGATATAAGGGACCCCATCAATCACTTTTGCAATTTGAGTCGAGAGGTTGCTGAATCCCTTGACTGTCTAAAATCTCAACCCAGAACAGTGACGTCAGCGGCAGCCTGGCTAGGTGTAACCCCTAGAACGCTGCAAAGGACAATCACAAGTCAGACAGGGCAACCGCCTCGTTTTTGGCTCCAGTTAGCACGAGTCCGGCAAGCTGCCCAAGCATTGCAGACCTCTCTACCGCTCATCGACATTGCCAATGCTCATGGATATGCAGATCAGGCCCATATGAGCCGCGATATCAAACATTGGTTGGGCCTTTCACCTACGGAACTAAGCTCCGATACAGAGCAGTTCGAACGCCTGACAGACTTAGGTTATGGTTAGGTTGCTACCGGAGAACAGATCTCAATCAGAAAACCATTGGGATCCGTGACATAGGCTGTCGTCTGTCCCCAAGATTCCTCTCGAATATCCTGCTGTAAAGCAGCACCAGCCGCCAATGCGCTTGAGAGATCGGCGCGAACATCATTAGACTCAAAAGCAATCTCAAATATGGGTGCATTGGCTTTTGCTCGAGATGGAGACTTGCCTAAGTCTTGCATCAATTTTAGTGATGAAAACGAGAGTGTTGTATTACCTGTATTCAGCTCCCCATAATCTCCGCTTTCGTGCAAAAATTGCTGGTCAAACCCAAACGCACGCTTAAAAAAGTCCAGGGTTGAGGCAACGTCTTCCACATAGAGAATCGTGTATTTAAACTTCATTAGAATGTAGTCATTCGCAAGTAGAACGATTTGAGGATACTGAAGTTTAGCTCGATAGTCTTGAATATATGCGACATTTCCTTAGGCACAACAACTGGGTTTACGGTTGTCAAACAGCCAATAAAAAAACAGCCCCCCAGTATACTGGAGGACTGCCTCTTAACATAATAAGGAAATGACTCAAGCAGAACCCTAGTGCAGCCTGGCTGAAATAACCATTCAGCAGTGGAGCGCTCTTATTCTTAGCTAGGCTGAGAATATGTCCTACGCTCAGGAGGCCGCTCCTCT
>NZ_JANQOY010000036.1 GCF_028285565.1 Acaryochloris sp. IP29b_bin.148
CTTTTTGCAGATGGCCTCCCGCAACACCGCATTTTTTTCCGGGTCTTCGCGGTATTCCTGAATCAGATCGCGTAAGGCAGCTAGCTCTTTGTAGAGTTCAGCTCGACCATAGGGTGGGACGTTGTGAGAGATCAAAACGCCATAACCTCGACGCTTTGCCAAGATCGACTCCGACGGATTATTAGCCGCGTAGATATAGAGGTTAGGAATATTCCCCAACAGCACATCCGGCCAGGAGTATCCTGTATTCCCCAAGGGACTTCCGGGCAGCCATTCCACGGTGCCATGCATGCCAAAGTGGATCACCCCATCGGCCTGGAAGCCATTTTGTAGCCATTTATAAAAGGCTGCATATTGGGGATGAGGGGTTAAATCCCGCTCAAACATCAGGCGCATGGGGTCACCAGATAAGCCTAAGGGCGGCTGGACGCCAATCCAGACATTCCCCATTTGAATGCCGCCGACGTTGAATTCTTCACCATTGGTTTTAATCCCGGTTCCCGTTAGGGAGTCCCACTGCTTTTCAATCCGATGGGTCAGTAAATATCCCAGCCACCGTTCCAGCTGGCGAACATTGACGGAGGTTGTTCCGGCATGACCGTTCATCTGGGCCGGATCGACTAAGCCGTTATCTGCTTCCCGCACCCAGTTGACGATTTCTTCGCCATCCTCTGGTAAATCCCCCACGTCGTAACCCTGGTCTTTAAGGGATCTGAGCAGGCTTAAGAGAGATTTCGGTACATTTAGCAGCGCAGCCGTTCCAGTCGCCCCATATCCTGGTGGAAATCCATAGAGGAGAATGGCTAACTTCCTTTCGGCCATGGGTTTCTGGCGGAGGGCAATCCATTGCTTCAACCGTCCAGTGAGGCGATCGACCCGTTCGGGCACAATGTAAATGTCATTACCAACCAGCCCGCCTAGGGGAATCGTATCAATCGCGCCATCGAGTTCCGGCAAGGCATAGAGCACTACACTTTGCAGACCACCAATCCCTTGGCGCGTCCAGGAATAAATATCCTGAATCAGCAGAGGTGCAGCTACGAGGTAAGGCACATTCTTGGCGCTGAGGATCTGCTTGGCTACGGCCACTTGCCGTCCTGCTTCCATCGATCCGGCGGGACCGCCGACGAGGGGGAAACCGATTGTCGAGACAATCGCATCCACTTCAGCCGCCTTCTCAGATAAAGACAGAATTTCTTTGGTGCCCTGTTGGCGTTGATCCTGTTCGTGGCGGGTGGTCATTAAATCCCGCACGGCCACATGGCCTTCCACCCCGTTAATAAAAATGGGTAAAGGAATGAGTCCTGCTTCCTCAAACTTACGAATCATTTGGGGAATATAGGGCTGTTTGGTGATGACATGCTTGCGATACAACAGAATCCCCACAACTGGGGGCTGGGCAAAGTGGATATGTTGGGTTGTGGAGGTTGCGCCCACTTTCCACAGGAAGGGAAGCCGATTAATTTTGTACCAGTCTAGGTAGTCCTGAGGAGAGTCAAAATATCCTTCATAGTCTGGATGGAGCAGACCAATATTAGGAGTCTCAATCGGCGGTGGTATTTCCGCATTGAGGGGTAAATTGAGATATTTCTCGGCCAGGGTCCAGCACATAGCAGCCACATTCTCAGGCCCCCCAGCATTCCAGTAGCCATAGATAATCAACCAGTTCCGTAAGTCTTGGACCTTTTTACCGGGAACATACTTGAGCAGTTTAGGACCGACTTTGAGAAAGCTGATATACCCAGCTAGTTTGTCTTCTTCTTTACCGCTGCCAAATTTATCCAGGATGTATTTGACGGGCTTGGGCATCCCTTTGGGCTTCTCGCCAATGACAAACTTGCCGAGCTGGGTGAGGCTCATCAGTTCTAGTGCCGATTCAAACACCAACCGAATGGGAATATCCTGCACCCGCTCCCGCAACCACAGCACTTGGTCGTAGTCGAAGACTAAGCTGCTAAAGAAAACATCCGCTCCTTGCAAGGCAGCCGTGACGGCTTCTGGGTCGGAATTGATGTCGCGATCGCTAAAGATCCGAACCTCCAAACCCGGACAGCGAGCTTGGGCCAGCTCAGCAGCTCTGATATATAAGTCGATATTAAAGGATTCAAATCCCGCAATCAGAACAATCCGTGCCATCGGTGCAGCCTAAAATTGGTTGAGGTCTCTTCCTAAATCTTAATGATCTTTCAGAGATAGATTCAAACTTATTCAAACAAATCTACGTTTGACGATGCAATATCCAGTTGTGATTCATAAAGATGCTGTTAGTGCCTATGGGGTAACTGTTCCCGATCTGCCTGGATGCTTTTCGGCTGGAGATACGATGGACGAAACCATGACCAACGTGGTTGAAGCCATTGAATGTCATGTTGAGGGGTTACTGCTGGAGGGGGAGGATATTCCCCTTCCACAGCCGATGGATATTCACTACGGTAATGCTGACTATAAGGAGGGGATTTGGGGTGTCGTGTCGATTGATCTCTCCAAACTTTCGGGCAAAGCCAAACGGATCAATATCACTATCCCTGAACGGATTTTAAATAAAATTGATACCCAGGTTGCCGAAAGTGGCAGTAATCGATCCAGCTATCTTGTGAACGCTGCCTTGGAATATATGCGCAACGATCTGGTCCCTACAAAGTCAGAACGTTAAAGGAGCAAACCAGCCGGGCCGAGTAGTATGGCAATGGCAACCCCCAGAATTGAACCAACTATCACTTGCACAGGGGTATGGCCCAGAAGTTCTTTGAGGCGGTCTTCATTGAATTCGGGATGCTCTTGAAACATTTCATCCACAATTTGATTGAGGACCTTGGCTTGCTTACCCGCTGCCTGGCGCACACCAGCAGCATCGTACATAACGATGATGGCAAAGACGGTTGCGATCGCAAACTCAGTACTATCCCATCCCTGGACTTGCCCCACACAGGTCGCCAAGGTTGTCACCGAGGCCGAATGGGAACTGGGCATGCCTCCCGTTTCCACCAACACTCGGAAATTGATTTTGCCATTTTGAATCAGATCAATAATGATCTTGAGACCTTGAGCAATTAAACTCGCCGCAAGGGAAACCAGCAAGACCTGGTTGTTGAGAATATTGCCAAAATCCTGCATATCTATTGTCGAAACTTGAACCAGGAGAGCATTGACAGCATCTAAGATTGGCGAGACGTAATGAAATCAGCGAGGGCCTGTAACGGGGCTGACTGCTCTCCGTAAACCGCTAACTCTGCTTTCGCTTCTTCGATTAAATGTTGGGCTTGTCGCTTAGACTCTGGAATACCCCACAGACTGGGATAAGTCGCCTTTTGGGCCGCCACATCCTTACCGGCAGTTTTGCCCAGCTTTTCGCTAGTGGCTGTCACATCCAACACATCATCAATAATTTGGAAGGCCAGCCCGATATTACGCGCAAATTTAGAGCACCGGTCCAAGAGGTCTTGATTCGCCCCTGCCAACTCAGCCCCCGATAACACCGACGCTTCTAGCAATGCTCCGGTTTTATGGGCATGGATAAAATTCAAGGTCGAGAGGGTCACATCTTCTGCACCTTCCGACTCCAGATCAACGACCTGACCACCCACTAACCCCGTTGCGGCCACTGCATGACCCAGGCGAGCAACAACTTTCAGCACCTGTTCAGGGGGAACCTGTTGGGTCTGAATCGCTACATGCTCATAGGCATAGGCCAATAGGCCATCGCCAGCCAGAATAGCGATATCTTCCCCATATATTTTGTGGTTGGTGGGCTTACCTCGGCGGAAATCGTCATTGTCCATGGCGGGTAAATCGTCATGAATCAAGGACATCGTATGGATCATTTCTAGGGCACAGGCCGTGGGCATTGCCATCTCAATGGTGCCGCCAGCCAGTTCACAAGCCGCCAAGCACAAAATCGGGCGAAGGCGCTTCCCTCCCGCCATTAGGGAGTAGCGCATAGCCTCATAAATTTTTTCGGGGTAGACCACGGGAATGGAAGCATCTAAAGCGGCCTCTACAAGTGTTTGCCGCTGAGAGAGATAGTCTACAAGGTTAAAATTAGCAGGGGTTGAATCAGACAAATCTTGAGTGGAGGAAGTTTTCTGAGGGTTTTCAGCGGATATCATCCTGGTGATCCTTCGTGATCTTTGACGATGGCATGGTCACCCTAAGTTGGGCAAAAAAAGCCCTTAAGTTGTCGAAAGCAGTGATTCGGTGCGATCTCAACAATCAGGCCAGTTCAACTATTGTATGATGCTTTGTGCCGTTGCCTATAACTCCACACCGTATTCCCTAAAAGCATAGACACGGTCATCGGACCCACGCCCCCGGGGACAGGCGTAATCAACGAACTATGGGGCTGAACGGAGGTAAAATCCACATCCCCAACCAATCGGGCTTTTCCCTCAACTTCTTTGCGGTTAATCCCCACATCAATCACCACAGCCCCCGGTTTAACCATCTCCGCCGTAATCAGTCCCGGCTGACCCACAGCAGTGACCAATACATCTGCAGTACGTGTCACAGCAGCTAAATCAGGGGTACAAGAATGGGCCATCGTCACCGTAGCATTGGCGGCAAGCAGCATCAAAGAGACGGGTTTACCCACCAAAATACTACGACCAATAACAACGGCATGCTTGCCTTGAAGCTCAACATCATAGGCAGCTAGCAATCGCATCACTCCAGCGGGAGTGCAGCTACGCAACCCAGACTCTCCCCGGACCAGACGTCCCAAATTCAGTGGATGCAGTCCATCCACATCTTTATTCGGATCAATTTCGTAGAGTAAGGCTGTGGCGTCTAAGTGAGGGGGCAAGGGCAACTGCACTAGAATGCCATCGACTTGAGGATTGGCATTTAGGTCATGGATGGTTTGCTTCACCTCGTCAAACGTGACCTCTGTCGGGAAATGATGACCAAAGGACGCAATTCCAACCCGTTCACAGGCTCGTTCTTTATTGCGAACATAGGCTGCACTCGCTGGGTTATCCCCCACCATCAGCACTGCCAATCCCGGTGGACGCCCTATCTCTGCGTGTAGGGTTTGGATTTGGGTGGTCAGCTCTTCCTGAATTTGCAGGGCCAGTCGTTTGCCATCAAGCAGATTGGAAGACTCAGCAGGCATCGGTAACGTCCTTCTGATTGGGGTAAAAGTGCTTTTTGATTGTATCGGCTTCCTTTAGAATTCGGGATAGTCTTAACCTAAGGGTCAATGTTTAATTTAGATTGACCGTTTGCATTCAGGAAATTGTCCTCAACCATGTCTGACTCCATTGATGTTGGCGATCGCATTCGCATCGTCTCCCTCCCCCCCTATGTCAAAACAGCAGAACCGATGCCCATGCTCCGACCTCCGGATGTCATTCGTGTCGGTGAAGAAGGCACGGTCCTCAGCCGAGAACCCGGGGATTACTGGAGTGTGCGCATGGAGAATGGCGCTTATTTACTCAGCAGTCAATATTTAGAGAAAGTAGACGCCGACTAGGAAGGTGTCAACCACGGCTGCACCGCAGATGCTGAACCGACTAGGGAAATATGGGAGGGGTGCAGATGCTGACAAGCAGCTTGGTAAACGGTTTCAGCCTGCAACCGCTCAATCTGCTGAGGGAAGGTCTGATCGTAGTGGATGCCTAGTCCTAGAGCTTCATACCAGCCCATGAGGTGGGCGAGTTGGGCATTACTTTGCTTACCCAAAACATATTGACCGAGGAGTTTACTTTTGGTTGTTGCCAGTTCTTCATCAGAGAGGGGTTGCTGACAAAGGCGATCGATTTCAGCTTGGAGTTTTGAGAGTGCGATCGCAGTATTCTCCGCAGCAGTCCCCAAATACACGACAAAATGCGAAGGCCCGAGGCGAGTCGGATAGAACCCCGACACCTCATAGGCCAGTCCCTGCTTCTCCCGCAGTTCCACAAATAAACGACTAGACAGGCCATTACACAGGTAGGTGTACAGCAACTTCAGTGCTGCATAGTCCGGCTCCTGTACCGAAGGGGCTAAATGGCCCAACATGACAATACTCTGCTGGGTGGGTTGAGGGGTAACCGACAGATTGGATTCCGTACTTAAGGAGGACTGCGATGCTGACTGTAAAGCTGGTGGCAACTGCTGCTCAGGCGCAGGCCAATCTCCAAACACCTGTTGGCAATACGCCACTGCCTCAGCCGCCTTTAAATGACCCGATAGGCTAATCACCATATTGTCAGGCCGAAAATAGGTCTGATGGTACTGATGGAGATCGGTGGGCTGAAGTTGAGCAATCTGGTCAGGATCGCCAGGCCCTGTTTGGGTATAGGGATGTCCTGGGGGAAAAAGGGACTGCCGCAATCCCTTCAGCGCTAGGGTAAAGGGCTGCTCTTGCTGAGAACGAATGGACTGCAACGCCAACCGCTTTTCCAACTCCACCTCCGACTCGGGGAAAGAGGGCGTTCGAAGTAACTCAGCCGCCAGGGTCAAGATATCCAAGAAGTCTTCAGAAACGGTTTTCAGACTCAGTAAAAAATAGTCCGGTGCGCGTTCTACCCCTAAACTGGCTCCCACTGATTCCACCTGCTCCGCAATTTCCGCAGAAGAGCATCGATGCGTGCCTTTGGTCAGAGTTGCTGCCACCAAATAGGCTAATCCAGACTGGTTCACGGGTTCGCGAGTACTGCCAGCCCCAACAAAGATGCGAGCCGCAACAATATCGGCAATGGGGTTTTCGGTCACTAAAACCACCAGCCCATTGGCTAACTCAAATTTCTGACAGAGCAGACCGGACGTAACAGGCACCGAAGTCAATGGAGAGGGAAGAGACAGCATTCAGAACAGATTAAAAAGAGCAAGGTTGCAAAGTCGTGATGGCGTAGTGAGTTGGGGACAGGTACTGTTGAACCAGATGTTGCAAGTGTTGAGGTTCAAGGGCCTGAATCAGCTGGGGATAAGCCAAGGCTTGTTCCAATTCGCCCAATATACTGTAATACCCGTATAATCCAGCCAACTGGTTGACCATTTCCGTACCAAACGTAAAGTCATTGACGACCAACTGTTGGCACCGATGCAGCTCTGCCTCAGAAATACAGGATTCACTTAGCTGATAGACATGCTCTCGAATTACCGTTTCCACCACCTCTAGATACTGGGGATCTAACCAAGCGGAGATAGTGAAGTAGCCCCCTTCTCGCTGGAGGAAGAATTCACTATGAACATCATGAGCCCAACCCCGTTGTTCCAATAAATCGGCCACCAATCGGGAGGTGCGTCCGCCAGTCAGTAGCACCGACAATAGATCCAATCCATATCCCTGCCCAGACGCGTTTGCGTTAGGTCCCAACCAAGCCATGGTCAACCGTGCTTGGTCAATGCCAGGGGTTTCCATGGCATGGCAACTACGGTGGCTCAAAGGTGTCAGGGACCTGAGGGGCGGTAACGGTTCCCGCCCCGAAAGGGCTGGAGGCCAATCACAATGTTTCTGGACTAAATCGATCGCTTGTTCATGGGGCAGATCGCCCACCAGGACGATCGTCATATTTTCCGGCTGATAGAGCTGATGGTGAAAATCTCGCGTATGGGCAGCAGACAGCAGGGGAGGGAGTTCGGCAAAACCCAGCACTGGACGACCATAGGGATGGTGAGGGAATAACAATTGACGAGCAGATTGATAGACCACCCAGTCGGGATTATCGTAAGCCTGATCGATTTCGGCACAGATAATGTCCTGCTCTTGCCTAAATGCTGCTTCAGGAATCGCTGCATGGATCAGGAGGTTCACAAATGGGGCAAAGCAGGCTTCTAGCTGCTCGGCTAGAGTAACGATGTAGAAGTGGGCATAGTCATACCCCGTAGCCGCATTAACGATGCCCCCTTGTCGCTCTAGCAACCGATCCAACTGCTGGGGAGCAACCGTTTCAGATCCCTTGAAAATCATATGCTCTAAAACATGCGCTAATCCCGGCACAGCTTCAGGCTCTGAGGTTACCCCGGCATTTACCCAAATATCCACAGCGACCACTGGGACTAAGGGAATGTATTGGTGTAGAACGGTTAATCCATTCTCTAAGCGGGTTTGATTGACGGGATAAGCTTGAGCTGCCCCAGCCTGGGCAGGATCTCGACTCTCAAAAGGATTGTGATGAAACCACATCAACCAGGGTTAGGGTATGGGGGACAAGGAAATAAATGTTTTAAAGTTCTGCGTTGATTAACGAGGTTTTATCAGCAATACCAAACTGGAGAAGAAAACAATCTGCTCGCCGTTCCAGTACGATTTTGTGAGAGGTTACTATATACCCCTAGTCTACAAGACGGCAGGGAATCCTGTTCCTCAGACTCTCTCTGTCTTTCCATCTTCCCGACGCTTCCACCCATGTCGAATACTCAAACATTAACGATTCAGGTTCCCGCGACAACTGCCAATATTGGTCCAGGCTTCGACTGCTTAGGAGCAGCTCTCTCCCTCCACAATCGCTTTCAATTTACGCTGCTTCCCGATCCCTCTGCATCACCCCTAATCCAGGCCACAGGACAGGGGGCGGATCAACTGCCGACGGATGATCAAAATCTGGTTTATCGAGCATTTGCAGCAACATATCAACATCTCGGCCAAACGCCTCCTCCCATCAAAATCGATATCCATTTAGATATTCCCCAGGCTAGAGGGTTAGGCAGTTCAGCCACAGCGATTATTGCTGGCCTAATCGGGGCAAATGAACTGGCTCATCAGCCTTTAGACCAATCGGAATTATTACAGTTGGCCATTACGCTGGAGGGTCATCCCGATAATGTTGTGCCTGCCATGTTGGGGGGGTGTTGTCTGGCTACCCAGGCCAATGACCAATGGCAAATCTGTTCGATAGATTGGTCCCCTGAGGTGGTCCCTGTCGTTGCTATCCCCGATTTTGAGCTGAAGACGGATCTTGCTCGCAATGCCTTACCCAACACCTGTGGGTATGGTGATGCAATCTTTAATATGGCTCATCTCGGCTTTTTGCTCAAAGGGCTAGAACAGGCGGATCCGGCCTTGCTCACAACAGCACTAGAAGATAAGTTGCATCAACCCTATCGGCTCAAGTTAATTCCTGGGTACAGGGACGTCTACCAAGCGGCTCAAGATGCTGGGGCCTATGGTTTGGTGATCAGTGGTGCTGGGCCGACGCTTTTAGCCCTGGGAAGTCGTGAATCAGCAGATGCGATCGCACAAACAATTCAGACCCAATGGCAGGCTTCTGGCATTCCCGTACAGGCAAAAGTGATGAGTTTAGATCGTTATGGGGCTGTCGTTCAATCAGCGCCAGGGGCTTGAGCAATGACCCAGCTGGCAGTATGAGTTGTTCGATTGACAAACGGTTCAATCTTAATTCAGAGACTAGTTTCTGATACCGTTAGCAACCACTCCCAAGATAGGAATTTGAGCGATTTCTAACATGCGTAGACTTTCCTTCAACAAGCTTCTGGGTACACTGCCCAATTGAGCCACCACCACTAGTCCATCTGTTTGAGGAGCAATAATAGTTGGATCTGCCAAGTTGAGAGGAGGGCAGTCATAGATGACTAAATCAAATTGTTCATCAAAAACGCCCATCAGCTTTTGCATTTTTTGAGACGCCAAAATACGCGTGGGGTCAGAGGGTAGCATCCCAGCCGTCAGCACAAAGAGATTTTCCGTGCCTGGCAAAGGATGAATCGTAGATTGAAGATTCCCTTCCGTTGCCATCAAGTCACTCAAGCCAGGACTATTGGGCAAATTCAACACCCGGCTAAGGCTAGGGGCGCGTAGGTCGGCATCCACCAATAACACCCTTCGGCCCATCGCTGCTGCCGCTTGAGCAAGGTGCATAGAAGTCGTGGTCTTCCCTTCGTGAGAGGAACAAGACGACATTACAAGAGACGAAATGGGTAAGTCAGGATTTAGCAGATGGAGCTGAGAATACAGCGAACGGAAAGCCTCCAAGAAGGGAGAATAGGTATACTCCGAGTTCTTTTTAGTGGTTAAACCAGCCCAATTTGCAAGCGGAAACTGCTCATTATTCAGCAAGGAGGCAGGTTTTTCTCTACTCTCAAGCAGCGTTAACCCAACTTCACTGACTCGTCCATCATCCCCGACAGGGAGAAACGGTGACTCCTCTAAGGGCTTGTGATAAGGGATGACCCCCAAAATAGGGCGATTCAACTCTGAACGTAAATCTTGTAAAGAATGGATGGCATCATTCGTTTTATCCAAGAGGATGGCAATGCCGACGCCCAGTAGCAGCCCCAAGATGGTTCCGAGCGCTAGATCACGGGGTAAGCTAGCACTGGCTTCTTCCAATACAGTAGGCTTACCTAGCAACTCCCAAGGAACTTCATTACGAGCCGCATTAATCAGCAACTCTTCTCTTTTTTCTAGAAACTTACGATAGGTATCATTGGCAATTTTGAGTTTCCGCTGTAGGTTCTCGTATTGCCGTGTAATGGCAGGCAGTTGCTGCATCTTTTGTTGCAGCGATCGTTGGGCACCAAGAATACCTTGCCGTTGTGCTTCTAGAACCTGAAGTTGAATGGCCGAATCAACAAATTGCTTACTCAAACCTTGGCGAAGAGAGTTTTGGTAAGGGAGAGAGGCTGCATCTGTAATATTTTTGGAGAGATTACGACCCAAGCTGTTAGACGCAGCTTGATTGATCAACGGCAACAGCTGATCGCGTTGTTCCCTCAGGGCAACCACTTCAGGGTGATTACTGGTTAGCTCTGCAGATCGAATCGCTAGTTGAGCTTCAATATCTTGTAACTGAGTCCGCAATTTCTGATAGCTGGGAGATTCAGTTAAGACCGATGCCGCCTCAGCACTAGATGGAGAAAGCTGTAATTGCTTTTGCAAAGAGGCATAGAGCTGCCGCGTTTGCATCAGCTGAATCTGGTTATCTGCTAATTGCCCTTGAATGGTGCCGGCCTGTGAGGACACCTGACCGCCAAACGTGGCTGGATCCAGCAGTTGATACTGTTCTCTGAAACGTTGTAGGAGTTGCTCAAATTGACGTACTTGGCCTTCAACCTTGGGCAATTGTGCATCTACAAATTGAATGGCTCGACTCAAATTGGTTTGGCGCTCACTCACACTGTAGTTGATGTACTGCTTAGATACTACGTTGGTGATTTTGGTCGCTTCTTCAGCATTCGCTGCGTTATATGTAATGGACAAAATTTTGGTTTCAGTGCTGGCATCATCTGTCACACGCTCAATCGTGAGGCTTTGAGCAAGGTGTTCGTAGGTCAGATCGGGATAATCTGCATTCAAACTTTTAGCAACCGGTTCTAAGATTTGAGGACTGAGAAGAATTTGAATCTGAGTCGGATAATCTAAAACAGTTTGTGAGGCTTGGGCACTACCCAGATCTTGGCTTTCCACCGAAGTCTTAGTACCACTAATGGCTGATACAACCTCACTTTCTGCAGTGACAGGCTCAATCAAGATGCGGAACTCCCCCTTGTAACTGGACGGACGGGTGCGGCTCCAGTACAACGTCGACACCGCAACCACGGCCGTTACAAAAACGACCACTGGCAGGCGTCTACGAATTGCCCCAAACAGTTGACCAAGATTCAGTCCTCCTTCATCTTCTACTCCTGCTGGGAAGGATTGAGGGAGAAGCGTCAAGGCGGGTTGGGGAGTTTCTTTAACACTCTCCAACCGCTGCACTCTGGTAATTTTTGAGTTCGGTCTAGATTTCATCGCCTTGATTTGAGGTAAGAGGAACTTAAGATATTGCTGACCTTCAACTGAATTTGGAATAACGTGAGGATACAGAATCGGGGAAATAACAATCGGATTAGATCTTCAGAATAACTTGATTGTGAAGGATTGTAATTGACTCTGATCACATCCTCGACGTACCGTAGCTCACATGCCTGGTTATAAGAGCTGTCTACGCTACCTAAAACCCTTAAAACATCGGAATAGGCTTCGAATTCGCGCTAATACAAAGCTAATCGATGATAGAAACGATTGAAGTTGAACCTGGCAACTCACAATATCTAGCAATATTTAGATTTTGAAAAGCTTGAGTGTAGAACTTATCTACTGCAAAAATAGGATTTTTAGAGAAATAAGCTGATGACTATTCGATAATTGACCTTTTATAAGGTGATTTCTTTCATTTTTATCTCCATAAGGAATTTTTTATACAAGAATGCTTATTATTTTGATTACAAATTGACCAACTGGTGTAACTACGCAGAGAGGGTTTGAACCTTTCTAGTGTTCTTTGTTACAAAATCCAATCGTCATATAACATAAGACAATCTTAGTCGATCAAATGGAGCAAGACAGTGAGATAAAGTCTGTTTTTGTAAGATTTTAGTGTTGAATACGCTCAGATAACGAAGGCGATTCTCCGATTGATATCATCTGAGCAACGGTTCGCCATTGCCCAATCTATCCTTGTTAGAGAGCCTATTCCATCCAAAAAATAACACTCGAAGCTCATCAGTTACGCCTGTACTGGCTATCCAATCCCCAAAAGACCTGTTCAGACATTTTTAAGACTCTACATTATTGCAGCACACTCTTTCTCAACTCATAAATCAGGTATAAATGAGCTGTTTGTGACCTATTTTTTGAGCATAATCAATACAAATTGAGCTAAAAAAGCAGTTGTATACTGATAGTCCAGGTGAGCAATGGGCAAAACTCCGATGCTTCTCAAGACATGAGTTGTGCCTCAATCTACCCTAAAAATATCCAGGTCAACATCCATCAAGAGAGGGCAAAACTCTACAACAGCCAGTATGGCCTGTCTATCCATTATGGATCGGACAACTCATCAGCATCTTAACGATCTTATGTGGTAGGGAAGGGACGCCAGCCGGGCAAAACACTTTGGCGTTGACGAGCGACGGCGAGCGTATCATCACCCACATCCTTAGTAATGGTGGAGCCAGCGGCAACGGTTACATCTGTGCCCAGGGTGATGGGGGCAACTAAAACGCTATTTGCACCTGTTTTACTGCGATCGCCAATGTGAGTCGGATGTTTATTGAGCCCATCGTAATTAGCGGTAATCGTGCCTGCGCCAATATTAACTTGGTTGCCTAAGGTCGCATCACCTAGGTAAGAGAGGTGGGCAACGTTGGTGCGATCGCCAATAGTCGTTTTCTTCATTTCCACAAAATTGCCGACGCGGCATTGCTCGCCAATGTGAACATTTCCGCGCAGATGGGTATAGGGTCCGACCCGAGAATGATGACCAACTTGGCTATCCGTAATGACTGAATAGAGCACCTGAACATTCGCTCCGATTTGACTATTTTCGATCAAACTGCCTGGACCGATACGGCTGCCCGTATCGATTTTGGTATCGCCTCGTAGGTGGGTTTGGGGTTCGATGATGACATCGGTGCCGAGTTCAACCGTTTCATCGATGGTGATGCTATCTGGCTCAACTAAAGTGACGCCAGCAGCCAGCCATTCATCCTTAATCCGATCTTGCAGAATGGTGTAGGCTGTCGCTAATTGCTTGCGATCGTTGATGCCCAAAATCTCTTGATAATCCTCCACATCCAAGACCATCACTGGATCCAGATAGTTGACGGCATCGGTCAGATAATATTCTTGCTGGTCATTCTCTGCTTTCAGATTAGGTAAAACAGTGGCCAGAGCAGACCAACGAAAACAATACACACCAGCATTGATACGTTGATTTTGGCGCTGGGCGGGCGTACAATCCCGATCTTCGATAATCTCTTGCAAATGCATCTGAGCATCGCAGAAAACCCGACCGTACCCCTTTGGATTCGGGAGTTGGGCGGTTAAAATAGTCGCCGCATTCTGATGCTCTTGATGGGTCGTCAGCATTTTTTGTAGCGTTTCAGGTCTGAGCAAGGGAACATCGCCATTAAGGACCAGCAGGTCCCCGTCAAACCCTTGCAAAACAGGCAGCACTTGTTGGACCGCATGCCCCGTTCCTAATTGTTCAGTTTGTTCCACAAACTCTAAGTGGGGCCAGGATTGCATTTCCTCCCGAACTTGATCAGCACAATAGCCTACAATCACAATCTGACGAGATGGAGAGAGGTTTTGGGTACTGCTTAAGACTCGCTCAACCAGACTTTTTCCCCCTAACTGATGGAGTACCTTGGGCAGGTTTGACTTCATGCGTGTGCCTTTACCCGCTGCCAAAATTGCTACCGCGATCATGTCCTTGTCCTAGCGAGTCAACACCCACGGAGTATATCGTGCTTCTTTACCCATAAAGACAACAGATTGTTGCTAAACATGAAACGCCCGTTTGCTGATATCTGGCACCCAAAGTATGGGAGAGGGGGACCGATCTGCAATACTTGGCCAAGCCCTTGACTGATCGTGGATCTCCACTTCAGTTGAGAACTGAAAGCGTTGATTAATGAGTCAAGCAAAACGCCCATATTGGCCAATTCCCTCATCTATGAATGCAATAAGCATCGGTTTTCTCCTCATAACGGCCACACTCCGGTCTAGCAAACGACCTTAAGGATCCAGCTCAAAACCTAATTGAGAATTTATGTCTATAATTTGTCTACAATTGAAGGAAAGAAGCTGAATGCTTCATTGACTGAGAGGTGGACATGACTCCCCCAGGAGCTAAACAACACAACGACCGATTGATAGTTATTCTGGGTGCCTCGTTGCTAGTGAGTGCCTGTGGGTTCATACAAGCCCAGCCCACCCCAAGCCCCAGCCCTATTGCCAAATCCACACAGGTGGTGGCCCGCGGCAAGATTATTCCAGAATTTGATGTGATCAAATTGTCCGTTTCTAATGCTGAAGACAGTCGGGTCAACCAGATTTTGGTCAAAGTGGGCGATCGAGTGCGCAGGAATCAGGTGATCGCCACACTCCAAGGCGCCGATCGTCGGTTAGCCGATCTGAAAGCCGCCCAAACCAACGTCAAGCTCTTACAGGCCCGTCTGATCAAAGCGAAACAAGGGGATACCAAACCCGGTGGTATTGCCGCTCAGCAAGCCGTCGTGGCCCGGCTGGAAACTCAGCTTCCAGTCGAGATCAAGCAAAAAGAAGCTGAGATCGTCAGCGCTCAAGCATCTTTGCGAGAGGCAAAACTGACCTATCAGCGTCGCCAACAACTATTGAAAGAGGGGGCCATTAGTCGCTCAGAAGTGGATGCTGCCCGCGAGGAGTTCGAGACGACTCGCGCTACTCTAGCGACCCAAATTGCTGCCTTGGAACAGACGGTCACCACTTTAAAGGCGGAAATTCAAGAAGCACAGGCTCGCTTAGCTGAACTCCAGCAGGTCCGTCCCATTGACATCACCATTGCCCAAGCCGAGCTAGAGCAAGCTTTAATTGAAGTGGAACAACGGCGGGCTGACTATGATGATACGCAGGTTCGAGCGCCCATTCCGGGCCAGATCCTCCGGATCAACACCAAGGTGGGAGAGCAGGTTAATACCCAGCTCGGCATTGTGGACTTAGGGCGAACCGAGCAAATGTTTGTCCAGGCGGAAGTGTATGAGACCGACATCTTAAAAATCAAAGAAGGTCAGCAAGCTACGATTTCGAGTGAATATGGTGGGTTTGAAGGAAAAATCCAGGGAATAGTTGATGATATTGGCCTGCAAATTGACCCTCGCACTTTGTCTACGGGGAACGACAATCCCACGACAGACGAAAATGCTCGTGTCGTTAACGTCTACATCCGCATTGATCAGGGGGATAGCGCGATTGTCGCTGGACTGACCAATATGCAAGTCAGGGTCACGATTGACTTACAGGAGGAGGCTGGGTGAAAGGGGAGCAACTGCGAAAGTTAACCGCTGAAAGACCCTTGGCCTGGGCTCAGCTTTCCCATCAAAAGGCTCGTTTGGCTGTCGCGATCACGGGGGTCGCCTTTGCCAATATTTTGATGTTTGCTCAATTAGGGATTCGGGCAGTGCTATTTGATGGCATCACTTTAATTCATGAGAATCTTCAGGGTGATCTATTCTTGATGTCTTCTTATTCGCGGGCCTTGGGATTTCAGCCTTTTGCCCGGATTTACCTTTACCAAGCCAATGCCGTTTCTGGTGTGGCAACGGTTAATCCCCTATACATCATGGGGGGGATAGATTGGATTAACCCCGAGCAGCTCCCGGCTTCTTCTGAGGGGCTGTCTCCTTCGGGTACCCCTGAGCCCGCCAACCAAGAAGATGAAATTTTTCCCGATCGCGTCAAAATTTTGGCCTTTAATCTCGCTCAGCCTGCCTTTACACTGCCTGAAATCAATCAGCAACTGGATAAGTTGAAGGAACCCGATACGATTCTCTTCGATCGATTATCACAGGATGGTTTGGGGCCTATTCCTGACTTAATGACTCAAAAGCCCCAGGTGACGACGGTGATGGGAAATCGTCGTACTCAAATTGCGGGCTTGTATACCTTGGGAAGCACGCTCTTCACGAAGGGGCATGTGATTATGAGTGATTTGAACTATGCCGCCCGCAATGGACCCGAGAGTTTAGATAGCGTCAGTGTGGGGTTAGTGCGCTTGGATGCAGGCGCTGATCCGCTGCAAGTTCAAGCCCAGCTCCAAAAAGCCTTACCGCCCTCTATCCAGGTATTCACCCGAACAGAATTAATTCAGAAAGAAGCGGCTTTTTACGCAACGGATCCCAGTGGTGTTGTGCTGAATTTCGGTGCCATGATGGGTTTTGTTGTGGGGGTGATTGTGGTGTATCAAGTTCTCTATTCAGACGTGCTAGAACATCTACCTGAATATGCCACCTTAAAGGCGATGGGGTTTTCCGATAATGCTTTGCTGCGTGTTGTTTTGCAGGAAGCACTGATTTTGGCGGTGTTGGGGTTTGTGCCGGGATGTGTGTCATCTATCGGAGTTTATAGTCTGCTGAGTTCTCTGACAAAAATTCCCTTGAGTTTGCGGCCTGACGTGATGGCGCAGGTGTTTATCTTAACGATTGTGATGTGTATGGGGGCGGGAGGAATTGCGACTCGGAAGCTACGCCAAGCCGACCCTGCGGATGTGTTTTAACTGATGGACCCGATTGTTTCGATCCGCCATCTGAATCATGCTTTTGGCAAGGGGCAGTTGCGGAAGCCTGTGCTTAAGGATATAAGTTTGGATTTGAATCCAGGTGAGATTGTCATTCTAATGGGGCCGTCGGGCAGTGGCAAAACCACCCTTTTGACGCTGATCGGGGCATTGCGATCTCAACAGGAAGGTAGCCTTAAATTCCTCAATCAAGAACTCCTCGGTGCCCCCAAGAAAACGCTGGTCAAGCTCCGCCAGCAAATTGGTTTTATCTTCCAGTCTCATAATTTATTGGATTGCTTAACGGCCCAAGAGAATGTGCGCATGTCTCTAAAGCTGCATACGCATTTATCGGTGGAGGAACGGAAGCAGCGTGCGATCGCAATCCTCGAAGCTGTTGGCTTAGGCGAACATGTCAATTACTATCCGGCCAATCTATCCGGAGGACAAAAGCAAAGAGTTGCCATCGCTCGCGCCCTCGTCAGCTACCCCAAACTCGTCCTCGCCGATGAGCCCACTGCTGCCCTCGATAGCAAAACGGGTCGAGATGCGGTTGAAATCATGCGAAAACTGGCTCAAGAAGAAGGCTGTACAGTCATGTTGGTGACTCACGACAACCGTATTCTAGATATGGCTGATCGGATTCTCCAGATGGAAGATGGACAGCTATTGCCAACAAGCTAAATGCGTATGGTTTGTCTGACTTAATATTAGAGCCTCCATACAGTCACAAGCTGACGGAACCGTATATTGCAACCTGCCTGCCATTATGGATTAGCTGCAATCTGGATAAGTGTCAAGCTGCGATATCAAAGAGTAAGATATCTGATGCCTCAGACTGTCCTTGCACCTCAAACCGTTGGAGTTCAGTGATTGCTGCAGCGTCTCCTGCGGTCAAGTTGTATGTTCCATTGAGTTGAATAGCGCCTTTCGCTACCTGAAGCCAAGCGACTCGCTGTGGGGGGAGTGCATAAGCAATCGATCGATGCTGGCTTAGCGTAGAGGCATACAAATTCACATCTTGATGGATGGTCATGGATCCATCTCGACCGGTGCGAGAGCCCATTAGTTGCAGTCGATTGTGTCTTGCAGCGATGGGACTGTGGATTTGCTCATACCCAGGAGCTAACTCATTTGTCTCAGGCACAATCCAGATTTGCAAAAAGTGAACAGGCTCCGATGCAGAGGGATTGTACTCACTGTGCTGAATTCCTGTGCCTGCAGTCATGCGCTGGACGTCTCCGGGGCGAATGATAGAACTGTTTCCTAGACTATCCTGATGTTCTAAGGCACCCTCCAAAACATAGGAGATAATTTCCATCTCTTGATGGTGATGCAGACCAAACCCTTGACCGGGCTGGACCGTATCTTCATTGATGACACGGAGAGAGGCAAAACCCATGTAGTTAGGATCGTAGTAACTGCCAAAGGAAAAGGTATGACGACTGTTCAGCCAATCATTGTTGGCCCAACCTCTGTCTTGGCCTAAACGAATATCAATCATTTTGAGTTGACCTCTCATGCTGACTCCGATGATATGGAGTGTTATCTCTATCATCGATCAACCTTTATTAAATGACAATATGATATTTTATAGACAAATTGTCTTATAAAAATGGACAATAGCGATGGATAAATTTGACAGCATGCGAGCCTTTACCCAGGTCGTTGATGCTGGGGGGTTTGCGGCAGCTTCTCGGCAAATGGGACTGTCGCGATCGCAAGTCAATAAACTGGTGATCAATTTAGAAGACGCTTTAGGCGTACAGCTCCTCCAGCGCACCACGCGTAAAGTGACTCCCACCCATACGGGTCTGGCGTTTTACGAGCGGTGCCAGGCAATTTTGGCGGAGGTGGCTGAGGCAGAACAGGCCGTTACGCAATTGCAGACGGAACCCAAAGGCACCTTACGAGTCAATGCACCGATGTCCTTTGGCACCCTGTATCTCGCCCCGGTTCTAGCTGAATTTCTGGTGCAATACCCAGAGTTACAGGTGGAGTTAACCCTGAATGATCGCTTGATTGATCCTATCGAAGAAGGATTTGATGTGACCTTGCGGATTGCCGCCCGTCCGACCGCCAGTAGTCTAATCGTGCATAAACTCTGCCCGGCTCCTAGGGTGCTCTGTGCCGCGCCCCATTATCTCCAGCAGCAGGGTATGCCGGACCATCCTGATCAGCTAAGTCATCACTCCTGCTTGCACTATGGCCATTTAGCACCCTTGAATCAGTGGCATCTGATGGGACCTGAACGAAATTATGTTGTGCGGGTCGAAGGCGCAATTTGTTCAAATAATGGCGAAGTGCTAAGGCAGGCAGCGCTCAAAGGCTTAGGGATTACTCTTTTACCGATCTTCATGGTGGGAGCAGATTTGGCAGCCCAGCGGTTGCAAGCGATCTTGGGAGAGTATCAAGCTCCTGCGATCGCAGTTTATCTTTTGTATCCTGTGAGCAAGCATCTCTCGGTAAAAGTGCAACTCTTGACCGAATTTTTGCAGCAACGGATGATTCAACCGTCACTGGTCGGTGATTCTTACAGGCACTAGAATAGAGAGATTAGAACCGATCTCAGTCAGATTACGTTTGAGAACCGTTGCGGTTGCATTGTCGTTCCCTTCCCTGTATCCATCAGACCTCAGTTATTCCTAGCCGTCAGAACGTAGGGAATTATAGCTGGTTTTAGAACAACCCATTTTCTAAGGATTTAATATGAAAAAATGGCTGCTGCTGCTGTTGTTTATCGTGGGCTTCAGTTGGGCCATCGCCAACTTTCAGGGGTTGTCTGCTCAAGGCAAATATGACTCCTTAGTATTGGATTTTAGTGAAGCACTGAGTACGGCAGAGATTGAAGACAAGGTCAACGCGTTGTCTGAGCAATTTCGCGTTGACGTTCGCTATAACAGTCAGTTCTCGCAGGCAGATCATGTCTTTATTGCCGAAGGGGATGCCCAACGCCTGGCCGCCCTCAAACAGTCCGACCTCCGCCAGTTCACGGAATCGGTGGAGCCGAACTATGTTTATCAAGCCTCATGGGTTCCCAACGATCCAGACTACGGTAAGCAGTGGAATCTCAAAAACATCAATATGGAATCGGCTTGGCAAGCGAGCCGGGGGCAGGGCACAACAGTTGCGGTGATTGATACAGGCATTGCCCCTGTCGCCGATTTGAAACGCACACGCCTGGTGGCAGGCTATGACTTTGTCAATGATCGCCCAGAGGCTACTGATGATCACGGTCATGGCACCCATGTCGCTGGTACAATTGCCCAATCCACGAATAACAACTTTGGTGTGGCAGGCATTGCCTATGAGGCCCAACTGATGCCCTTAAAGGTGTTGAGTCGTAGTGGCGGTGGCACTGTTGCGGATATTGCGGAGGCGATTCGGTTTGCTGCGGATAACGGTGCTGATGTGATCAATATGAGCTTAGGCGGCGGCGGTGCAAGCGAGCTGATGCAGGAAGCGATTGAACATGCCCATCGCCAAGGAACTGTGATCGTTGCTGCTGCAGGCAACGCGGCTCGTAGCGCCGTGGAATACCCGGCGCGTTATCCCCATGTGATTGGGGTGGCGGCGCTTGATCGGGCTGGCCAAAAAGCCCCTTACTCCAATTACGGCGCTGGAGTTGATATCTCGGCTCCTGGCGGATCTCTGGCTGGCAATGATAGTCTGGGCGGTATTTTGCAAAATACGATTAACCCTCGGGATGGCTCCTCGATTTTTGCCGCATTTCAAGGGACAAGTATGGCTGCTCCTCATGTGGCTGGGGTGGCGGCCTTGATTCGATCGATTGGCATCCAAAATCCTGATCAAATTGAACAGATCCTCCAACAATCCGCTACAGCGGTCAAAGACGACGCTGCCAACTACTTTGGAACGGGGCGATTGAATGCTGGCGATGCGGTGAGCTTAGCTCTGCGGAAGAGTTTTGGCTTTGAAGGATTTATGGGCTGGTTACGCAATGGTCTATTCCTGGGACCGCGATTCTGGTTCGATGCTAGAGCGGTGAATTGGGGGCAAAAGCTGCTGATGCTGGCTACGGCTGCGGTGTTGGCTTGGCTGTTGCGCTTGCCTTGGAATGGGTCGATGATAGTGGGCTTGGTGCTCGGGAGTGTGGGCTTATTTATTCTCCGATGTTTCCATCTGGTAGATCTGCCTCACTGGCCCCTCCGGGTGTTGGGAAGTTCTTTACCAGAATTGGGGGGTGCGTTTTCAGGAACGAATGCTCTGAACCCCTTGACGGCTAATGTGTTGATTGCCTTTGGCCTGATTATTTTGCTGCTTAGCCATCCGCAATGGCGATGGTTCGCCTTGGGCAGTGGGGTAGGCATGACTGCCTGTCTGGCAGTCAGTGCGTTTATCGCCCCCCAAGTGATGTGGTTAGGGAGTGCGGCGCTGGCCCGTGGATTTTTAGGGGTTAATGCTTTGTTATGCTTAGTTTTGGTCTATTTATCTGCCAAAACTGAGACGCGATCGGTATGAGTATAGAAGCTGAAGGAACGATTGCTTATCAAAGCTTTGGAATGGGAGTCTGGGCCTTGACGACCCGCGATGTGACCTATGAACTATTGGACCCTCCCCAGGAGTTGCAACAAGCGGGTCTGTCTGTGAAAGTGATGGGGCAAGTTCGGGATGATGTGATGACCATTGCTATGATTGGCCCTGTCTTGGAAGTCAATCGTTTTGAAATTTTAGGGGTTTAAACCTGCATTTCTCACTAGCCCTTGCTAGATTAGCCTAGAAATTCCTTTACATATGACTTACAGCGAATTCAGCAAAACTACATTCTGTATATTGAATAATCTTTGATAAGACTAGGAGATAACGTCAGCAATCACCTGAGCTAAACTGAATTGACCAAAATAAGCATCTCACCGGATAGTGAACAGAGTAGTCGCTAGCCATTATTCAGGCACCCTGCATGGGTTGATCCGAGCTTGTCAATAAGCAACCCATCCACATATCGTTGAATCGCTTGTTTCTGCTGATCTATAGTCAGACAATTAGCTTGAATCAACGAGTCAAGGCTCAGCCCATTCACCAGGGCCAGTAAAGCATTCGCTTCAAGGGTGGGATCAACGTCATGTCGCAGTAAATGAGCTGTTTGCAATGTTTTTAGCTCATTTACGAGCACAGCCCGCAGCCGTGTCGCACTCCGTTGATGTTCAGTCATGAGGTTTTCCCGTCCAACGGCATACCCTAAAAATGCCAACCACACTCTAAGAGTGTCCTTTTGTTCAACATCGCAAGGTAAAAATGCAGATAGCATGAACACCAATCGTTCTGCTCCAGACACTGACTCACTTGCTTGTGCTATCGCAGTATTGAGGCGTTCTGTAACTTGATTAAGCGCAAATAAAATCAGCTCTTGCTTATCACGGAAGTAATGGGTTACGACCCCTGTCGTGCACCCCATCTCCTGGGCAATCGCCCTCATACTCGTGCGGTCTAACCCTTCACGGACGATTACTTGCCAAGCCGCTTCAGAGACTTCAAGACGACGATCTTGATAGGGCATATGGACTCAAAAACTAGTTGAATTATTGATTTTTGCAGCTAAACAATTACATCTATTGACAGAATATCATAACAGTTGTTATATGAAACATAACAACTGTTATGATGCTTTGGGAGTGAAGTAAATGCAACCGCAAAATGAGCTGGATGTGAGAATCGATTGGGAATTACCCCCATTTCGGGAAGGTTGGCGTGGGCAGATTGATAGGATCATCGGTCCTGGTGCGACAAAGGCAGAAATCAACCTTCAGTTATATTTACCGATTGTTGCTATCGCTATCGTTGTCGGAATTGGTCTGTACAAAAATTACAATTGGAGCTTAGGGCAATACCTGGCTGCGTCTTTTTTAGCCTTGGATATGGTCGGCGGTATAATCACCAATCTGACATCAACAGCTAAACGCTGGAACTTCAGGAAAGGGAATGGGTTTAAGGCGCACATGTCCTTTATCGCGATTCATGCCTTTCAGTTATTCTTAGTAAGCTATTTTTTCCTAAATTTTGATATTTTCTGGATCGCCACCATTTATGGGTTTTTATTGTTGTCATGTGCCTTCATTCTCAAATGTCCCTTGTACCTGCAGCGGACTGTTTCGGGCATAGTGCTCATAGTATCCTTGCTCCTTTCGATATACGTTTTTAAGTCTCCAGAACATCTTGAGTGGTTTTTGCCGTTGTTCTTTTACAAGTTGCAGGTTAGCCATGTCGTTCGGGAAGAGCCGTATCGTCCCGAAAACGCTTAGGCTTAACAGCTTCATACATAGATAAAAAATGATCACTGTGGGTCAAAAGTGGTCATTTCCCTCTGGATACTTTTGTCGTACACGTAAGGTTTTAAGGTGATCTTTACTGTACTAGCTTTGAGGGAAAATGATCACCTATGACACTAGTAACAATCATGAGAGTTGAGACCAACAAAGGTAGATAAAATGATTAATTAGGTGAGTAAAGATGGCAAGACTGTAGGGGAGCGTGTCACTTTTTGAAAAGGAAAATAAAATCTCTAGTTTTACATGCCTCAACCACTACGAAATCAATGGGCTTGAGCGCAGTCTGAATATTTTCTCGAAAAGGTGAAACGCTCCCAATTAAAACGATATCAGAAAGACAGAAATGTAAATATTGAATTAAATTAAAGTAGCTATACCGCTTTTCTTGGAGACTGATTTTTGGTCAGTTGATCAAAATTTTTCTACCTTGCAAATTGCTTGATGTTTGTCGCTGATGTAAAACTAGCTAGCGATATTACCACAGATTTCTGAAACCGTTTCCCAGGTTCCTTGAGGATCGAAAAAGCGGGCTACATAGTTATGGTTCAATAACTCGTCCGTCAGCACCCAGTCGTACTTTTCGCTACGCTTCGTTCGCACCACGTCTGCTAGACGGAGTGGGTTGGCAGGACCTAGATTCACCAAAGACTGCAAATAGGGCATCAGCTCATCCGGTTCTACCCCCTTGACCTTAATTGCTAGCCCCTCTTGACTCGCCTTTAAGCCACTATCCAACAGCAACATCTGTAGGGTATTCATGATTAAGCTGCCCCGCCAAGGGAAGAGCAAGACCTGCTCATCTTCACCCACGATGTACTCCTGATCCAATCCACAATCGTGGAATTGAGTTCTCGCTTCTTTTAAAAGTTTTTGAGCCGTTTCATCCAGGTAAACGGGCATATCTGTGGAACGGTAAATCTCGCGCATGGTTTGCCGCACCCGATCATGGACAAAACCACTGCTGCCCCCAAATCGGGGAGCTTGCCCTTCCCCATCTGCGGGAGTCACCATCACCACTTGCTTGTCGCTATCTACCGATTGGACTTGCCAGCGCCGACCCGCAAATAGCAATACCATTTCTTCGGCAATGGGCATTGACGTGGGCAAGGTCCCCAATACATTCTCTGGGGTGCTAATGCGGTACTCCTCGGTGATGGAAAAAGCGGTGTAAAAGGTGTAGTGATTGACCAATCGTTCTCCTTTTAGGCCCAAGAGTAATAAGCCATCCTGGCTTTGCTGGATTAGATCGCGTTCTCCTAAGCATCGCAAGAGCTTAATAAACAGCCCCTGCTCCATTTCTTGGAAAGGGCCTGCTTCGCAAAAGTCATGCCAAGCCTGATCGGCCCGAATACCGCCCTGTTGGGCAATGCTGGATAGCAGTTGTTGAATCAGGGTGGAGATATGCAGACGTCCAGCAATCGGCGGTTCATACCAGCCCTCTAGCAGCAAATTGATAATGGCAATGGCTTGCACTAAATCGGGATATAACGCCTGTTCAGGAGAGGTGTAGGCATCCAGTTGAGACACCGATACATAGACCCGCATAATCGCCGGATCGCCTGCCCGTCGGCCAGAGCGTCCTAATCGCTGGCGGGTACTGGCCACGGAGCTAGGGGGGCCAATCTGGGCAATGGACTGAACCGCGCCCACATCAATTCCCATTTCTAAGGTCATGGTGCAAATAACGTTGACGGGATGATCGCGCTTGAGGGCCTCTTCTGCCTCAGCCCGCAGCTCCTTGGAGAGGCTGCCATGATGGGGCATAAACTCATTGGGCACCCGGTATTCTGCCGATAAATTGCGCAAAAGATCGGCATATCGCTCCACCTGGCGACGACTGTTAATAAAAATCAGATTCTTTTCCCCACGCAGGGATTGGAAAAGGTGTTGAGCAATCTCCAGGGCATCGGGGGGCGGCATGGTTTCATCCTCCTCCTCTTCCGGGTCTGGAGTGGGCGCTGACCGATAGCCTCGTAGCTGTAGCTTTAGCTCATCGCCTTTGGCAAAGGACTGGACCAGCTGGACTCGTTCTTGTTGCCCTGGACGTAGAAACTCCGCTGCTAAAGACATATCTCCCAAAGTGGCACTCAAGCCAATCCGGGGGACGGGATGACCAACCACCTGTTCAACCCGCTGCATCAGAGATTGGAGCTGTCGCCCCCGCTCAATGCTGATAAAGGAATGCATTTCATCAATCACGATGTAGGAGAGCGAGGCAAACAGTCGGCCCAGTTCTTGCCCTCGTAGGACAAATAAGGCCTCTAGAGATTCAGGGGTAATCAGCAGCATGCCAGCAGGCTGTTTAAGCAAGCGTTGCTTAGGGCCAGAGCTAATATCACCATGCCAGGGACATACGGGCACATCCAGGCAATCGCCAATGGCCGACAGACGACGGTGCTGATCGTTGATTAACGCTTTGAGCGGCCCTAAGCCAATCACCTGAATACCTTTGGCAGGTTGATCGACCAGTTGCGAAAAAATAGGTAGGAAAGCCGCTTCTGTTTTGCCTTGGGCAGTAGCCGCAGTAATGATCACATCCTTATCCCCAGCCAAGATTGGCGGAATGGCCAGTTCCTGAATTTCTCGGAGAGAAGGCCATTTTTGCCCAGCAATCCACTGTTGAACGCGGGGATGAAGGCGATTGAAGTTGGAGGAAGTGGGGGCAGTCACGTTGAACGCTCAGCAAAGATCATTGCTAAGAGCTTAGTCGATGACCCTCCTATTCAACAGCAAACCTAAAAAAGGACTGCTCAGATGGGCAGTCCTTTAATCAAAATATCAATACAAATGTTGGGGATTTATTTATTGATGCTCATCTCCCAGGAACCCAGGATAGGCTTCCATCGCATGTTCGCTCAGGTCCAACCCGAGTTTCTCGTCTTCCAGGGAGACACGAATGCCTGAAAGATATTTGAGAGCAGTCCAGACAATATAGCTGAACAGCGCTGTAAAGGCGCTGACAGCCGCAAGACCTACAAGTTGGATTCCCACTTGGCTAAAGGAACCGCTGATAAAAAGACCAGCAGCGGGGCCAGAACTTTCGGTATACCAACTAAAGGTCTCTGGACCAACACTGAAAAGGCCTACGGCTAAAGTGCCCCAGAAGCCCCCAACCATATGCACCGATAAGGCACCGACGGGGTCGTCAATTTTGAAGTTATCAAAAATGTCAACGGCAAAAACTACCACAATGCCAGCAATGAAACCAATTAGAATGGCACTGCCAGATGACACAAAGGCACAGCCTGCCGTGATGCTCACCAAGCCAATTAGCATACCGTTAATGGTCATGGTTAAGTCAGGCTTACCAAAATAGATCCAAGCAGTGAGGGTACCAGCAACTCCACCTGCCGCTCCCGCTAGGTTGGTCACCACAATAATATGGCTAATCGCTTCTGGGTCAGCAGCCATGGTGCTGCCGCCATTAAACCCGAACCACCCCAACCACAAAATTAATCCGCCGAGCGTGGCAATACTGAGGTTATGGCCTGGAATCGGATAACTTTTGCCTTCAAAGTAACGGGAGGTTCGAGGACCAATTAAGACAGCTCCGACTAGAGCGGCCCATCCTCCTACCATATGGACAACGGTAGAACCTGCAAAATCGTAAAAGCCCATTTTTTGTAAAAAGCCACCGCCCCAAACCCAGTGACCCACCATGGGGTAGCAGATGGAGGTTAGCAAAATACTAAAAATAAAGAAAGCGACGAATTTGGCTCGTTCTGCGATCGCACCAGACACAATCGTGGCGGCAGTCCCTGCAAACATCAGCTGAAAGAAAAACTTTGTCTGGAGCGGTGTACCGACCCAGTTGAGAGCAGTAAACACGCCATCATAGGCTTCACCTATAGCAGGACTGTTGTCATTCCCGCCCAGGAAGAACCCCGTACTTCCCCAGTACTCATTCCCATCGCCAAACATAATGCCAAAACCCACGGCCCAGTAAGCCAGACTCACGAGACCAAATACGATTAAGTTTTTGGCTAGTAGGTTCACCGCATTTTTGCTGCGACACAGTCCCGTTTCCAGCATGGCGAAGCCAGCATTCATAAAAAATACAAGAGTCGCTGCAAATAGCACCCAAATGGTGTCTGCTACAACTTTGGCCTCTCCAGAGAAGACAGAGGAAGGGGCTTCTTGAGCGACTGCTGCACTACTCCAGACCAACACAATGGCTGCGGTTAAGTAGAGATAAATGGGCTTTTTGAGCATAGACCAACGGGGCATCGTGCGGCGACGACGGGGCCGTTGGGGGGGTTTAGGCATTAAATATCCAGACATGAGTGCTTTACAGCTCCTTTTGTTGCTTCTCTAGCAAGGGAATCATCATTGGGGCAGACGTAACCATCAAACGTTTGGTCCAGACTAGACATTTAATCAGCTGTTTCTGAAGGTACGGTCGAAAGGAACGACCTTTCACAGTGCTGCGTGATTGAGTCACTAATGCTCCCAAGCTTAATCACTAGACAAATCACATGATGAGTATGCCCCTTTCTGGCAGATGTTCTGCCATATCGATATATTTTTCAAACCATAAGATTAAAGGTTGGTTTATATGAGATTATTTGAAGGGGTGATTGTGTATCGAACACAGATGTTTATGGATATGCAATTTTAGGTCTAAAATGCATGATCTGCATGTAAAAAAACGTGTTTCTAAAGGAAGAATCAACCCTTTAAAGTGTCTAAAGTGTCAGATTTATCTAGACCGATGGGCATGCTAGAAACACTTACTCTACAAGTTGTCGATAGCAGTTAGAAACTGTGTTTACAGTCTGTCCATGCCCCAGTTTATAGTCTGAAGGAAACTCCAATGGATGAGCGCCTTAAGGTATTAGTGGCTATGCAAATGCGCTATAAAGTGCCTCGACCTCAGGCAACAGCAATGGGAGAAGCATGGTTGCAAGCAAACCCTGAGCAAACATGGGCCACTTTAAACGAGTTACTCAAGTCTTCACAAGTGGTGGTCGCGGGTGAGAAATTAGTCTTTGCCGGCGGGGCGTCTGCTCCCCAACCTCCAGCAGCACAGCCGTCTCAACAGGCTGCACCTTCTTCAAGCCAAAAAACTCAAAGAATGTACCGAGGTCGCCCCATTTAGGCGGCTAGATTAACGGTTTTTGAGACTTCGTATTAATAGATCTTTTCCCAGACAGATAAGTGAAGTCGCCTATGTCTCTTACGTCTGCTCGTAAGAATTGCCAGCCAGGCGAGTAAGGCTGTATATTTGGGCTCGTCTATGCTGTAATGAGTGCCCCTATACACCCCAATTAAACCCTTACAGTGGACTGAGCTGCAATAACATCTGATGGGCTGAAAATACTTAATTTCTTTGAATGGTTAAGCTGCACCAATCGTGCTCATGGTTAGTGTTAAGAATCTGCCAGTTATGGGCGCACAGCGCATCAATAATCATTGTTTTTTGACTGTCCAGGATACCACTGAGAATCCCCCAACTGCCCTGTGCTGTAATATCGAAAAATTGAGGAATTAACTTGAGAATCACAGGGGCCAAAATATTACAGCAAAACCCTTGAACTGGCCGATGAATATGTTGAGAAACTTGGTCAATACTGCCCTCTGCAATCCATAGCTGATCCGCTGTAATGCCATTGAGATCGCGACTGGCCTCGGCTGCCCCCATCGCCAGAGGATCGAGATCCACTGCATAGGCTTGGTCTGCCCCTAGCAACAGCGCTGCGATCGCAAGGATACCCGTGCCACACCCAATATCCGCAAGGGTCACAGGCTGCTGTAAAGGCGGAGTCAGCTGTTGCTCTAAGGCCCGTAGGCAAAGCTGGGTCGTCGCATGTGCCCCTGTCCCAAAGGCCACACCTGGATTGAGACGGATCAGGACACGCTCGCAGTCTTGGGGAACCTCGATCCAAGCTGGGTAAATCACTAAGCGATCGCCAACGTCTTGCGGGTGCCAATAGTCTCGCCAATTATGCGCCCAGTCTTCCTCGGTAATCAGTTGCCAGCTAATATCCGGGTTAGGCTGCCCCACGGATTGAGCAGCCTGACGGAGGCGTTCGGCAATCTGTTCGAGATCAGGAGATTGGACCCGATCTAAGGATAGATATCCACAAACGGTCAATTCCTGATTAACCACTTGACTCGCGGTGCCCTGACAGCCCTCCTCTTGGAGCCGCCAAAACACGAGATCATCCAGCAAGGGCACGCCAACCACTTTAATTTCCCACCACTGACTAGGGGGGAGCGTTGCAGACGTGCCCGACGGAGGGTGAGGGGAATCGGCCATTATTGCAAATTCACAATATAGGCATCCCGAATCCCTTCTACATTCGTGATTTCGGAGAGCACCCCTTCTGGTAAGGGATCATCAAGGCTGAGGACCATCACGGCAGACCCCCGTACCATTTTGCGGCCTACCTGCATACTGGCAATATTGACGTTAAAACTACCGAGCTGAGAGCCAATTTGGCCAATAATTCCCGGCATATCCCGGTGGACCGTCAGCAGCATATGGCGAGTCGGCACCACGTTGATCGGAAAGTCATCAATATTGGTAATCCGCAGCTCGTCTTCACCCAAGATGGCTCCTGTTACGGACCGAGTTTCCGAAGGTCCCTTGGCGGAGAGGTGGATGGATCCGGCATAATCGCGAACTGAGGCATCACGGGTTTCCACTACCCGAATCCCTCGATCCTTGGCTTCAATCCCGGCATTGACGTAATTCACCCGCTCTCTAAGGGCCGGGGATAGCAGTCCTTTCAGGGCGGCAACGACAATCGGTTGACTATCATTGGACGCCAGTTCGCCTTGGAGGCGCACGTCTAGCGATTCAATCCGACCGCCCGCCAGTTGGCCCACGAGATTGCCCAGAGTTTCAGCTAACAGCATATAGGGCTTGAGTTTTTCCAGGACATCGGGACGCAAGCCTGGAATATTCACGGCTGAACGGGCCGGTAACCCCAGTAGAACATCCCGAATCTGCTCAGCGACATCCATGGCCACGTTGGTTTGGGCTTCTTCTGTGGAGGCCCCTAGGTGGGGGGTCAAGATAATGTCTTGCTCTAGATGACAGAGGGGAGAGTCGCCTAAGGGTTCATTGGCATAGACATCCAAGGCGGCAGCGGCAATTTGGCCTGCTTCTAGGGCTTTCCCCAGGGCGGCTTCATCGATAATGCCACCCCGAGCGCAATTGACAATGCGGGCCGTGGGCTTCATTTTGCTGAGGGTGTCAGCATTAATCAAATTTTGAGTTTCTGGCGTTTTGGGCAAATGCAGCGTAATGTAATCTGATTCTTGGAAGAGGAAATCCAATTCCACCAATCGACAGCCCAACTGCTCGGCCCGTTCTTGAGATAAAAAGGGGTCGTAGGCCAGCAGCTTCATGCCCATAGCCCGAGCCACTGTCGCCACATGGGAGCCGATTTTACCCAACCCCACAACGCCTAGGGTCTTTTTATAGACTTCTACTCCGGTAAATTTTTTGCGTTCCCATTTGCCTGCTTTCACAGACTGGTTGGCGTCCGGGATATGGCGGGAGAGGGATAGCATTAAGGCTAAGGCATGTTCCGCCGCCGCGATGGTGTTGCCTTCGGGGGAATTGACGACCACAATTCCCTTGCGAGTCGCGGTCGGAACGTCAACGTTATCTACGCCCACCCCGGCTCGGCCAATAATTTTGAGCTGAGTGGCTGCTTCAATCACGGCTTCCGTCACTTGAGTGCCCGACCGAATCATCAGGGCGTCGTATTCAGGAATAATTTGGATTAATTCTTCTGGAGACAGCTTGGTTTTAACATCGACCTGGGCGACTTGACCCAAAAGGTCAATGCCAGAGGGGTCAATTGGATCCGAGACAAGAACCTTGGGCATAGGAGGATAGGAAAATGAAAGTTCACAGGGATGAGCAGAACGGAATCAACCTATTTCTGACACCTCAGTTGGCCATTCTACAAGAACCCCGAGGGAAGAACTAGGGGAAAAAATATAAAGCTGATCTGGGAGAATTATTATTCTTTCTCTAGTACGTCGGCAAAGGCCAAATTCTGAGACGCCAAAACAAAGAGGGTGGTGGGTAATCCCAAGGTGCGGGTCTGTAAATTCTCGTAATATTCGCTAAATTTTTCGTCAGGACGGGCCATTCCCAAAATAACGAGGTCAGCCCCTTTGGAGGAGGATTTTAAAATCTGGGCAAAGGGGCGTTCATTGGCAATAATTACTTGGGAAACCGCACGAATACGCAGCCGTTTGACGACATCATCCAGGTTGCGTTGAGCCGCCTGGGCCGCAGACTGATCGGGGACCACGAGCTTAAGCCAAATTTCGGTTTGCCGCCACACCATACTGGTCCGCAGCAAATCGGCCAGAATCAGCATCAAGCCACCATTTCCTTTTAAACCACCCCACCAGACATCAATCCGACGGCAAAAATTAGGAAAGCGGTTTTGATGAGTATCGTGGTAGCGGAGAATGGCGACGTTCCGCTGGGCCTGATGGAAATGAGCAATCATTTGGCAGTAGCGATCGCGACTCGTTGCGTTTTCCGTATTGCCTAACAAAATGGTGTTGGGAACCAGCGCTCCTAGACCATAAGCTTCCACTAACCGTTCTGCTCCACCAAAGGGATCGCTATCGCGCACAAATCGGACCAGGGCTTTCACGCCTTTGCGATCCAAATAATCTTTCACCATCGCTTCCATAGTGGTCTGTTGGGCTATGTCTCTGCCCTTCACGGGTAGAACACTAGAGACGGTAATCAGTCCGCGGTTGTGGGTGAGGGCAGAGGCCACCTGGACCAGATGCCATCGGCGCGTCGGTATGCCCGATAACACCAAAATATGGGGCCGCCAGTTTTTGGGGTCAGGAGCATTGCTAATTTGAAACAGCCCCTTGCGGACCACAGTCATCCATATCCCCCGACGGACATCGCCCCAAGCACTTTCCAACTGCTGTCGCTCTAGCCATAAATAGATAGCCAAAACAATCAGAGCCGCAACAATGGTTGCCAATCCGTTGATTAAGAACATAACGGCAATACAGCCCAGGGCACCCATCAGGGAAAAAATCCAGTGGATGCGGAAGGTGGGACGAAAAGAAGGGCTTTGAAGAAAGCTTTCCACCCCAGCCGCCACGTTAAGGACCATATAGGTGGTCAAGAAAAACATACTGAGGACGGGGGCGATCAAATTGAGATCGCCAATGGAAACCACGGCTAAGGCAATCCCCAAGGTAAACAGCGTGCCCAGTCGGGGTTCGTCTGTAGGGCCGCTGCCAATTCCCAGCCAGCGAAGACTGCGAGGCAAGATGCGATCGCGCGCCAATGCCTGCAGGACTCGGGGTGCACCTAAAATACTGCCAATCGCGCTGGAAAGAGTAGCGCCCCAGACGCCTAATAAGATGGCATCTCCCCAAAAAGCAATCTTGCGCATCACTAGGGGATCTTGCATCAGGGTGGCTGAATCCGCTCGCATCGTCAGCAGGATCGGCAATACCATATAGATCACATAGCCAGTTCCCACCGCCGCCAAGGTTCCCTTCGGAATCGACCGGGCCGAATCCTTGAGGTCGCCGGACATGCTGACCCCCGCCATAATGCCCGTGACCGCTGGGAAAAAGACGGCAAAGACTTCCCAAAAACTCTTGGCCTGAGGAATGGCGTCTGTTCCGGTTTCCGGTGGCACGGCATGACCAAATCCAAAGGAAATCAGGGATAAGATAATGGCCGCCATAATCCCAAATTGGGCTTTGATGGCAATATCAGCCGACTTTAAGGCCAGACCCGCCACTAATAGGGTGGTAATGGCGGCCACCAACGTTTGATTGAGGCTAGGAAAAATACGAACCAGACTTTCGGCAAAACCAATGGTGTAAAGGGCCACTGAGACAGCCTGGGCAAAAAATAGCGGAATCCCCACGGCCCCACCCGTTTCAATGCCGAGGGAGCGGCTAATCATATAGTAGGCTCCCCCTGTGCGAACGACTTGATCGGTTGCGATCGCAGAAATAGACAGGGCCGTCAAAAAGGTGATCGAAGTGGCTAAGGTGACAATCACTAAGGTATTAAAGAGGCCAACATTACCCACCACCCAGCCGAAGCGGAGGTACATAATCACGCCCAGGATGGTGAGCAGGGAGGGGGTATAAACGCCTGCAAATGTGCCTAATCCAGGAGACTCTTCGGTAGCCGCTTGAACTTTAGACCGACGCAAAGGGAATTTGGGCATAGACAAACTTGCACTTAAAGGATTGCGGGCCTCAGTTACTATCTCACAAACTTTTGGCGAAAGGATGAATTGCTGAGGTGTGTAGCATTGTACTTTGCTTCTCTCTCCTCTTGCTTGGGGTTACAAACTCGGCAGCCAAGTGCCATGAAATCCTATGGGGACAACACTGGGTAACCCTAAGCGGCAAATCGGGCCTTCTTCGAGACGATGGGCTGCCAAAATCCACACCTCACTAGTATGGGATGCAGCTTGATAGACCACGGTCAGAATCCAGCCCTGCCCAGGGTGATCGGGATCAGGGGCATAGATGGGTTCACTGCAGTAAGCCTGATCGCCCATCTGCACACTGCTGAGTTGTTGTGAAGCGTGATCGAAGCTGACAATCTCGCGGAACAGCTCTGTCGTGATATCCGAGGTGGGGCGAGTAGAAAGATAGGTGTGACGATGTGCCTGTCCCACTCGGTGGGGATCAACGACCGGAAACTCGCCTGTGCGGTCCATCAGTTTATAGGTCTCCAATACGTGGCTCGTTTGGGGATCGAGATGTAGCCGCCAAAGCTGTCCTTCAGCTTGAGTATGGGGATGGCCACTGGCCACTTCCTTAAGGAACTGGTTGGTGTTGAAGTCGGCATAGCGGACGACATCAATAACGACATATCCTCGGTCATCCACATAACCATTACCAAAGTGCCATTGATACCAGGGATCTGCTTCACCTTGACTGACCACTTCTAGGGACTCGCGATCAATCACTAAGATTTGAGTGCCTTGCTGAGGCTTCCACTGCAGGCAGTCGCTATAGCTTTTGAGCTGGGCCAACATGGGCAGTGGATTGAGGAAGACAGGAGAAATACAAAAAATTAAGTAAGGCCCTGCCATCACAAAGTCATGAATCATCGGCAAGCCCTGGAGCGGAATTTTGGTTTGGCGCTGAACGGCTCCTGCTGGATTGCAGCGATAAACATGCAGATGACCTTGCTTGCCATAGCTAACGCCAAAGTTATAGATTTCGCTGCTAATCGGATCCCGCTTGGGATGGGCGGAGAAGGACTGCTCGGGGGCCAAGAATCCCAAGTCGTCTAGCCCTTGGGTCTCCAAAGTGGTCAAGTCCAGGGCATGGGGATGTCCTCCTTCCCATAAGGTCAACAGCTTGTCGGGAAGCGCCAGCACAGAGGTATTGGCAGCATTTTTGGTTGCTCCCTGCCGTAATCGTCGCCACAGGGATCCGGCGGGCAGCATGCCATAACCTCCCATCAAGAATTGATCGGCCTGTGCTTCGGCCTGATAGCCTGCGGTTTGGACATAGCGATAGACGCCTGATGCTTGAGCGCTATCGAAATGCACGGCTAATACAGCGCCATCCCCGTCGAACCAATGGCCAACTCGTTGTCCGCCTCGCTCTAGGCGACCTGGCCCGTTGCGATATAGAGAACCTTTGAGGTCTTTGGGTAAGGCTCCAGACAAGATCGGTAATGAGGTGGTCGGAAATTCGGATGCAGCCTGGGCAAACATGCCATACCAAGGTTGCTGAGATTGTTGAGGACGAGACTGGGTGATCATGGGTGGGTCTCCTAGGCAACGCAGACGATGTAATATGCAACAAAGTGCATATTTTTACTATATGCAATTATTTGAATATGTCAATTAATGCATATGAGTCTTTCCTACGCAATCTTGGCAACCTTGACGGATCAAGCCTGCAGTGGCTATGAGTTGGCAAAGCGGTTTGATGGTTCGGTCGGCCATTTTTGGTCTGCGAGTCATCAGCAGATCTATCGAGAACTCAACCGATTAGAGGAGCGGCAGTGGATCACAGGAGAAGTGATTCCCCAAACGGGGCGTCCTGATAAAAAGTGCTATCACCTGACTGAAATGGGCAAGGCGGAAATGGCCAAATGGATCGCTCAGCCTAGTAAAAGTAGCCGCACTAAAGAAGAAATCCTCGTAAAGCTGTTTGCTGGAGATTTGGTGGAGCCTGAGGTATTGCTGGCAGAACTCTGTCGCTACCAGCAAGAACATGAGCAGCAGTTGCAGATCTATCAGCAGATTGAGCAGCAGCATTTTGCTGAGCCAGAGCAATTATCTTGGGGGGCCAAGTGTCAGTATTTAACGCTACGTCAAGGTATGCGCTATGAGGTAGATGTGATTTCCTGGTGTGAAGAAGCCTTGGCTTTATTAAAGTCCTGAGATCAACTCTCAAAGTATCCGTTCAGGTGCAAAGTTTGGCACTGAGCGGTTGGCGAGCAAATAGCTTCTATGATGGATGGTGGTATGTTATGACTTTTGCCTAACTCACCCTATGAGATTGAAGATCTAGCGTTATCTATCGAAATTAATTCATGCTGATCTCTGGCGATCGCAACGCCTTGATGCCTTGCCCCTGTGGCAGTCAAAAGTTATTAAAGCAGTGCTGTGGAGTTTACCTACAAGGGTCTCGCCCTGCTCCTACTGCTGAGACACTGATGCGATCTCGCTACGTGGCCTATTGCCTAAAAAATATCGATTACTTTTTCAATACCGAACATCCAAACCACCGTCAACCTAATACCCAACAATTAATCGCTGCTACTACCAATAATCTGACTTGGCTGGGTTTAAACATACTCGCTACCGAAGCTGGTCAAACTGAAGATAAAACTGGTGTCGTTGAGTTTTTCGCGGTTTACCAAGAAGGGAACACTGTGGCTCAACTCCACGAGTGATCTCGCGTTATCTACAAAACACGGCAAATGGTTTTGCATCGATGGAGATTTATTACCATCCTTCCAGCCGAAAAAGAATGAACCCTATTGGTGTAAAAGCGGCAAAAAGTTTAAACAGTGCCACTGCAAGAAAAGTTAATAGCACCAACAAAGCGTTGTACTGGACAAGCTGGCGCAATGCTTTAGTACTTTAATCATTACTAAAATTATAATAACCATGATCTTCAGCATATGAATCCATGGCTTCTTTATCGTTCGGGTCTACCAGCTCATAAAAATCTTCTGGTGTATAGTGCAAACGATAGGTGAAATGATCGGCAACATTTGCAGCTATCAGCTCACTGTAACCGTTCAAGTTTAGACCGCAAGCTTTACATGAGAACTTTGTCGGGATAACTGACTGTCTAAGAATTACTTCATCTTCTTTGTTCTCAATTTGCTCACGTCCATATGTATCACCTTGAACCGTAGCTACGCACTTACAGGCAGGACATTCGACTCTATGATGCTGCTGATGGCTAAGTACTTCACCTTGTTCCTCTGACTCCTGTTTTAAGCTGGCTTGTTCCTCAGGAGCTTTTTCAGCGAAGACCTTTGCAAAAGCAGCAATTTTACTTTTGACCTTACTGGTCACTTCATTTTTAACTTCTTCAATTATCTTCTCAGCTGTTTGTGCTTCGTCTTCACCTAGCAAGCTAGTTAAGCTTTCACCTTGAGCTTCAGCTAGTGCAGCCTGGCTGAAATAACCATTCAGCAGTGGAGCGCTCTTATTCTTAGCTAGGCTGAGAATATGTCCTACGCTCAGGAGGCCGCTCCTCT
>NZ_JANQOY010000040.1 GCF_028285565.1 Acaryochloris sp. IP29b_bin.148
GAGAAAGACCAGAACTCTTCCCGACTGGAAGCTTGAACCGTTTGAAGAAGCTGCTTGAGATAGGCTGATCTTTACACCGACTTATGACCACTAGGGATGGAACGCTTTGAGTGGGATAGCTTCCCTCGGGTGGCAGCGATTGTTACAGTCAAGATTTAAGGAAAACATCGGTATATAAATGCGGTAGTCAGCGATGAACGTCTGTGAACTGATTGAGTGGTTTGAAGGTTGGGCCAACCCGGCTTGGCAAGAGAAGTGGGATAACTGTGGCTGGCAGATTGAGCCCGGTATTTTGGATCAACCGGCTCAGGTGCTGGTCTGCTTAACGCCCACGTTAGCGGTTATGGCAGAAGCGATCGCACTTCAGCAGCAGGGTACCCCTGTTAATTTGATTTTTGCCCACCATCCTCTGATCTTTGGTCCTCTAAAATCGGTACAAAAGGGCGATGCCATTGGCGATATGGTTCGCCTCTCGATCACACATCAAATTGGGGTATACAGTGCCCATACTAATTTTGATCAGGTGATGGACGGCACCGCAGATGTTTTGTCTCAACTCTTGGAACTCCAGAATGCAGAGCCAGTAGAACCCACTCAAGATGGCCTGGGCTATGGCCGGGTCGGTACTCTTCAGCCTGCGCTGACCCTGCAACAGCTTCTGTCTAAGATTCAATCAACGCTGCAGCCTGCTGATTTACTGGTCTCCCCCATGGCGGATCGCCAGCAAACGATCGAACGAGTGGCGGTATTGGGCGGGTCTGGAGCCAGCTATATCTCCGCAGTGAGCCAGACGGGTGCTCAAGCCTATCTGACGTCGGACTGTAAGTTTCATCAGTTTCAAGAGAGTCGCGATCGCAACCTGATTCTGATTGATGCTGGACACTACGCGACAGAGCGGCCTGCCTGTGAACGCCTATCCCAAAAATTTCTAGATCAAGGGGTTGACTGGTCACAGCTGAGTCAAGCGGACGAAGATTTTCGCCGTTTTTGGGCTGCAAGGTAGCTGGGACAGCCAAAAAACTTTCTATGATAGGGATCAAAAGGTGCAATATTCGCTGACTGTTCTGGCCTCTTTCTCAATCTGATATTTATCATGACTTCCACAGCCCTCTCTCCCCCCGATCTCCGATTAATCACAACGGTCGAATATCATCAAATGGCTGAGGTCGGTATTCTGGCCGGAGATGAACAGGTTGAACTGATTTCGGGACAGATTATTCAAAAAATGCCTAAAGGTCCGGCCCACAGTGCACTTTGTAAACGAATTGAAAAGCTTTTAGAGCACCGCTTAGGCAGCCAAGTGCTGGTTCGTCTGCAAGACCCGGTTAGCCTTGATACTTACTCAGAACCCGAACCTGATATCGCGGTTGTCCATCCCCAGGACAATTTCTATGCCGACCATCACCCTACGCCAGTACAAATCTATCTCATTATTGAAGTGTCGGACACAACCCTCAAACGAGATTTAGGAATTAAGGCCGATCTCTACGCAGCGGCAGGAATTGCTGACTATTGGGTGCTGGATATTACTGCTCAGCAACTCCATATTTTCCGAGACCCTAACCCAGCAGGCTATCAACGCCAACTGATTTTGCGCGGTCAACAGTCTGTCAGCCTCCGCGCGTTTCCTGATTGCAGTGTTACCGTGCAGGATTGTATGGGGTAAAGCTGGCTTAACTTCTCGCATCTTGTCCTAGACGCCGAAATATAGGCAAATAAAATGCCCCCGTCAGGAGGCATGTTTGTTGGAATGCACGCACGAGTGATGACGACTCGTGTGTACTAATGAGGTTTAAAGGGTTTGCTTATCTCTGTAATTAAAAGTAGCAACCAAAGGTGAAGATATCGCGAATGCCATAGATGTTGTTGAGCAACGCTCCCTTAATAAGTTTCAACATGCCATCGTCCGGATTTCTTCAGGGTTTTGCGATAGTCGATCCAATCAACGCCATGCTTTTGGGCAGCAACGGACATGCCTTCATCAATGCCCCCTTCCATCCCTTTCAAACCGCAGATATAAGTATGGGTCTTTTCGTTCTGGATGAGCTCCCAAAGGGCATCTGCTTGCTCAGCAATGCGATGCTGGATATACATCTTGCCGCCTTGGGCATTGTGCTGTTCGCGACTGATGGCATACGTGAGTTGGAACTGTTCTGGGAATTGGGTTGCTAGGGCTTCTAGCTGTTCTTTATAGAGAATATTGGCTGTATAGGGGACGCCAAAGAATAGCCATGCTTTGCCTTGGAATTGATAGTCGGCATGTTTTTCTTGAAACAATCGCCATAGATAGGCTCGAAAGGGGGCAATGCCTGTGCCTGTGGCAATCATAATCACATTAGCTTCTGGGTCCTCGGGCAAGAGCATTTCTTTGCCCACCGGACCTGTGATTTTGACGGGAGCACCTGGCTGCAGCTGATTTAAATAGTGGGAGCAAACGCCATAGACTCGCTCGCCGGTTTCGGGGTGATCATATTCCAATTGGCGAACGCATAAGGAGACGGTCTGATCATCGCCTTGATCGCCATGGCGAGTGGAGGCAATGGAATAGAGCCGCAGCTTATGAGGGCGACCGTTGTCATCGGTGCCGTCTGGAATAATCCCTAAGCTTTGGCCTTCAAGATAATGGAAATCGCTCCCTGCTAAATCAAAGGTGATGTGGCGAACGGATCCTTCTCCGTCGGTTTGAACTAACTCGTCATTGGTCAGACACTTGCTAATTAGAGGTTCTTTGGGACGATAAATATTGACTGGGATTTTTTCTTTTAGCTGCATAGAGATTGAATTTGAGGTGAGCGAACCACCACCATAACTGGCAGTGTAGGAGATATATAAACTCCAATCAGCCTAGGGGTATTCTTAGGATCCCATTGTCGCTACCAGTACAATTTCCAAGTGTTTTTAGATTTATCAGAATAAGACCAGGGCTGTCCCGTTGTTTTCTGTTCCGATGTATCCTAATGCCCATCTTAGGTCTTGTTGAGCAGCGCCTGAGCGACTGACTCATCGGTAATCAAGCCGTTGACTAGCTTTCCTGCCAAGGCAGCCCGGATTGCATTGGCTTTAGATAGGCCACCTGCGATCGCAATGGTCGTTCGATCGACTGGCTGCTCCAGCGGTACGCCTGCAACTTTCGTATTGGTCCCCTGCTTCAGCAAGAGTCCTTGCTGATTGTATGCCCACCCAGCAATTTCGCCTATCGCGCCTAGCTCAATCAGTTCTGCAATCTCGGCATCGTTGACAAAGCCACTTTGATGCAACGGTGCATTCCACTCCACTGTGCCGATGCCTACAAACGTGACCTTCGCCTGCCCCACTAACTCTTTAATAGCTACAAACGATCGCTGTGTCTGCAATAGTTCTCTTTCTTCTATACTGGTGGCCACCACAGGCGTCGGTACTGGATAGGCAGAGGCTCCTGTCCGTTCGCAAAGATGCATGACAACTTCGTGGTGGCCAGCTCTCCCATAATGAGATAAGTTACCCACAATCGAAACTATCTTGTGCTGCGGCTGATTCATCAATGGCATCTGTTCGACCATCTCTCGCAGCGTCCGCCCTGAAGAGAAGGCAATCACGCTTGGTGCTTTCGCCGCTAGATGTGCTTCTAGATGAACCGCTCCGCAGTTGCCAAGGCCCGCAAGCAAGCTGTTGCCGTTATCGCCGCTTGGCACCACTTCGCAGGTTACAAGCCCAAACTGGTTGCGTAGGGCCTCTGCTAATTCAAGACAGAAAGCGAGCGGATAATCTAGCCGAAACTTAATCAGTTTTTCGCTGACCGCTAGAGCAACTAATCGCTGAGCGGCCTGACGCGAAATCCCTAGCTTGCCCGCAATCTCTTCTTGATTATTGTCTGCAATGTAATAGAGCCAGGCAGCATGGGCTGCTAGATCGAGTTTGCGGTCGGATGAATGACGTCTTGTGATGTCTTGCGATTGTCGTTCGGCTTGATCACGTTTTTTCAAAATAAGCCTCTTCTATGCTCACCGATTGAACATTGTGTTGATCGCCCTGAGCGATCGCAATGGCCTTGATCACGTCGTCAGAATATTATCTCTAAGCTTGCAACTCTAATGCCTGCGCGGCCAGGACAAAAGCCCCTGAGAATCCGGCTTTTGCGCCTAGCTTGGGCGGCAGTATGTAGTTGTCAATATCGTAGACGATCTCAGGGACATCCAAATAATGACTCAGCAGCGCCTGCACCTGCGATCGCACCATTGGAAACATCTGCTTTTGTTCCATGACACCGCCCCCAATAATGATGCGCTCAGGTGAGAGCGTAAAAATAAAATTGATCAGTCCTAGCGCCAGGTAATGCGCTTCTAGCGCCCATGCTGGATGGTCAGGCGGTAAGGAAGCTCCTGGCTGGCCCCATCTTTTTTCCATCGCGTACCCAGAGGCTAACCCCTCTAAGCAGTCTTTGTGGAAGGGACAAGCACCGACAAATGGATCTGCGATTACATCGTGTGGAATCAGAATATGGCCCATCTCAGGATGCAGCAACCCGTGCATGAGTTTCCCATCAACCATCCCACCCCCACCGACACCCGTGCCCACCGTCAAGTAAATAAAGTTTGCGATGCCTTGTGCGTTTCCCCATTGATATTCGCCTAAGGCTGCGGCATTCACATCCGTATCGAAGCCGATGTGTGGCACACCCAGTTCACGTTGAAGCAGTCCCAAAAAATCAATCTGCTGCCAGCCAGGCTTGGGCGTATTCAGAAACCATCCAAACTTAGGTGAATCTGGGTTGACATTCACCGGACCAAAGGCACCAATGCCTATCGCTTCGATCTCACCTGCTTCGACTTGTTGTTGGCGGAAAAAATCAACAACCTGTCCCAACGTTTCTTCAGGTGTAGTAGTGGAGATTCGCGTTTGGCTTTGCAAGTTATCAGGATCAGTACCCACCGCACAAATAAACTTTGTGCCACCTGCTTCAATTCCACCAAAAAGTGACATATTGCTTTCCTTTCTCTATTGATAGAGCCTAGATCCCTCTGCCTAGTTATTTTGAGCATACATTCTACATAAGAATACATGCTCAATCTTCAGGCTTTTTAAAAAAGTACTAATGATGAACAAGTCATGCTGAGATCCATGTTCTTTGGCATGTCAGAATACCTTGCTCTTCTATATGCTGTCTAGCTAGGAAGACCTCGTCAATAAGGTAAAGAAATATGTTGATTTTTAGCTTTGCTCTCATTAGTGGAGGAATCGTCTCATATGATGCACAAGTAGAGCTTATATTTATAATTTGAGCTTATGCTCAAAACAGTCAACTGCTGGGTCACTACTTAAACCATTACTTCTAAATTTCAGAAAGGAGCTGAGTGATGCGGTCGTTTCGCCTCGTCAAGGGAATTGCAGCATTTTTAACAAAGAGGCTTGTAACCGCCTGGTCTTTGAGACATGGCTAGAGACTTGCTTAATCCCCACGCTCAAACCAGGACAGAAATGGGTGATTGACAATGCCAGCTTTCATAAAGGAGGACGAATTGAGGAGCTGGTGAAGGCTGCTGGGTGTGAGGTTTGGTACTGACCTCCCTATTCACCAGACTTCAATAAGATTGAGCATTGCTGGTCCTGGCTTAAAAGTCGGATTCGAAAGTGTTTGGCACAATTTGATACGCTGCGTGAAGCAATGGAGCATGTGCTGAAGGCTGCGTCCTAACTGACCTGGCGATTTAACAATCTTGATCCAAAAAGTAAGACATTGTGGGGTAACGTCAATCGTCTTGGCTCATATTGCGGGAAACGGCCTTTATCCACAATGTTCTTGAGATTTGATCACAAAAATTTTGATCGTTCTGCTTGCGTTTGTTTGAGCAAAACTTCTAAAGCTGACCAGTCTGATTGCTCAATCATAGCTGTGAGCCGATCAAGGCTTTGGCGGTATTGGTGGAGCGATCGCAACAGTTCTTCCCGGTTGTACTGGGCCATCATGCAGCCGAGTTCGGGGTTGCCGCCCCCCACGCGACTGGTATCGCGAAACCCAGAACTAGCAAAAGATTGAGCGAGTTTCAGGATCTCTGGATCCGCTTCACTCAAGCAAGCCGTAATTAACGCTGCACTGGTCATTTTAGGCAGGTGAGAAATCCAAGCCACCGACCGATCATGGACCGTGGGGGAACATTCATAGAGGTTGCAATCTAGTTTACCGACCAGATCTTTCATCGTCTGGATCACATCGTCTGGCGTCTCAGCTGTCGGTGTCAAAATATAAGGATTGCCCGCAAAGAGCCGAGACTGGGCCGCATGAATTCCCGTTTCTTCACTCCCTGCCATCGGGTGACCGCCAATAAACCGGGGCCATAAAGGCGTTAAGCGGTTGACGACCGCTCCTTTAACAGAACCGACATCCGTGAGAATGGCCTCTGGGGATAGATAGGGGATCAGACGAGTTGCGATCGCATCAATCACGCTCACCGGAGTGCAAATAAACACCACATCCGCAGAGGCAAGAGAGGCGAGATCGGGACTAGCTGAATCGACTGCCCCTAGCGTGACAGCGTCCTTACAGGTTTGGGGCTGTCGACTGACGCCCAGCACGTTATATCCCACGGCTCGCAAGTCATAGGCTAAAGAACCACCAATTAAACCCAAGCCAACAATGCCAATCTTCATCCTGCCAAACTCATAAATTCAATTCGGGGGATCAGAGGATCTTGAACCATGCCAATCCCTTGATATTGCCAGCGGTCTAAAATACCGCGAATATGGCTCTTGCCGATAGACTCGACACTGAACTTAGAAGCTGCTGCTTGAGCATGAGTATTGAGATAGCTGAGCGCTTCATAATGCTCAGCAAACAGGAGCAAATAGCGCTGGGGTGCTTCTGGATCAGGTTGGGCTGCCAGGTAATTACCATCGGCCCGAGAGCGAAGCGTGTAATAGAGAGCAGTATTCATCGGCTTAGTTCAGGTTACTGAGCTTGATACGTGGATCAACAACGGCTAGGAGAAGATCTGCCAGCAAATTACCCACAATCAGCATCACTGCCCCCATCATTAAGCCTGCCATCACTAAATATAAATCTTGGGCTTGTACAGCTTGCAGCAACAACTGCCCTAACCCCGGCCAGTTAAAGAAGAATTCAGCAATAAAGGCACCGCCCAATAAGCTAGAGAATTCAAACCCCAACAGGGTAATCAGAGGATTAACGGCATTACGGAGGGCATGGGTATAGATCACCTTATTTTCTGGCAAGCCTTTAGCACGGGCCGTTTGGATATAGTTTTGACGCAGAACGTCCAGCATATTGCCGCGAGTAATCCTTTGTAGGCCCGCAAACCCGGTGACGCTGAGGGCTACAGTGGGCAGAATCATATGCCAGCCCACATCCAAAATCTTGCCGAACCCATTCAGATCCGCATGATCGATGCTGGTCATATCGCCCACGGGAAATAGGGGCGTACTCTGGGCTAAAAACAGCAGCAGTAAGGCGGTGATAAAGCTGGGGAAGCCTTGACCAATATAGCTGAGGATACGGAGAATGCGATCGCTCCACTGATTCTGATTCACCGCCCCGATAATGCCCAAGGGAATGGCAATGCTCCAGTTAATCACTAGGGAGGCAATCGCCAATAGCAGCGTATTGGGAATCCGCTCCCAAATTAACGCCGTTACCGGTCGCTGATAGCTAAAGCTTTCGCCAAAATCGCCTTGGTAGATTTGTCCCCAATGGCCTTTCCAGATCTGGGAAAAATCAAAGGTAAAAATATTTTTAAACCAGAGGCCATACTGCTTGATTAAAGAACGATCTTTTTGCCAAACCTGTACCGATTGATCGCCATTGATCAGGACTACCCGTTCGCCATTATCGGCAAACTGTAGCCCTTGGATCGCCTCTTGTTTGCTATTAAAACTACCTAATGCTTGGTTATCCTTTTGAGACCAGAGGCGTACTACTTTACCTGCGCTGGTGGCATAGGTGGTGCGATCGGGACTAAAAGCTGCCGAGGTGATCGGTTGGTCCTGTAGTTGATTTAAATCTTGAGTTTTTAGGGATTTGCCGTCTACATTCCATTGCTGCCAGGTCTGATGATTGACGATGGTATTGAGCAGCGGTCCCTCCGAATTTTGATTAAATTGCAGAGCTGTTGCTGGCCCCTTCAGCACTAACGTTTGTTGGAGGGCACCATCCGTTTTCCACAGGCGCACTGTTTTGTCTTCACTGCCAGAAGCCAAAAGGCTACCGTCTTGATTGAAGGCTAGCACTGAGATTGAGCTTTTGTGACCTGTTAGCGCTTTGAAGGCGGTGCCGTCCGTTTTCCACAGGCGCACCGTTTTATCGCCACTGCCAGACGCGAACATTTGACCGTCGCTACTAAAGGCTAAACAAGTCACCGCAGCCTGGTGACCTGTCAAGGTTTGAACCAGGGTACCATCGGCTTTCCACAGCTTAATGGTTTGATCTGCACTACCCGAGGCAATCAGCTCACCATCAGGACTAAAGGCTAAGGCTGTAATCCGTCCTTGATGCCCCTTGAGGGTCTTGACTACTGCTCCCTTGTCGTCCCAAAGCGTGACGGTATTAGCCCCACCTGTGATGACTTGGCTACCATCTGGCTTAATGGCTATGGCAGTGGTCTTCTCGCTTTTGAGGGTGGTTACAGAACGGTTTTCTGCCCAGGTATTGCCCAACCCAAATTCTTGGCGTAGCTCTTCGAGGCGCTCTTGAGACATTTGGGGATTATTTTTGAACTGATCGAGGTAATCGCCAGGGGCCAGATCGACAATATAGAAGGTTAAAATCGATGCCAAAAATAGGGTGATCAGACCTTGAAACACCCGCTTGATGGTGTACCCGAGGAGTTCGCTGCCGATAACTAGTACTCCACTAATACATTGATCAGACAGTCAGGCAGTTTTTGCCGCCCTGCTAAACCTGTCAGCTCGATAATAAACCCAAAGCCGACGAGCGTGCAGCCGAGAGGTTGCAGGAGTTGGGCCGTGGCCGCCGCCGTGCCGCCCGTTGCTAGTAAGTCATCAACGACCAACACACGGCTGCCTTGCGGACAGGCATCTTGGTGGATCTCTAAGCGATCGGTGCCGTACTCCAGCTCATATTCCTGGGCATGGACAGCTGCGGGGAGTTTGCCAGGTTTACGCACAGGCACAAAGCCCGCACCCAGTTGATAGGCTAAGGGTGCGCCAAAAATAAAGCCTCTCGACTCGATGCCCACAACATAGTCAATGGCTTGATCGCTAAAGTTATCCGTCAACTGGTCGATGATGTAGCGGAGGCCATCAGGATTTTGCAATAAGGTCGTAATATCCCGAAACAGGATTCCTGGCTGGGGAAAATCAGGAATATCGCGAATCAATGCTTTAAGATCCATAGGTTCTGTGGTTTTACTCTAGGTCACTCGTCAACATGGCCTTCTAGTCTGACAAGGAGAGACAGCGCCAGAAGGTACGTCAGAAATCGTACACTAATGGGGTTGGAAATTTAGATTATGTGGGTTCTTTACTGCATTCAAACAGCCTGCAAGAGGGTTGGGCGACTGTGAACTTTTAGAGAAACGCATCGTCGAGGGTCTTCTGCGGGCAGCCTAGATCTGGATGCCAATGTTAAGGTTTCCTCAGCCGTTGATCAAACTGATGTTCCGTAGTCTTGTTGTGATGGAATCGTAATGCAAGCCGATAGCCCAATTGAACCGTTGACTTCCCCCGTTCTGAAAACGCTGCCCGATCCCAAAGTCCCGAACCAGGTCTGTCCCCGACGCACCCGGATTCAACTAGATTTCGTGTTGCTAGCCATCGAAGCGTTGGATTTATACGCTTCGGAGTTAATGTTGCTGAGCTTGGAAGAACTGCAGCTCCAAGATGTGATCGAAAATCGGGTGGACTTTTGGCAATCTCGCAACACCAATCCCCTGCGGCGATCGCATCAGCGAGACTCCCTCAGTTTAGATAAGGCGAAAGCCTTGGTGGCTGTAGGGTGTCATATTGCGCGTCGGCAAACAGCCCAAGTTCGTCAGCTCTTGCAGGTACAGCGGCAGCTCGCTGAGAAACAGTTGACGCCAGATCACAGTGTGCCTTTAGCCAATTATTTAGAACGATTTCGCCGCCATTTTCGCAGTCGGATGAATCCGAACCGCACGGCTATTGCGGTTTACAAGGATAATGAGCGGCTGGATGAACTGGCCTTGGGTTTGCTAGAACAGGTGCTGTTTTGTACCGGAACAGCCGGAATGGAACGATTTTGGTCTAGTCTGTTTGATGGAGAAGTGGCCTAATCCCAATGACCATTCAACGTCAATTTATACTGCCCAACTGTACCTTTAGCCTAGAAGGCATCAGCAATTCAGTGTCTGATGCGACTCTAGGTGGCTCCTTAGATGTTCTCCTACGCTTGGAGTGCCAATTTGGTGATTTAACGCAACCTCTGACGGGCGGTCTGGATCTACTCAATAGTCTGATCCAAGCTACGAATCAATGTACTCAGTCCTGGATGAGTGGTGTGCCCCATCGTCGCCTGACAAAGCTGAACCAAGACCAATCGGCGGTTCACCTGCTACCCAAGACGGGAGATGGGTTTGAGCTGACCATTCCTCAGGCATTGCTGAATGAACCCCCTAGTGGGGCAGCGGATCCGATTCGGGTCAACTTAAACACGATTCAGCTCTTTGACCTGGTGGAAGCCTTAGATCAGCTCTTGGCCGATCAGCAAACGTTGCCCAATCTGTCGTTGGCCGTCCGGCCTTTGTCTCGGTCAGAAGCGGCATCGGGCCAGGCACTGCAAAAATCAACGCCTGCGATATTGGGAGCGGCAAGCATTGCGATCGCAGCCGCAGGCTTTTACTTTCTACCTGTGCCGAAGGCTAGTCCACCGCCTAAGGATCAGCCTCAGCCCACGAGCACCGATGCGCCCACGCCCGGTACGTTACCGCCTGGGGTTTCGATTCCCACCCCTGGTGTGACGACAGAGCCAGCGCCTGGAGAATCCCCCAGCCCATCACCGGCAGACGAGTCTCCCACGCTCGCACCGACAGAGGAGTCTCCCAGTTCTGTCCCCCCAGAGGAGTCGCCAACACCATCCCCTGCTCCAGAATCCCCTAATCCATCACCAGATGCTTCTCCTTAGCGCACTTTGCACCTAAAAAATCCGTATCACTCGATGAAACGATCTCTCTGGGTAATGGTTACGGCAATATGGGGTATTGGGGGCTTATCTAGCCCCGTTGCCGCTGCGCCGCGTCCGATTGATCGCACGGTCAATTGCGAGATTTTAGTGGTGGGTGGTGGGCTAGCAGGGGTTGCCGCTAGTTATGAAGCGCTACTAGCCGGTCGTCAGGTATGTATGACAGAACTGACAGACTGGTGGGGTGGCCAAATCTCCTCCCAGGGCACGTCGGCTTTAGACGAGACGGTAGGACAGCGATCGCGCGGTATTTTTCCCAGGGGCTATGCCCAGTTTCGTCAGCGATTGATAGAGGTATCAGGACGCGATCGCCCCGGTGATTGTTGGGTCAGCCTAGTCTGCTTTTTACCCCAGCAGGGACACACCATATTGCTGGATATGCTGAAAGAGGCAGAGTCTAAAGGCAAGGGCAAGCTGCATCTATTCCCAAATACGGTGGTCAAGTCTCTAGAGACCGATCCGAACGGTCAGTTACTGACCTCAATCCGAGCCATTCAGCATCAGCCTGCCCCTGGAGCACCGCCGCTCAATACCTATCCCCTCTCTCAAACCCTGGCCGATAGCTATACAGAACAAGATTCAGACCGCTTCACCAAAACGATTCTCCAATTCCAGCCACCCGTCACAGGACAATGGGTTGTAGTGGAGGCCACAGAAACGGGAGAACTATTAGCCCTAGCAGACCTTCCCTATCGCCTGGGCATTGACCCCCGCTCCCATCTAGAACCGTCTTCCTCCAGTGAGCAGGCTAACCCCTACTGCACCCAAGCCAGTACCTATACCTTTGCCATGCAGGCCACTGCAGCGCCGCCCGTTCATCAGCCGCCTGCCTTCTACTCCGAATACGAGCCGTTCTATAGTTTTGATAAACCTCGCTATGCTCAAACCCCCAACTTAGTGTTTAGCTATCGCCGCATTTTTAGCGTCAAACCCGGCACTGCCGATGAACAGGTGAATGTGGGCGATATCTCCATGCAGAATTGGGGTGGGGGCAATGATTATGGTCCGGGTACAGCGGCAGACAACCTAATTTTGACCCGCGATCAGCTTCAAGCAGAAGGGCAGCTCCAACCTGGCGGCTGGCAGGGCGGCTTACGGATTGCCAGTTTGCAGGGGGGCGAAGAGTTGGCCCAGGGTTATTTTTATTGGCTGGTGGCGGGAACGACAGATTCTAAGCTGGCAGACCAGCCAAAGCAGCCCTGGCCCAATCTTAAATACTTAAAAGGGCTAGACTCACCGATGGGCACTGCGCACGGTCTGTCGAAGTTTCCCTATATGCGGGAAAGTCGGCGTTTGGTTGGGCGCTATAGCTATGGTTATCCTCAAGGCTTTGTGATTTCAGAGACAGATGTCTCTAAGCAAGATTTTCAGTTGCCCTATTACCGCAACACGCTATCGGGAACAGACTACCGAAATTTAATCACTCGGATGGCGGGGTTAAAAACCCTGGATGTGATTTTGGATCGGGTCCCCCTATCGGAGGTAGAGCTGAGAACTAGAGCCCGCCTCTACCCAGACAGCGTGGGCATTGGCCACTATCCCATTGATTTTCATCCCTGTATGCAGCTTAGCCCTCCCCAAGCGCCAGGGAATCAAGAACGGCCAGGGGAACGCCAGGGTGCAACCCAAACTTATCCCTACCAAATTCCCTTGCGAGCGATGATTCCACCTCGGATTAATAATTTGCTGGTGACGGGCAAGAGTATTGCCACCAGCCATATTAGTGCGGCAACCTATCGGGTACATGGTTTTGAATGGTCATCGGGGGCGGCGGCGGGAACGACGGCGGCGTTTGTACTCGAGCAAGAGATATTTCCCCATCAGTTGGTGGAGGGTTTGCCCCGTCGCAGCCCACAGTTGGAAAAGCTACAGGCGATGTTAAGCCGGAATCAAAATCCAACGGCCTTTCCGAATATGTCGATTTTCAACCTGAACTGGAAGAATTGGTGAGTGCCTCAATCGCGGTTGCAAGTCTGATTGCCGATATCAGGCGTTTGCACCTGCATCGGTTGAACGGGCGTGAGCGGTCTGATGAGCTTAGGGGTCTGAACAGATCCGACTCATCACTAACTGCCCATTTTGAAGAGGGTAAGCGCCCTGTGCCTCAATGACGGGATCGCCTATTTGCCACGGTCGTTTGCTCCCTTGGGTAGGAGCATTTTCACGCTTGGCCGTAGACCTCACAGATCCGGTTGGGAAGTCAGAACTGGCAGCCTCACCAGGCCGTCTCGGTAAGCCCCCGGATCCTGTAATGATGAACTTGCCTTGTTGAGTCGTGGCAGGAACCAGACAGCTATTGGCTAACAGTTGTTCGGTATTGACTAAATTCTCGGGTAAGTCCGTAAGGTTATTTTGAACAAAACTGACATCAGGAATCGCAACGGCACCCGAAGCAATCCCTCCTGTTGCATTGATATCGACGCGATTATTACCGTCTAAGGTATTGGGATCTGCCTCGGTCAATGCGAAAGATTCACCAAAGAAAATAGGGCTATTGAGGACAATATCTCCCCCTGTGCCGTCACGAGCAAAGGCCAAAATATCGCTATCGTCAAAGGCAAGAATGGATTGAGCAGAGAGGGTAATATCCCCTCCAGTGCCTGCACCACTCGCAACATTGGTGAGAATATCACTGTCACCCAACAGCCGCAGATCAGATGTAGTTAACGTAATAGCCCCGCCTGTCGATTGAGCGGCTGCAGTCGTGATGTCGCTATTGTCTAGGGTAATTGTTTCATTGCGATAGGGATGATTGGGAAAGATAAGAATATTCCCTGCTCGACCTTTGCCTTGCGAGCTAGCACTAATCAGTGAACGGTTAGTCAGTGAAACGTTATCAGCTTGGATTTGAATATTACTGCCATCCCCAGTTGAAGCTGTCGTCGTCCCAGACAGAATCACACTATTATTCAGCAATAAGGTGTCTGTCTCATCAATTTGAATCGGCCCGGCATCTCCTTGCCCGACTGTCAAAGTTGTGATGGCAGACTGCTTGTCGAGGGTTATGAGTGGAGCATTGACCTGAATGGGTGCTGCATTGCCTGTACTGGACGTACCGCTAGAAATGAGAGCACCATTATTCAGTATTAATTCATTTGTGAGTAAGGAGATCGGTCCTGCAGTTCCTTCGGCTGTTGGGCCAACGGAACTAGATATCACGCTACCTAAGCCGTTCCGATTCATGCCGGATAGAATAATGCCGTCTGTAGTGTCAATGCTAATGCCCCCGGCATCCCCAGCGCCCAAAGTAGTGGTAAAGATTTGAGTCCCCTCAGTTAAAGATAATGTGCCCGCCTTAATTTCAATACCGGCAGCAGAGCCTTTGGCACCTTGTTCTACTGAGCTGGTAATCGAGCTTACCCCTCTGGGAGCACTACTATTCTCGCCTATCAGTGTGAGGCCATCTTGGGTCTCAATGCTGACTTTCCCAGCGTTGCCAGTGCCTGCTGTGACGCTACCAATTCCAGCGCCATCCTCTAACACCAATGATCGGGCGCTAATGGCGATATCTCCCCCTTGGCCAATGGCATTAGGCCCCACTGAGCTAGTAATAAAATTGGATCGTTGCTGACGACTGATACCGGATAAGGCAACCGAATCATCGACGGCAATAGTGATATTGCTTCCATTCCCATTGCCAAGGGTGCCGGCAATAATACCCGCACCATCTTGAAGGATCAGTCTGGCAGACGCAATCTCGATATCTCCAGATGTACCTGTGCCGGTTGACTCAATCTGACTCGAAATCAGACTGCCATCCCCCTGGCGGCTATTCCCCATTAAAGAGAAAGACTGCCGAGCCTGGATGGTAATGGGGCCACTCTCACCATTCCCCCTGATGTCAGCCAATATCTGCGCACCATCGTTGAGGAGGAGTGAGTCTGTTTGAATCTGGATACCCCCAGCAGAGCCACTCCCCTGGATAGCAACTTCGCTTTGCAGTGCACTTGGACCTTCTGCAATATTGGTTCCTGCCAGAGAAATATCATCAGCTTGGATGGAAATACTGCCTGAATTGCCTTGGCCAAAAACAGTGGTTGACAGCCTAGCACCATCATCAAGGTCTAAGGTTCCAGCCGATATAGTGATGCCTTGAGTGGATCCAATGGCACCAGAGCTAATTTGATTAAAGATACCGCTGCCAAAGCCTTGATCGGTTCCAGATAATGCAATTGTCTGAGCATCAATCCTGATCGCTCCTGCATGGCTGAATTGACTCGTGCTGGAAAAATTGGCATCGGCAAATATAGTAGAGCCATTTTCCAGAGAGAAGCGCTGGGCTTGAATCGCGATATCGCCACCGGGCGTACTGAGGGTGTTATTCCATGAACTATTGGCGATCTGACTGCCCAAAACAGAGATATCCCTCAGACTCTCAAGTCTGATGTCTCCCCCCGATAAACCAAAGGAGAGGATATTGGCGTCGGGGCTGACGGTTATATCACCTGCAGCTAGAGCGACGATATTGCCCCCATTCCCAAAAAAGGTGTTGCGAGGGATATTTACACTCGGGTCGAACAAATCTTTGGATGAAGCGGTTACTGAACCCGTTAAATTCACCGCGCCACGACTATCAATCACCACGGCGCCTCCCCCCAGAAAATCAGCGGTCTCAATAGAATCTACAGTAATGGTTCCGGGTGTGCCTGCTAAAGCTGGATTTGGACGATATTGGTTGGTGAGAAAGACTTGACCGCCAGTGCTAACCGTTGGGTTAAGGAGAACGGGACCGATGGTGATATCAGCCCCTGTGGGTTGCCCGGTATTAAAGGGAGAGGTGCCAATTGCGGTTGTCCCGGCCCTAATATCTAAGGTGGGTACTAAACTGCCATCAATTGCGATGTTGGTGGTCTGGTCAGATAAGGTTACGGTCTCAATAATGGCGTTGGCTGTGCTATCCGGCTGCACAATGGTGACGCCACCCGGAATAGCAACAGACCCTCCGGCAAAGATATGCAGTGAAGCGCCAGTAAAGGCATTCAGTACCACGTCACCAGACGCTCGAATCACCGGATCATAAGGACTGGTTAAATCACCGAGGGTGCTATCCAGCTGTTCAATGCGAAAGTGGCCACCACTGAAGTAATGGGCATCGCCACCGACCGGATGGGCAGAGCGTAATACCATATCTCCGCCGGAGAATAGACCGCTGTCGGGATGACGGATGGCAAACAGATCGATGGCTTGATTCCCCTGCAGCTGTAAATGACGACCTGCTGAAAGAATCGCGGGCTGGCTGATTTGGTCTTGAGCCGTAAGGGTGTGGGCGGCATTCAGGTTTAAATCTCCGCCCGTGAAGATCTGTCCTTCTACGTTGATATCGTTGGCAGTAAAGGTTAAATGGTTGCCCACTCGTAACGTCCCTTGATGGGTAATAGAGCCTTGATGGATGGCAGCATGATTCAAAAATGAGGCCTTGGGATCAACCGACAGTAACTGACTGTCGCCTGGATGGGTGGCGCTAAATTCCCCGTCTCCTTTGAAGGGAATGGCATCAGCAGTTGACACATAAAATGACCCTTGAATATCCAAGCTTGCCTGGGGGCCAAACACAAATCCGTTGGGATTGAGGAGAAATAAATTCGCTTTCCCTAATACGCCCAAGCGACCGAGGATATGAGATGGTGTACGCCCGGTGACCCGTGACAGAATATTATCGATACCGCTGGGGTTGGCGAAATAAACACTGCGTCCCCCATCGACATTAAAGGCTTCAAAGCTGTGGAAGAGATTACCGCCTCGGGTTGCCCCACCTTCAATGCGATCGCGGAGGGCATCAATCGGTTTAACCACAGACTGCGAGCGCCCTAAGGTGTCGTCTGCTTGAATGGGTTGCGCTTGAGCGGGAAGCGGGTTGAGGGTGCTACTGATACAAATAAGGGTCAGAAAAGAGGGAAGACAAAAAACATCAATGCTTGCTTTTTTTGACTGATACTGAACAAGATCGGCGAAGAGGCTGCCAACGCTTTTCATGTTGATAATTTATTGACTTTAATGATACAAATTCATCTAGAATATGGCTCAATGATAGGGCTGAGAGAGACGCCTGATTTTAACAATTTATGAATGTCAATTTTTGCTAATTCTGTTTATTGTGAGGCAGTTTTGTGCAGTGGAAATATCATTCTTTTCGCATGCGAATCATTGCCAGCGTCCTCTTTTTGAGTAGCTTGATTGGGTGCGTTGGATCTAGTTATGGTTGGCGCTTCAATGCGAATTTCGATCCGTGCCCTGTGATGGCGGCCCAAGTTGCCGATCAGATCACCGATGGTGAACAACAGATTCAGCAAGGGGTCGAGGCGTATCAGCAAGGGGTTTTCTTGGATGCCATTGCTCATTGGCAAACCGCGCTTAAGCATTATCAGTCGGTTGAAGATCACACCCAAATTGCCCTGATCGAAGAAAACCTGGCAAGAGCCTATCAGCAAGTAGGGCAGCATACCGAAGCCCTTCAGCATTGGCAAGCTGCAACGCAGCTTTACCAACAGTTAGGCGATCGACCGCAGCTCGGACGCATGCTGACAGAACAGGCGCAAACCTATCGCCAACTGGGGCAATATCAACGTGCGATCGCACTGCTTTGTACACCCGCTGCGAATCACTGTTCCGCAGACAGTGCTCTCACCATTGCTCAAGATCAAGGCGATGTGACGGGCACAGTCGCCGCCCTTGGCACCTTGGGGGAAGTCTCTCGCCTTCAGGCGGAGTATGATCTTGCGATTAATTGGCTGGACCAGGGACTAGCTCTGGCTCAAAAACATGATCTGGCTACCATTGATCTGCTCAATAGTCTGGGCAATACCTATGCTAGTCGGGCACGATGGCGCGATCGCAAAGCTGCATCACTGCGGACGGTGGGAGATGATGCCCAAGCAAAGTCTCTCATGGCCAAAGCCAATCAAGACCATGCGCAAGCCTTGGAGTCTTTTGAGACGAGCCTGCGTCTGGCTCGGCAGGCCAAAAATTTAGCGGCTCAATTGCGTAGCCTGCTCAACAGCATTCCCGTCTATCAGCGTCTGGATATCAACCAAGCACAAAAGGCGCACACCTCAGCCCGCTCCCTCCTCGAACAACTGCCGGACTCGCAAGCGAAGGTCTTTGCTGCCCTCACCTTAGCCCAGATTAATCCAGCCTTGGGCCAGGAAGCCACAGCGGTACGCCCCGTCTGCCTAGCAACAACAGGTCCATCGCAGGGGTTAATGGAGACGGCCCTCACGGTGGCCCGTCGCATTGGTGATCAGCGGAGTGAGTCCTTTGCCCTCGGGCAGTTAGGGCACTTTTGGGAATGCCAGCAAGACTACGACACCGCCTTGGTCAGAACGCAAGAGGCGCAAGCTGCAGCCGAAACTCTAGACAATCGAGACAGTCTCTATCTTTGGCAATGGCAAGCCGGACGCATTTATGATGCGACTAACCAGCACCCCAAGGCCCTCAACGCCTACCAACAAGCCCTGAATACCCTGGATAAGATTCGCAGTGAGATTGTCGCGGCCAATCGTGACCAGCGACTAGACTTTCGAGAAACGGTGGAGCCGATTTATCGGCAGCTTGCCGCCTTGAGCCTATCGCAAGCTTCTCTCGATCTGGAGGCAGTGGACCCGACAACCGCAGAGACGGTGCTGGGGACGATGGATCGACTACAGTTAGCTCTGCTGCAAAATTACTTTGGCAATGACTGCGTGATTACAGCTCTCCCTGCCCTGGAGCAGGGGGGGCTCGATCAAACTGCTAAAACAGCGGTTTTTAATACCATTCTGTTTCAAGATCGGATGGCGGTGATTTTGACATTGCCGGGTCAGCCCCAAAAGCTGGCTTGGGTGGAAGATGATCTGCCGACCGTAAAGCAAACGATCAATCACTATCGACGGCAGCTAGAGCGCCACTTTAGTCTGACGCCCTATAATAAACGGCTGTCTCAACAGCTTTATGAGTGGTTTATTCAACCCTTTGCCGCAGATTTAGCGGCAGCCCAGATCGAGACCCTGGTCTTTGTTCAGGATGGCGTTCTGCGCACAGTCCCCATGGCCTCGTTGCACGATGGCCAGCGATATCTGATTGAAACCTACGCCATTACTACCACGCCCAGCTTAGCGCTGACGGCCCCCCAGGCCCTGGATAAAGATCGCTTGAGTATCTTGGCCCTGGGATTAACCGAACCGGCAACGGTGAATGGACAGTATTTCCCGCCTCTCGATCATGTGCAAACGGAACTGAATCATATTGCAGCTCAACTCCCGGAGAGTCAGGTCTTCCTCAATCAGGCGTTTACGGGCGATCGCATCGCCCAAGTTTTACAAACGAATCGCCACAATATTGTCCATCTGGCCACTCATGCTGAGTTTGGCCCTGAGCCAGAGGATACCTTCTTAGTGACAGGCAATAACAGCAAACTCACCCTCAATGCCTTTGATACCTTAATTCGGGAGAATACCGATCAGAGTCGCCCTCTGGATCTGCTGATCTTGACGGCGTGCCAAACCGCTGTCGGGGATGATCGGGCCGCACTGGGACTGGCGGGCGTCGCGATTCAAGCAGGGACAAAAAGCGTGTTGGCCTCCCTATGGTCTATTAACGATCAAACGACCGCTCAGTTTGTGGATCATTTTTACACGGCCCTGCGTCAACCGGGTGTGTCGAAAGCGCAAGCCTTACAAAGGGCACAGCTAGAAATTTTGAAGACCCGCCCGCATCCTGGGTATTGGTCTTCGTTTATTTTGATTGGGAATTGGCTGTAGCCTTGGATGACTGGGTTTGCAGAATCTGCTGTAGGCGTTGGCCTTGCTGACGAGCGGGCTGTGAGGATTGGGCAAGTTCTTGGTTGGAAAGATCCTTGAGCAACGCCAGAGCTGCATCCCTAGCGGCGGCATCTTGGAGGGGCATCACTTCTGCAAAGGCGTCATACCAAAAACCTGCTTTGGCATAGAGTTGCGATCGCATCACTGGATCTGAGACGGTAGCCAAGGCACTCGCTAGATCAGGCGGCATCTCCACTACCTCAATTTCAGCTTCCACCACTAAGGAAGCGGAGGGACGATTGGGATTACAAACCAAGGCCACTTGCCATCGATATGTCTGATTTTTCGCCAGTGACTGCTCCTCAGGAATGGTCCAATGGCCAAAGCCAGACTTGCTTTCTTTCATCACTGGAGTGGTGAGCTGTGTACCGGAGCCAACCAGCGACAGTTCCAGGGGATACGACGTCTGATCGGGAACAAACCAAGCCAGTGTGGGACGAGTGGATGTAGTTCGACCCATATAGCTATGGGGTGCGATCGCAGTCAACGCAGCTTGCTCATTTCCGGCACATCCATTCCGAGTGCCTGCGGTGTAACCCCGATCTGAAGGCGCTGAGGGGTTGGGGGGTGGCGTATATCCAGCCCATACAGCAGATGCCATCGATAGTGAGAACAGGCTCCCCAGACTTAATAGACTTACTCCAGTAGTGAAATATTGAGCGAGACTGCGAACATATCGAAAAGAACGCTGCATCTTGTTAAGCATGGGGAGAATATCCTGTTATCGTCGGCACGGCTTCACATCTACTGGGGAAAGGCGACCGGCATCGTTAATATTGAATGCCAGGGGTCCGCGCTCTGGATCGACTTGTAAAGCGAAGTTATCGGGACTATAAGTTGGGTGAGGACGCTTCGTGATTAAATCGATGGGATTAAACCCGAAAATGATCAATCCTCTGGGCGAGCTATGTAACTTCATTGTTTGTCCCACAAAAGCAGTTCCTTTGTCCTTTAAACTGTAATACCTGGTCGCCATCACTCCTTCATATCCAGCCATTCGTAATCGACTTTCTCGTACAATGCCTTGTTCGTTATAGGTTAAATCCCAGCAGACATACAAAGGATTAGTGAGAGAGAGTAATTGGGGTGGGTGTTGGGCCTGCCGTTTATGTAGATTAGATGCAGGTGATGACACTCGCGGGGTGAATGCCAACGCCTTAAAAGATGGGAGCATCAAAGCAAGGACTGCGATCAGTGTGGAAAGTGCTAGTCGATTGATAGGTTTACTGTTCATTTCTAAACTCCTTTTCTGATATTGAATCAACAGGATCTTTTCCAGCCGGAGATGGCTGGAGATAAATAGTCCAATGAGAAGGCTGTTCATACTGATAGCCATTTTGTTCATTGACTTTAGTCATGAACCGTGCGGGATTAACAAACTTTCTGTAACGATCTGGTTGAGTAAACTTTTGCAATTCTGAATCCCAATCTAGACCTGAGGTAAATAACAGATGAAAGACGCCATCAGGAACCTTGGGTAGCTCGGCTTGATGGTGAGCTTTTACATAGATAGAAGCAATCGTTGTTTGAGTCTGGTCATCGCGTAGTTTGACGACGGCATCACGGGCGGTATCATTTTCAACCGTCATATGACCCTTACCCTCATAAATTAGGGAGTCAATCACGGTGCCATTCTCAAGCGATCGGGGAGGGCTAGTGGGAGTTGGACTGGGTGAGGGTAGCTCTGGTAAGGGTGGAGGAGAATAGATGGGGACAGGCGTTGGATAGCGATCAGACTCAGGTATAGAGCAACCCAGATATACTCCAGAGAGCAGTAGGGTCATAATGGCGACCTGATAGGTGCGATCGCAGCCCTTAGAATTATGTGGTAAACAAGACATCACACAACCTCTTTATTGATTTGGAAAGTGCTAAATGCTTTTCTCCAGGGAGGCTAGAATGCTGAGGCCGTTTGTCTAGCTTCCCAATAGGTCTGAGTGTTTTCTGCCTATAGAGCAGTAAAACTATCTGCAGTCAGTGTGGTCGTGTCAACGCCTGTGAGCATGGCGAGAATCTGATCTTCAAAACTAATTTCATTCCCGCTAAAGCTCAAGCCGCTAAAACACAACCCGTCCGATAGGCCAATGACATCAACACCGATCTCAAAGTCAGTGAACACATCGGTTCCGGCCTCTGGCGCTAGCGCAAAGACATCTAGGCCAATGCCCCCTGTTAAGGTGTCATTACCTGCGCTACCCGTTAAGGTGTCATTACCTGGGCCACCGACTAGGATGTCACTCTCACCTAAGCCGCGGATTTGGTCATTGCCCTCTAGCCCATCGATGCGATCGCGATTGCGAGTGCCAATCAGGCTATCATCACCATTCGTTGCCACTGATGTCTCGACCGGATCTTCAGACTGGAGGCTGCCCCCACTTTCTTCTTCCAGCTCTATGCCATTTGAGAGAGTGACCATTAGGTCAGAACCCATTAAGTTCTCGACAGCAGCCGCTTGACCTAAAGCCAGCACACTATCCACTAGATTGCTAATGATATTGGAGCCGGATCCGGCGGAGGTGGTATTGAATACTAGTAGATTAATCAGAGTACCTATATTAATCTCAACGTTAAAAACGACTGGAGCATCAGGCTCAGACACCGCTCCCTCATCGTTGTCTTCAATCGTTACATCGACACGATTATTGTCTCCTAGTATCAACCCGTCACTGGGATTGGAGATCTCAAACGTTGCCGTTTCGATATCTGCCTCAACCTCCATATCATCATTCACCATGACGGTGGTGGTCCCGATGGTTTGACCGTCAGGAATCGTAATTTGAGAAGGGAACACTCCTGTAAAATCAGCACTGTCCGTGCCACCCGTCAGGGTTAAGTCAATCGTTTGATCGCCGGTAACGGCACTCTCTGCTGTCACCGTTATGGTGAATTCAGTCCCCTCTGACTCGGTACCTGCTGTAGGCGTGACTGATAAAGTCGCGGGTATGGGAGCTGGATTTCCTGGAGAGGGTGGCGTTGAAGGATCTGTAGGTTGTGGTCCATCTATAGGTGGTGCCGTAGGATCTGTGGGTTGCGGTTCATCTACAGGGGGTGGTGTCGTTGGATCTGTAGGTTGCGGTCCATCTACAGGTGGAGTGGTCGGATCCGTGGGTTGCGGTCCATCTACAGGTGGTGTTGAAGGATCCGTGGGTTGTGGTCCATCTACAGGTGGTGTTGAAGGATCCGTGGGTTGCGGTTCCTCTGCGGGTGGCATTGTCGGGTCTGTAGGTTGCGGTTCCTCTACAGGTGGCGCTGTCGGATCTGTAGGCTGTGGCTCCTCTACGGGTGGAGTGGAAGGATCTGTGGGTTGCGGCTCCTCTGCGGGTGGTACCGTCGGATCTGTAGGCTGTGGTTCCTCTACGGGTGGTGCCGTCGGATCCGTAGGTTGTGGCTCTTCTACAGGTGGAGTGGAAGGATCTGTGGGTTGCGGCTCCTCTACCGGGGGTGGCGTTAGACTTGCTTCAAAAGCACCAATATCAACTGTGTCTCTAACGATTCGAGCAAAATCAGACCCTCGCTGATCGAAAGGTGTCTGTTCAGTGGTATCGCCATTACCATTTTGGTCATTAATATCTGCAGGAATGAGGGCATTATCCCCGGCATCGATTGCAGGACTATTGTTAAGGAGGGCATGAGTTAAGGTCGCTCCTCCATTGTCCTGTAGCTGACCGAGCCGCGGATTCGGACTCAGAATATTATTGCCTTCAGTGATCGAACCTTCAGCCCCCTCAAGACTGCTGACTAGATTATTATTGCCATCAACGGAGCCAGCAATATCTGCCTGAATGTCGCCAGGACCATCATTGTCCTGGCTATCTCTATTGCCCGCAATAATACTATTTTGGCTATCAACATTGCTGGGAAGAAAGATCACGTTCCCATCACGGAACCTTCGATTAGCGATGCCGCCGCCATTCCCTGTCCCATTATCATCAACGTCGGCAGTATTTTGGGTAACGGTCGTATTGAATAAATTAGTGGTTCCCCCCGGTACGCCAACTACAACATTCCCAAATGGATCAACTGATCCCCTTGTAGGCTGATTAAAAATCCCCCCGCCATCGTTATTAGCTGTGTTTCCACTTACTGTGCTGTTGGGTAGATTTGTGGCTGCACCACTCTCCGTGAACACTCCTCCCCCATTAACACCAGATTGATTATTGCTGACGGTGCTATTGACGATATTTGTGGTTAACCCATCATTATTAATACCGCCGCCATTTCTAGTGGCCTCATTGTTATCAACCGTACTCTCTAGTACAAAAACATCTGAACTAGCATTGCTGAATATTCCACCCCCATCGACTGCGGCAGTATTCTCAGAGACAAGGCTAGAGGACAAAACAGTTTGTGCACCAATACCTGAGGCAAAGATGCCGCCTCCACTATTAATAGCTTCATTTCCTCGAACTACACCATTGTCAACAATCACGGTATCGCTAGCGTTATAAATCCCTCCACCGTCGCGTTCAGCAGTGTTAGTAGAGATAGACGTATTGGTAAGGGTTACCCTATCGTCAGGGCTGACATTACTGGTGACATATAGTCCACCGCCGTCTTGGCCAGAACGATTATTAGTGATTTGACTATCTGTCAGGATGAACTCTCTGGCAGAGTCAAAGGTGGAATCGGCACCTTGGGCAATAATTCCACCCCCATCTACTGCTGCAGTATTCTCTGCAACGGTGCTATCTGTGAGGATTGTGCGACCAATAAAACTGGCAATTCCACCGCCACTACCACCTGCAATATTCTCTGAAACAGTGCTTTGATCTAACGTGATTTCTCCGAGTGTTTCAGCGTCGATTAAACTTATTTCTGAATTGTTAAAGATCCCCCCGCCATCGGTAACAGCATTATTCAAAGAAATAACACTATTGGTTAATGTCGCTTTGCCACTGGCTGTATTGAACAGTCCGCCACCACGATTGGCTGAATTGTCTGTAATCAGACTATCAGTCAGTGATAGGGTGCCTAAATTGGCAATTCCGCCGCCGCCAAAGGTGGTTTGGCCACCCGTTACCGTAATATTCTGTAAATTGAGTTCGGCATTGTTAGAGACTGTAAAAACTCTATCTAAGCCATTGCCATTAATCTCAGCCTTTTCATTCCCTTCTGAACGGATTGTGATGTTCTGGCCAGTGCCAATATTGAGCAGAGACTCTAGATCCGTATCTTCCCCTTCTCCGTCGATGCTGAGGTCATAGATCTCGCCCCCTTCCAGGTTGATAGTGGCGGCATTAGTTTGAGCTGCGATAAGGGCTTCCCGCAAACTAATGCCTGTCCCTCCAGGATTTGCCTGAAGACTAAAGATATTGGTGATGTCTCCATCTAGTTCATCTAGAGTGGTATCCACCGTAATTTCAAATACGCTAGGATCGGCCTCAGCTTCTGCTCTGAGTAACCAGTTCCCACCTGTTAAAGGCTGTAGTTCAGAATTCGCGGCGAGATTATTTAAATTGAAGGCACCATTACCTGCTGTGGCAACAAACGATCGATTCTCCTGGGGTGAAGTAGTGTCGACCGCCGCAGGACCACCATTCCCTAGTGTACTGGGTTGATTGGGGAGTAAGGCCCCAACAAAAAAGGAATCGCTAACAACGGTTGGATCAATCGATATCGTTGCAAATTGATCGGTATTCGGGTTAACGACTTGAGCCTCAGCGGTGGTTAGTAATACCGCATCATCTGGATTACCGTCATCATTTGGATCTTCATAGAGAGCCACAACAATGGGATCTCCATCAATCGTAAATGCAGGCTGATTAGGAGACCCCCAAGCTAAGGAAATGCCAGTAATCGTATCAGCTTCGGGTGCTGCATTGAACTGATTGAGCCACAATACATCTCGAGGTCCTAGGGTTGAATTGCCTAAGAGGGATGTTTCACTACTGCTATCATCCACAGAATATTTAAAACCTTCCATCTTGCCCTCGCTTATCAAGAATAAACAATCGTCAGCAACCGTTATTCAACGAGGGTGTGAGTCCCGTTGATTGCCGAAGCTCCATCACTGTTCAGAGCTTCGGACTGCTTGCTTGACACGCTCACAATATCGGTAGGGACCAAGTGCGGGCATCGTAGATGAAGGCAGTATTGGAGGTGGAGTTAGGCACATGGGGTTGCACAACAATGCATCTGTGCGCCCAGGTTATTAATGGAAACGACGAACAGAGAAAAAACGCCAAAAGGGCTTTTTCTTCACTGACCACTGCAACTTGTAACGCTGTCCAGTGGGGGTATTGCCATGTTGTTGCCAGGTTCCACCGAGCTGTCGAGCTAACTGCTGGGCTTGTTGCGTGCCCCAGCCCATCTTGGCAGTTGAACCTAAATCGCTTGTTGTGCCATTATCAGCCACTTCAATTCTGTTGTAGCCCTGATCTTGCATACAGGTAACAGACACTTGGGTAACCCCGTGAGCATGCTTGCCAATGTTGCAGAGCACTTCTTCTAAAAATCGACAGAGTCTGCGTTTGAGCTCAAGGCTAAGGGCGCGTTCATCCATCGGTTCAAATTTCACGATTTTGAACTGGATATCTGCAAAACCCGGTAAGTCTCGGGCGAGGGTTTCGCTATAAACGGTGCATAACAATTCGTGGAGGGGGGCAGTCAACTCCAACTGCAGATCACTGCTCAACCCTAAGATCGGTTCAGGTTTCAAGGTTTCTTGGCGGATCAGATTGTAGATTCCTCGCAGTTCTTGGTTAAGGTGCTGCAGTTGAGGCTCTAGTTCTGAGGTAGACGTGTTGCGATCTCGCACCCCTCGCAATACTCCTGCTAAGGTTTGCAACGGACCGTTATGGATGGTATCAAAGGTTGTATCGATGACCTGCTGCCGATTTTGGAGTTGCGATCGCAACCCCTGGTCATACAGCCAAAAGCTATATAGCACCACTCCATTGATGCCAAAGACCAGCAAAGGGGGCACTAACGGAATCCAAACCCCACCTAATAAACTGAGATAGGCCAAACCCACCAGCCCCGCACTGCCCACTGCCATGCTTAACAGATGAAGGATCGGGGTTCGACTCCAGTACTTGAAAAGGATTCCCAGCACGCCCCACCCTATAATCCAGAGATACTCTAGGAAGTCGGACCACCCTGTTAACAGTGGTCGTCCCTCTAGCTCCGCATTAATAATTTGGCTAATGGCATGGGCTTGGGCTTCAACGCCATAGATCTGTCCGGGGATGCCTGTGAAAGAGGGGGGTACTGCTGTGGTGTTGACCATATCTTTCTGACTGAGAGCGGTCATGCCTACCAGTACAATCCGGTTTCGCAGCGTCTCCGGTTGAATGCGACCTGTATTTAAATCTGCCAACGAGAGAATCCGAAAAGGATGGAGACTTTGGCGATAATTCAGCAGCATTTGGTTACCCCCGTCATCAGCCCTCACGTACCCCCCTGTGTGGGACTGGAATCGAGTGAGTTCAGTCTGGCCAAACCGCATGGCTACCGGATCTTGGATGCCATTTTCGAGCGATCGATGGTGTTCTTTTAAGTAAAGTTCTGCGACCCGAAGGGCAAAGGAAAACCGATACTCCCCGTCAGCGGCAGCCGTTCCGAGCAGCATCCGGCGTAGTCCGCCATCTGCATCCGGCAGGATATCGGCAAAACCAATCTGGTCCTGTGGCCAAACCGCTAAAGCGGGGATGGGAATACTGTCTGCACTGGACAATACCTTCTCAATGCCCACCAAGTGGGAGAGATCAGTAATGGCAGTCTCTAGATCTGGCTCTCCTGGTGGAATCGGAAAATCTCGTAATAGATCCAGACCAATCACCTGTGGTTGGTAGTCCTGGATTTGCCACAGGAGTCTGGCCAGTGCTTGATCGGGAACGGGATAGGCCTGCAGCCGTTGAATGTCAGCGTCGGTAATCCCCACAATCACAATCCGCTCATCCACGGCTTCAGCGGGACGAAGGCGCAAGCCCTGATCCAGCGCCATCCATTCCCATCGCTGTAGCCCCCCCAGAGCACGGACACCGATCACCAAAAGAATAACAAGCACACCGGGCAGCACGCCTACTCTCCATCCTCCTGGAAGTGGGTGAGGGGAACGCTGGCTGGACATGATGCTAATCAATCAAGCCCATAGATCGGGCCTGAATTTCAGTTTGAATGCGCATACTTTTGTCCGCCTCTGGATAGACGCCTAAGGCATCTTGAACCTTGGTCCAGTAGTTCCGAACCGTCCGCAACGAGATATTCAGACGTTGGGCAATCGCCTGATCCTGTAGACCCTCTTGAAACGCCAGCTGAAGGACCGCCAACCATTCTGGCTTGATTTCGATGCCGGCCCGCATTTCTTTGGGGGTACACATCAGACCTTGTAACGCCCAATCCATTTTCAGCAACAGTTGCGCCATCGGGACACTTTTGTCCACGATCGTAAATCCGCCTTCATGGGCCACAATCGTCGGCTTAAGGCGAACCAACTTTTCAGTAAAGCTGCTTAACACCACAATATTGAGGGTGGGATACTCCTCCATCAGCGTTCTCAATAACTGTAGCCCTGTGTCTGATCGAGAGGGATCACCCAGTTTTTGAGGAATGGAGAGATCGAGCACCACCAAATCAGGGAGATGCTGTTGAACAGCCCCATAGGCTTGTTCCGCATTTTTGAAGACTAGAATCTCTGCATCGGGATATTGCTGTTCGAGAGCACTTTGGGTCCCTCTGAGGGTCATATCATGATCGTCAATAACGAGAAGACGGAGCGGCATCGTTGGTGGGTGGATAGACTCTCATTCCATATAAACATCAATAGAGAAAAAAACGCGTCAGTCGTTGGCCAGGATTGATGCTCTATAGATGTCATGTCTATTTCATGATGGGCATTCTGTACCGCACTTTTGTCACTTGCCGGATGCGATCTCAGGCCTTAAATTCATACTTTTAAGTGATATTGAACTCAATTACTCAGAACTATTTCCAATTCTCGAGAGAAAATCTGGAGCTACCCTTTTTGCATATATTAATTTTCAGAAGCTAAATAGTTCCGTATGTTTACTGACGCGATCGCAAGAATCAAATAGGTATAAGAAAGATACGGTATTCATAGTCAACCTCCGCATTTCTGCGGATTTTTTGCCTAGTAATGCTCACAGAAAAGAAGACTGAAGGACGGGGTTGACCGACGGCATCAAAACGGAAAATAAGCTTAGCCATTAATCAGCTAGCGTTTGAAGAGGCTTAGCAGACAAACTCATATGGGGGATTCACAAGTTTATGCAAGCATTGGACACACAGATTATTCCAGCACAGAATACAGAAATTTTGATGATCGAGGATGATTTTCAAGATGTAGAAATAGTGACAAGGCTATTGGGGAAAGAAAAACAGCACTCTATCCTGCTCAATCATTGCCCAACCCTAAATTCAGGTCTAGATACCTTAAAAGAAGAAACCAAGATTGATCTGATTTTGTTGGACTTATCGTTATCCGATACTCATGGACTAGAGACATTCCGCAAAGTTCATGATGCGTTTCCCAGCATTCCCCTAGTTATTCTGAGTGGTAATAGTGATGAACGACTTGCTTTAGAAGCAATGCAGGAAGGGGCACAAGACTTTTTAGTCAAAGGACGATTAAACAGTACGATGCTGTCACGGGCGATTCAGTATGCTATGGAACGCCAAAACCAGCGGCTAGAGCTGGAATATAAAAACCTCGCTCTAAAGACATTATCCCAGCAATTAGCGATCGCTAATCAGGAACTTCAACAATTGGCAGTGGTGGATGAGTTAACGCAGATTTCTAATCGGCGACGGTTTGATGAGGTGTTTCTGAACGAGTGGAACCGTCTACTGAGAGAAGAACAGCCTTTGGCTTTAATTATGTGCGATGTAGACCACTTCAAGGCTTATAACGATACTTACGGTTACCAAGCTGGCGATCTTTGTTTGGAATCCGTGGCTCAAGCCATTGCCAAGGTGGTTAAACGCCCTGCAGACTGTGTGGCCCGCTATGGTGGCGAAGAGTTTGTCATTGTACTGCCCAATACCGATTTAGCGGGAGCTACCCATGTGGCAAAAGAGATTTGGCGGGCGGTCCATCATCTCAACTTACCCCATGCCACCTCTTCCATTAGTAGCCGTGTGACCCTTAGTTTGGGGGTTGCCTGCCAAATTCCTAATGATGATCTGCCCCCCTCTGTATTAATTGACGCAGCGAATCGAGCCGTATATGCGGCCAAAGCCACTGGTCGTGATCGCATCCACATCCATCATGCGGACTGCGCCGTCAATCTCCGGTCTCGCCAAACCTTGCTGTGGTTAGAGCGGCTGCAAAACGCTTTAAAGTATGACCAATTTGAGCTGTATGCACAACCGATTCAGGCACTGCATGCATCCACTTCAGAACCCTACTTTGAAATTCTGTTGCGCCTATGCGATCAGCCGGGGATAGTCTGTTCCCCAGGTATGTTTTTCCCTGTTGCCGAGCAGTATAACTTTATGCCTCGGCTTGATCGCTGGGTGATCAAGCATTTATTTGCGAATTTGGGAGAAATCAATGCCTTAATGCTGAAGGAAGCTATTTTCTTTATCAATTTATCCGGGGCCACCTTCAAAAATATGGAAATCGCCTCATTTATTGCGACACAACTGGCTCGCTATAATCTCAAGCCTGAACAATTTTGCTTTGAAGTCTCGGAAAGCGTCGCGTTCCATAATATAGAAGCTGCGGCACAACTGACCCAAGCCTTAAAGGATATGGGATGTAAAGTGGCTTTAGATGATTTTGGCAGTGGCCTGTCTTCCTTTACTCATCTCAAGAACATTCCGGCTGATTTTGTCAAAATTGATGGTTCCTTCATCAAAGATGTGGCGCAAGATGAGATGTCTAAAGGGGTCGTCGCAGCGATTCACCATTTGTCTAAAATCATGGGCTTACAGACCATTGCGGAATACGTGGAGAATCGGGCCATTCTTAATCTCCTCAATGAGTTCAACATTGATTTTGCCCAGGGTCATTATTTTAGTCCTGCTCGGCCACTGGTAGAGACCTTAGCGACCTGGCAGGCGACTGCCTTTACGCATCAGTCGCCATCGGCGAGTTAGACCGCAGATCAGGTTGCGCAATATTCCTTACGACTTCTTTGATTTCCGTATCAGAACGTAACGGGCAGCCCATTGCTTTTCCAGTTTGAGCATCCTTAAGATAGGGGTAAACTTTCCGGTGAAAGTGAGTCTGCTATGCATGCTTGCGAGGCACATCTGCAAACCCTATCACTCAAGTCCACTGCTTCCTTTGATGAAATTCGAGAAGCCTATCAGGATCTGGTGATGGTCTGGCATCCAGATCGGTTTATGCATAATCCTCGGCTTTATAAGAAAGCCGAGGAAAAGCTCAAACAGGTGAATCAAGCTTATACCTACCTAAAAGCTCAGCAAACAGAGTTGTCTGTTGCCGGAGCGCATCCGCAGGAAGACGCCGGTTCAGCGAAGCCCCCCTCTCATGCTCCCGCACCATCGTTTAACCGCCATCACCACATTGCTTGTCCTTGGCTCAGTTTTGCGGATGCGGAATACATCTTAAATCACTACTGTTTCCATGCCGTCGCCACCAAAGATGCTGGACACCAGACCTATCATAGTGGCCCTTTTGTCTTGGACACCTGCCCTCATCCCGCAGAAGTGACCTTGTCCGTTCCGTGTGATTCCGTGCATGGCTTCGATCGCATTTTGCTATCCATTCCTTGCAAATCAAGAGGACATTTTCGCGACGCTGAGGCCGAGCAACTGCTGCAACTCTTGCGTCACCAATCCGGTTAACAGTGAAAATCTGGGAACCCTCGCGCTTGCTGTAAATCAGCTAATTCCCAATCGGCACCGTCTAAGCAAGTGCGGTGAAACTGGGCGCGATGGAGTCGGGTGCCCCGAAGGCTGGCACCCCGTAAATTGGCCCCTTTAAAATTGACTTTGCTGAGATTGCTCCAGGCTAAATCAATACCCTCGGCATTGATGTCCTCTAGATTCGCCCGCACCATATAGGCTTGGGCACAGCGGGCCGATCGTAAATTTGCTCGACTCAAATCTGCACCGTAGAGATAGGCCCCCATCAGCGTCGCGTGGGTTAAATTGGCTTGACACAACGTCGCTTGAATCAGGTTCGCGGATTCCAGTTCGGCATAACTCAAATCGGCTCGATTGAGCTGGGCGGCTTCCAGCTCGGCTCGGCGAATATCAGCATTTTTGAGCCCGCAGCCAATCAGGTTGCTGCGACTGAGTTCGGCTTCTAACAGCACGGCTTCTGCCAAATCCCCCCCGATTAAGTTGGCATCTCTGAGATCAGCGCCCACTAATTGGGCATGGTGGAGGTTAATGGCCACCCCTTCAATCCCCGTCAGCTGAGCATTGATTAAATTAGCCCCACATAAGCGGCTATTGCTTAAATTGACGCCTTGCAGATTCGCACCTTGCAGATTGGCAGCGGTGAGATCGGTATCCCTTAAATCAAAGCCTTGCAAATCCATTTGCCCGAGGTTACACCCAGCCAGATTGGGATGAATATGGCTATGCCGTTGCCGCCACTGCTCCCATGCCTCCACACCTTGATATAAAAGGGCTAAATGTTCGCCAGCTCTGGTCATGGTTGCTCCTGTCTAGCTATTCCTTGTTATGACGACCAGGATGATCGCGGCCAGGAACGGTTTCCATGGCACCGATGACGGCGGCAGCAGCCGTTTTGATATCTCGTTCAGCGCCGCCTAAGTACAAACGACCAAAGCTTCCCACTGAGGTAATTTGCAAAATATTAATCAAAGCCGCTTTTTCGGCTTCATTCGCGGCTAAGGAGGCATAGGCAGCTGGGGTAACCTCCATCACGTAGAGTGCCTGACCGGCCAGCAGCATATTGCCCCGACTGTTGCGATTAATCAATTGAGCATGATGGGGGTCAATATTGCGGATGATTTGGCTGGAAACGACTTGGGGCCGTAACCGATCGCGGAGCTGAACCCCTAAGGCATCTAACATGGCTCGCCCGGCAGTTTGCGTTTCCGCTTGACTGCTGGCATGCACTTCTAGTACGCCATACAGCCGTTCTACCATTTGCACGGCGGGGCGAACCACAGCAGATTTTAGGGCCACATCCATAATTCGATTAATCTCAATGCCGGGCGAAATCTCAATCCAGAGGGATGTATCACCGGGTAAGGGTAAAAACCCAACGGCGACGGTGCCCATGTAGGCAGCATGCTGCGACTGGAGGCTATCGAGATAGACATAGCTACGCAGTTCAACACCCAAAATGACACGCTCCTTTCTATATGATATGAGTCCCGACCGATCGCCAGGGGCGACCGAATCTACACAAGGTGTTTGACGTAGCCTCCATTGATGTATGAAACCACACAAAGGGGCGTTCTAGGTGGTTTTTCCTGCGATGGGTGCCCAGAGAATAGGGGCGAAGGGTACTTATGCCAGCGACTGCCCAATCGCTTGGGCTGCTAACCAGGCGGTGGTCCAAGCATTTTGAAAGTTAAAGCCGCCTGTAATCCCATCCACATCAATCACTTCTCCCGCAAAGTGGAGGCCTGGACAGAAACGACTCTCCATGGTTTTAAAGTGAATCTGTTTGAGATCAACACCACCGCAGGTGACAAACTCATCTTTGAAGACGCCTTTCCCCTTGACTTGGAACCGTCCTTGCGTCAGCTCTTGTTGGAGGTTACGAAGATTTTGCTTGGAGAGATCGGCCCAGCGTTGGCTTGGAGGGATAGCGGCAGCTGTCAGTAAAGTTTGCCACAGCCGTTGGGGCAGCTGAACGGGACAATGCTTGGCGATCGCACGTTTGGCCTTTTGGGCTTTAGCCTGCAACAGCTGTTGGCGCAGCTCTTCATAGCTGAGCTGAGGCAACCAATGGATAGCTAACTCTCCCCGATACCGACTGTGATGTAAGGCTCGGGCGCCCCAGGCCGATAGTTTGAGTACGGCAGGCCCACTGAGTCCCCAATGGGTAACCAACAGTGGTCCAGTTTGATCAAACGCCTCGTCTGCTGTCGATAGCCTCAGTTGCACGGGATCGACCGTAATCCCTGCCAAGCCTTGTAAGCGTGGATCGTTGATTTTAAAGGTAAATAAGGAGGGCACGGGGGCGATCGGCGGATGCCCGAGCTGACGGGCTAGGCGATAGCCCAAGGGATGGCTGCCTGTCGCTAACAGGATGCGATCGCAGGCCAGTTTCTCTCCCGATTTTAAGCGCACCTCGAAACGACCGCTATCCGATCGAGCCAGGTGGGTCACGGGCGCAGTCGTGCGGAGGTGAATCCCGAGCTGTTGAGCGGTGCGGAGCAGGCAATCAATAATCGTTTCTGAGGTATTGGTGGTTGGGAACATCCGACCGTCCGCTTCGGTTTTTAGGCGGACACCGTGGGCCTGGAACCATTGCACCGTATCTTGGGGCTGAAACCGAGTAAAAGCGCCCCGCAGCGCTTTAGCGCCTCGTGGATAATGTCCCACCAAGAGCATCGGCTCAAAGCAGGCATGGGTGACATTACAGCGCCCACCGCCAGAAATACGAACTTTGGTGAGCACCTGGGGACTCGCTTCTAGAAGCGTAATATTGATCTGCGGATACGCTTCCGCACAGGCAATGGCACCCCAAAACCCAGCCGCACCCCCGCCAATCACGATCAGCTTCACGCGTTGTTACCATCCTGCCAGCCAAGCCGTTGGATCACTGAGACAAGTTTTGCAAATACAGATCAATGGCATCTGAGGCCAGCTCTGTTAGGGTTTTGCCTTGTGTACTCGCCGTTTGCTTAAGTCGGTCATAGACCTCTGCACGCAGATTGACCCGATGCCGCACGCGCGACGAGCTGATCTTACCTGTTTGGGTGGTGGGATCATAGGTGTCGCTATACTGACGCAGGGCGTCAAAGCCGATGCGATCGCAAAAATCACCAAAGCTTTCAGCGGGTTTGCCCTTTTGCTTAAAGAAAACCAGGAGAGGCTCTAGGGTCGTCTCCAGCTCATCTATCGGCATGACCTCCATAAAGGTTCTGGCTAATCGCGTCTGATTGGGGCAGCCTCCTAACCAGAGCTGATAAGCCGTCGGCTTAATGCCGACAAAGCCTAGCTCAGCCATATAGGGACGGGCGCAGCCATTGGGACAGCCGGTCATCCGAACCACAAAATGCTGATCGCTCAAGTCCAGCTTATTGAGGAGTGCCCGGATCCGATCAAGAATGCTGGGGATGGCGCGTTCCGATTCTGCGATCGCTAATCCGCAAGTCGGTAAAGCTGGACAGGCCATGGCATAGCGAACCAGTGGATCAATCTCCGTCTCTGCTAGTACACCTGCATTCTTTAAAATGTCTTGAATAGCTGTTTGATCACCGGGCTGAATATTGTAAAGAATCAGATTATGATTGGCCGTCAGCCGCATGGGCAGATAGTACTGCTTCGTAATTTGGCGTAGGGCAGACTTCAGCTGCAGCTTGCCATTATCAAAGACCCGACCATTCTCAATAGAAATGCCCAAGAACAGCTGACCATCCCCCTGTTCATGCCAGCCTAGGTAATCTTCATACTTAAACTCAGGCAAAGGACGACTGGGGGCAATAGACTTACCAAAATACTGTTCAACGACACTGCGAAACTTATCAATGCCCCAATCATTGACCAGGTATTTCATCCGGGCATGGCGACGCTGCTGGCGGTCACCATAATCTCGTTGAGTGGCAACAATGGCTTTGACTAAGTCATAGACATCCTCTTTGGTGACATAGCCTAAGGGATCAGCAATCCGGGCAAAGGTCTCTTCTTTTTTGTGGGTACGGCCCATCCCTCCGCCCACAAAGACGTTAAATCCTTGCAGTTTATCTTGGTCATCCAGGATAACCACTAGACCCACATCTTGGGTGTAGAGATCAATGGAGTTATCTCCAGGGACGGTGACGGCAATCTTGAACTTCCGGGGCATGTAATGCTGCCCGTAGATAGGCTCTTCATCGTCGTCTAGATTGGTGCCGTTGGTATTGCGCTGGCGAGCCGCTTTGACCTCAGGGTGCTCTTCTGCGGATAAGAATTTTTCCCCATCTAACCAAATCTCGTAGTACGCGCCCGTTTGGGGGGTGAGTAAATCGGCAATCCGATTAGCATACTCTTGGGCATAGACATAGGCTGGCCGGTTGACATAGGGGGCTGGCGGGGCCATCACGTTGCGATTTAAGTCCCCACAGGCACCTAGAGTAGACCCCATGCTGTGAATAATGGCGGCCATCACCGTTTTCAGATTTTGCTTGACAATGCCATGAATCTGAAATCCCTGACGAGTGGTGGCTCGCAGGGTGTGATTGCCGTAGGTTTCGCTGAGTTCATCCAGTGTTTGATAGAGCTGGGCTGGAATAAATCCACCGGGGCTGCGGGTCCGCAGCATAAATTGATAATCTTTCTCCTGTCCTTTCGCCCGATTGTCCCGATTATCTTGCTGATAAGAGCCATGAAACTTGAGAATTTGAATGGCTTCTTCAGGAATATTTCTAGCGTCCGTCTGCAGTTCTGCAATTAACGGATGACGTAAGTGATGGCTGCGCTCTTTAATCCCTTCCAGCTTGGAAAGTTTAGGCGGAGTCGGTTGTTTAGGAGGGGCATTGACCATGGGATAGTAGGCAGTTGCTAGCAATGACGAACTTACAGACTGGATGACGCTTCTACAGAAAAATGCTGGGATTTGGTGCTTTGTTCTGCTAAAGACGACACCGGGCAGCACAACGGTGTAGTTACGAATGCCCGGTAAATCGGTCGGAATATTGGTGAATTGCTTTTTATTTTATCACTGCTGCTTTTGACGGATCCATCTTTGTCAATTGTGTTAACGCTGAGGATCGTGATTCGGTAAACATTGCCGAATCCAACACCGATTCAAATACTCAATCCGATACAGCTGCCAAAAGCGACTGGGATTCAGCACCAGTGAGATTTCAGAGTGGAACAGAGGCTGATTGAGGTATTGCCAAAGAGGAAACCGATTTCGATGAGATTTAGAAAGCATGACAATTCGATGTTTGGGTGGTTAGGCGTTTAATCCAGCTAGGATTCAGCTACAGTGGAGCCCTATTACAAAGTCTTCACTGTCGCCATGCTCCACAACTTTAGGGGAAACAATGACCCTAAATGGGATCCCTAAAAGTTATGTAAAATGAAGCTCAAGCAGACGTTGAAGCTATGTGCTAAGCCGATTGTGATTTGGATAAAAGGTGCGCTCCGTATAGGCTTAGGATGCCCAGGTTCGTCGTAATATACGTCACAAATTTTGCGGGATTCTGAAAATCTTTACAAACAACAAACAGAAGGGGATGCCAAGTGTCAGCGACAAAGTTTATGATTAATTAACAATTTCCAGAAAAGATTGCAGACAACTCTAGGAAACCAAAGTAGAGTGACTGCTGGGTTTATCTTTAGAATCAGCCGCAACAGACAAAACTCAGCCCACTGACATATGTGTAGAGAATTAAGGATGGTGTGTTGAAGGGGTAAAGATGCCAAAAGACGGTTCAGTCGAAGGACTGCGTGCATTTTTGCTGATGTTTAGTATGTATTTATGAGGAAGTAAGCGTTTCCATGTCTTTATTTGATTGGTTTGCAAATCGGCGAAAATCTCATCCTGTGACCAAGGCACAGCCTGAGCGGGAAATCTCGGATGGATTATGGTCTAAGTGCGAAGCGTGTGGGGTGTTGACCTACACCAAAGATTTGCGAGCGAATCAAATGGTTTGCTTGGAATGTGGGCACCACATGCGCATTACAAGTGATGAGCGGATTGGTCAACTGATTGATCCTGAGACTTGGGTCTCAATGGATAACAACCTTGTGGCTTGTGATCCGTTGCAATTTCGCGATCGCAAAGCCTATTGCGATCGCATTCAGGAATACCAAAGCAAAACGGGTCTGCAAGACGCCGTCCAAACCGGGGTCGGTGAACTGGATGGCTTATCCCTGGCACTGGGTGTTATGGACTTCCGGTTTATGGGTGGCAGCATGGGATCGGTGGTGGGTGAAAAACTGACCCGATTAATTGAGCATGCCACTCAAAATCACCTGCCCTTAGTGATTGTCTGTGCTTCTGGGGGGGCTCGCATGCAAGAAGGCATGCTCAGCCTGATGCAAATGGCTAAAACTTCGGCGGCGCTGGACCAGCATCGAGCCAGCCGTCTCCTCTATATTCCGGTCTTAACCCATCCCACCACAGGTGGCGTGACCGCCAGCTTTGCCATGCTAGGGGATATGATTTTGGCAGAACCCAAAGCCACCATTGGTTTCGCGGGCCGACGAGTGGTCGAACAGACCCTGCGAGAAAAACTCCCCGACGACTTCCAGACCTCAGAATATTTGCTCAGTCATGGATTTGTGGATGCGATTGTTCCTAGACCCGAGTTAAAAGAGACCTTAGCTCGGCTGATCCGCATCCATGCTCAGATGCCTATGGCTTCAGATGTTTCACCCTCAGCCGTTCCGGTCGCCGCTGCCGCTGAATAGGGAGCACATTGCCCAACCTTGATCCCCTGCCATCTCAGATTTGACCTAATTTATGGAATCTGGATTTGGGAAAGGGACACCTCAATGGCATGATATTAGATGGGTCAACCTTAATAAAATCAGTACGTTAATGATTATGGGGTTTGCAGACCTGTCAATCTCGGACATAGCAGAAGACTATCATCTCTCTATTGAAGA